>NZ_JBHWYX010000001.1:237930-388044 GCF_042728795.1 Streptomyces sp. NPDC060184
CGCGTGGGGTTGGGCGGGGCGGCGTGCTCGGGCCCCCCCCCCCTCACCCCGGGTGTTCCCCCTACACCCCCCGCCCCCCCCCCCCCCCGGGGGGTCGTGTTTCACGTGAAACACGACCCCGCGGGACGAACCGGCGGATCAGTTCTGAGCCCGCCACCACTCGGTGAGAGCGGCTGTGGCGGCCTCCTCGCCCATCGGCCCGTTCTCCAGCCGCAGCTCCAGCAGGAACGCGTACGCCTGACCGATGACGGGCCCCGGACCGACGTCGAGAATCCGCATGATCGCGTTCCCGTCCAGATCGGGGCGGATGGAGTCCAGCTCCTCCTGCTCCTGGAGCAGCGCGATGCGCTCCTCCAGCGCGTCGTACGTACGCGAGAGAGCGTTCGCCTTCCGCTTGTTCCTGGTCGTGCAGTCCGAACGGGTGAGCTTATGGAGCCGCTCCAGCAGGGGCCCCGCGTCGCGCACGTACCGGCGGACGGCCGAATCGGTCCACTCGCCGTCGCCGTAGCCGTGGAAGCGCAGGTGGAGCTCGACCAGCCGGGAGACGTCCTTGACCATGTCGTTGGAGTACTTCAGCTCCGTCAGACGCTTCTTGACCATCTTGGCGCCGACCACCTCGTGGTGGTGGAAGGAGACGCGGCCGTCCTTCTCGAAGCGCCGGGTCCGGGGCTTGCCGATGTCGTGGAGGAGCGCGGAGAGCCGCAGGATCAGGTCCGGGCCGTTCTTCTCCAGGTCGATCGCCTGCTCCAGGACGGTCAGCGAGTGCTCGTAGACGTCCTTGTGGCGGTGATGCTCGTCACTCTCCAGCCGGAGCGCCGGCAGTTCCGGCAGTACGTACCGGGCAAGTCCCGTGTCGACCAGCAGCCCCAGACCCTTGCGGGGGTGCTCGGAGAGGAGCAGCTTGTTGAGCTCCTCCCGGACACGCTCCGCCGAGACGATCTCGATGCGGGCCGCCATCTCCTTCATGGCGGCGACGACCTCGGGGGCCACCTCGAAGTCGAGCTGAGCGACGAACCGTGCGGCCCGCAGCATGCGGAGCGGGTCGTCGGAGAAGGACGCCTCCGGTGTTCCGGGGGTGCGCAGGACCCGGTCGGCGAGGTCCTTCATCCCGTCGTGCGGGTCGACGAACTCCTTCCGCGGCAGGGCGACGGCCATCGCGTTGACCGTGAAGTCGCGGCGGACCAGGTCCTCCTCGATGGAGTCCCCGTACGAGACCTCGGGCTTCCGGGAGGTCCGGTCGTACGCCTCCGAGCGGTAGGTCGTGACCTCGACCTGGTAGCCGTCCTTCTGCGAGCCCACCGTGCCGAACGCGATGCCGATCTCCCAGACCGCGTCGGCCCAGGGACGGACGATCTTGAGGACGTCCTCCGGCCGCGCGTCGGTGGTGAAGTCGAGGTCGTTCCCGAGCCGCCCGAGCAGCGCGTCCCGGACCGAGCCGCCGACCAGGGCGAGGGAGAACCCCGCCTCCTCGAAACGGCGGGCGAGGTCGTCGGCGACGGGGGACACCCGCAGCAGTTCGCTGACCGCACGGGGCTCCGCCTGGCTCAGGGCGCTGGTCTTGTCTTCGTTGGCGTTCGGCACAACAGAAAAGGGTACGTGCACCGACCGGCCCGGGCGTCATCGTTTCCAGGAGCCCTGCGAGACTCTGCCGATCATGAGGGGCGGTCCGGAGCACTCCGCCACAGCGCACCTCGTTACCATGCGGGGACGCAGAACCGACAGCGATCGACACCCCAGCTGACGACGACGAGGGACGGGTACACGCGTGGCCGAGGCGGCAGACTCCCAGGGGACACTTCCCTCTCCTGCTCGCCGGTGGATGAGGCGTACAGCGTCCGTGTTGCTGGGGGTGCCCCTGCTGACCGGTCTGCTCGCCGGGCCGGCGGCATCGGCTCCTCTCACCGGCACGGCGGAGAAGGCGGCCCCCGTCTCCAGCACGGTCGACGTCGCGCTGAACTCGCTCGCTCCCAGCGCACCGGTCGAAGGAGACACGCTGGTCGTCTCCGGCACCCTGACCAACCGGGGCAAGGAGACGATCAAGGACGCCGAGGTGGACCTCCGGGTCGGTCCGCGGCTCTCGGGGCGTTCCTCGATCGACGCGAACGCCAAGCGGACCGGATATCTGCCGGGTGTCGACGCGGAGCCGCTCGGCGACCCGTACACCGTGCAGGTGGCCACGCTCCGCAAGGGCGTCAGCCAGGACTTCTCGCTCTCCGTGCCGGTCGACAAGCTGCCGCTGGACTCCGCCGGTGTCTACCAACTGGCCGTCTCCCTGACCGGGCAGACCTCCGGCAGCTCCTACGAGCGGGTGCTCGGTATCCAGCGCACCTTCCTCCCCTGGCAGCCGGAGGAGAGCGACGCCAAGTCCAAGCTCACCTTCCTCTGGCCGCTGATCGCCTCGGCGCACATCACGGCCGAGACCGCCTCGGACGAGCAGCAGACCCCCGTCTTCCAGGACGACGAGCTCGCCACCGAGCTGGAGCCCGGCGGCCGGCTCGAACAGCTCGTCTCCCTGGGCAGCGGTGCCCCGGTGACCTGGGTGATCGATCCGGATCTGCTGGCCAGCGTCGACGCGATGGCGGGGACCTACCGGGTCAAGTCCGGGGACACCACCGTCCCGGGCACCCACCAGGCGGTCGCGAAGAAGTGGCTCGACGACCTGCAGAAGGCGGTGAACGGCGGCAAGGTCGTCGCCCTTCCGTTCGCCGACCCCGACCTCGCGTCCATCGCCCACCGGGGCAAGAACGTCTCGGGCACCCTCAGCCATCTGCAGACGGCCACCGAGGCGGCAACGACCACCGTCGAGACGGTGCTGCACACCACGCCGACCACCGACTTCGCCTGGCCCGTGGACGGTGCCGTCGATCCCTCGATCGTCGACGTGGCCACGTCGGCCGGGGCTCACAACGTGATCGCCCGCAGCGACAGCCTGAAGGAGACCGGCAACCTGCTGTACACCCCCACGGCCGCCCGGCCGATCGGTGGCGGTACGAACGCGGTCGTGGCCGACTACCGGCTCTCCACGGCCTTCGGCGGCGACATGACGGGGGGCGAACGCTCCACACTCGCCGTCCAGAACTTCCTCTCCCAGACCCTGGCGTTCACCAAGCAGGACGAGGAGAAGGAACGCAGCATCGTGGTGGCTCCCCAGCGGATGCCCACCGCCGCGCAGGCACAGACGATGGCACGGGCCCTCAGGACGCTGGACGACGGCCGCTGGACGGAGTCCGTGGACCTGGTGGCCGCCTCCGAGGTGAAGCCCGACGCCAGGGCGACCACCCGGGTGCCGAGCTCGTCCGCCTACCCGAAGAAGCTGCGCAGCCAGGAACTGCCCACGCAGGCGTTCCAGGACATCAGGGCCATCCAGGACTCGCTGAACAGCTTCCAGGTCATCCTGACGCAGCCGGAGCGGGTGGTGACCCCGTTCGGCAACGCCATCAACCGCTCGATGTCGACCTCCTGGCGGGGCAAGCCGCTGGAGGCCCAGCAGTACCGTGACGCGGTCCGCACGTACCTCCAGGGGCTCGTCGGCCAGGTGAACCTGATCACGAAGTCCGACGTGACGCTCTCCGGCCGCAGCGCTACGATCCCCGTCACCGTGCAGAACCAGCTGGTGCAGGGCGTCGACCACCTGGTGCTCCGGCTGACCTCCGACAACGCCACCCGTCTCAAGCTCAACGACGACGGCGCGGTCGCGGAGCTGCCGGTGGCGATCGCGGGCGGTCACAGCCAGTCGGTGAAGTTCGACGCCGACGCGAACGTCAACGGCCAGGTGCAGATCAGGGCCCGTCTCTTCACCGAGGACGGAACGCCCTACGGCGACGAGATGACCTTCACGGTGAAGGTCTCCGAACTGACGCCGACGGTTCTGCTGGTGATCGCCGGCGGACTGCTGCTGCTGGTCCTCGCGGGTGTGAGGATGTACAACCACCGGAAGCGCGCCGTCGCAAGCGACACGTCGGAAGGCGGCGGCGGCGAACCCGAGCAGCCGAGTGACCCGACACCGGACACCGGGCCGGAAAGCGGGGACCCGTCCGGGACGGGTGAGAAAGTGGACCGTTGAGCGATGTCTGTCGAGGCCGGTCGGCCGGGGACGATGAGGTGGGGTTTCGATGAACGCGCCGTACGACGGTGACCGCGTGCATGGCGCGGGCGGGACGGGCGCCGACCGTGTGCCCCCGGAGACGGGACCGGACCAGATGGCTCCGGCCGATCCGTACCTCCAGCACGCCTACGAGCACGACCCCTACCGGGCGCGCGATCTCGCCGCCCAGGACCCGGTCGGCGAAGCCCTGTACGACCGGGCGTCCCACCCGCCGCCGCCCCCGGGCACGTACGCGGAGCCGCAGCCGCTCTACCAGCAGCCTCCCGCGTCCCAGTACCCCCCGGACCCCCGGCTCTGGGCCCAGACGCCCGCACCGGAGCCCGCAGGGCCCTCCCGGCACCTTCCCTACGGAGAGGACGCCCTGACGACTCAGTTCGTGGGCGTCGACGACCTCGTCACCCGCGCCTCGGAGGACGAGGTGGAGCCGGACGCCTTCGCCCACCTCTTCCGGGACCAGGAAGGCTCCTCCGGCGGCCGGCACGCGGGCACGCCCGAACCCGAACCCGCCAAGGCGCCCGCGCCGCAGCAGAAGTCCGGCGGACGGGCTTCGGGACTCCTCAAGTCCAGTGCCCTGATGGCCGCCGGAACGCTCGTCTCCCGGCTCACCGGCTTCGTCCGGAGCCTGGTCATCACGGCGGCCCTCGGCACCGTCCTGCTCGGCGACAGCTTCACCATCGCCTACACCCTGCCGACGATGATCTACATCCTCACCGTCGGCGGCGGTCTGAACTCCGTCTTCGTCCCCCAGCTCGTCCGCTCCATGAAGGAGGACGAGGACGGCGGCGAGGCATACGCCAACCGCCTGCTCACCCTGGTGATGGTGGCACTCGGTGTGATCGTGGCCGCGGCCGTGTTCGCCGCGCCCCTGCTCATCAAACTGATGTCGCTCCCCATCGCCAGGGACCCCGACGCCAACAGTGTGGCCATCACCTTCGCGCGCTACTGCCTGCCGACGATCTTCTTCATGGGCGTGCACGTCGTGATGGGGCAGATCCTGAACGCGCGTGGCAAGTTCGGCGCGATGATGTGGACCCCGGTCCTCAACAACATCGTCATGATCGCCACGTTCGGTCTCTTCATCTGGGTCTACGGCACCTCCGCCGAATCCCGGATGGGCGTCGAGACCATCCCGCCGGACGGCGTGCGCCTGCTCGGCATCGGCACCCTGCTCGGCCTCACGGTGCAGGCGCTGGCGATGATCCCCTATCTGCGCGAGGCGGGTTTCCGCTTCCGGCCGCGCTTCGACTGGAAGGGCCACGGCCTCGGCAAGACCATCAGGCTGGCCAAGTGGACCGTGCTCTTCGTCCTCGCCAACCAGGCGGGCGTCCTGGTCGTGACCCAGCTCGCCACCTCGGCCGGGAAGCTCTCCGGCCAGGACGGCACCGGCTTCCTGGCGTACTCCAACGCCCAGCTCATCTGGGGCATGCCGCAGGCCATCATCACCGTCTCCGTGATGGCCGCCCTGCTGCCCCGCATCGCCCGTGCCGCGCACGACAACGACCCCGGCGCGGTCCGCGACGACATCTCCCAGGGGCTGCGGAACTCCGCCGTCGCGATCGTCCCGGTGTCCTTCGGTTTCCTCGCGCTCGGCCTGCCGATGTGCACCCTGCTCTACGGGTCCAGCGGGTCCGAGTCCGCACGGTCGATGGGCTTCATCCTGATGGCCTTCGCCCTCGGCCTCATCCCGTACTCGGTGCAGTACGTCGTGCTGCGCGGCTTCTACGCGTACGAGGACACCCGCACCCCCTTCTACAACACGGTCATCGTGGCGGCCGTCAACGCCGCCGCGTCGGCCCTCTGCTACGTCGTCCTCCCGGCCCGCTGGGCGGTGGTCGGCATGGCGGCGTCCTACGGGCTCGCCTACGCGGTCGGGGTCGGCGTCGCCTGGCGACGGCTGCGCAAGCGGCTCGGCGGCGATCTGGACGGCGCCCGCGTCGTCCGCACGTACGCCCGCCTCTGCATGGCGGCGATCCCCGCCGCACTGGTCGGAGGTGTCGTGGGAGTCGCCCTGCTCGAACTTCTCGGCGAAGGCGTGTTCGGTTCGATCGCCGCGCTGATCTGTGGCGGTCTGCTCCTGCTCGGCGTCTTCTTCGGAGCGGCCAAGAAGATGCGGATCGAAGAGGTGAACGGCCTGATGGGTATGGTCCGGGGACGGCTCGGCCGCTGAACGGACGCCGCAGCACACAACCATCGCCGGTCTCCGCGTGTCGTGCATAGCGCCGGAGTGTGGGCACAATTGGCGTGACTGTGAGCAGAGCTGGCTGGCATCGCGCAACGGATGGGGAGGCAGGAACGACGGTGGCGGAACGTAGCACGGCTGCCGTCGACGTGGCCGACAACAGCGGCGACGAGCCGCTGGCCGCCAAGGCGGACGAGGCCACGACCGACGGGACGGCTGAAGCCAAGAGCGCGGCGGGTGCGAGCCCCGACGGCGTGGACGACAAGGACGCCGGCTCCCCCGCAGAGCCACCTGCGCCCGATCTGCACAGCGGCCACAAGCTGGCCAAGCGCTACCGGCTCGAAGAGTGCGTCACCCGGCTGGACGGTTTCAGCAGCTGGCGCGCGATGGACGAGAAGCTGCGGCGCGCGGTGGGCGTCCACCTGCTCGCCGCGAATCACCCCCGTGCCAGGCCGGTCCTGGCGGCGGCACGCTCGTCCGCCCTGCTCGGCGACCCGCGCTTCGTCCAGGTGCTGGACGCCGTGGAAGAGGGCGACTTCGTCTACGTCGTCCACGAGTGGCTCCCGGACGCCGTCGAACTCACCGCGCTGCTCGCCGCGGGCCCGATGGAGGCGCACGACGCGTTCCAGCTCGTCGGACAGCTCTCCCAGGCCATGGCGGCGGCGCACCGCGAAGGACTGGCCCACCTGCGCCTGACCCCTGGAGCCGTCCTGCGCAGCTCCACGGGGCAGTACCGCATCCGGGGCCTCGCCGTGGACGCCGCCCTGCGGGGCATCACGGCGGACCGGCCGCTGCGTACGGACACCGAGGCGATCGGCGCCCTGCTGTACGCGGCGCTCACGCAGCGGTGGCCCTACGAGAACGACGCCTACGGGCTCACCGGCCTGCCCAAGGAAGTGGGGCTCATCGCCCCCGACCAGGTCCGGGCGGGAGTCCACCGCGGACTCTCCGAGCTCGCCATGCGCGCGCTCGCCAACGACGGCGCCACCGCCTCACGGCAGGAGCCTGCCTGCACCACCCCGGACGAACTGGCCAAGGCGGTCGCCGCGATGCCTCGCATCCTGCCGCCCGAGCCGACCTTCACCGCTCCGCCCGAGTACCAGCGGACCACCTACCAGCAGGGGACGTACGGGCGTCCGTCCGCCCATCCCGCACAGTCGGTGCCGGTCATGGCCCCGCCTCCGGCCCCGCTCCAGAGCCGTACCGGCAGAGCCTTGAAGTGGGCCGTCTCCGCCCTGCTCATCGCCGCGCTGGGGCTCGGCAGCTGGCAGCTCGCCGAGACGCTCCTGGACAACAAGAAGACCGAGGAGACCGACACCACCCGGACGACGGACAGCGGCAGCACCGACAAGAACGTCCTCGTCTCGGGCAAGCCGATCACCATCGTGGACGCCCGGGACTACGACCCTCTCGGCACCGACGGGGGCGAGAAGCCCGAGGCGATAAAGAACGCCTACGACGGTGACCCCAGCACCTACTGGTCCACCCAGAGCTACTACACCGCCAAGTTCGGCGCCCTCAAAACGGGCGTCGGCATGGTTCTCGACCTCGGCAAGGTGCAGCAGGTCGGCTCCGTGGACGTCTCCTTCCTCGACGGCACCACCTCGGTCGAGCTGCGCACCGCGAAGGACGCGACCCCGCCGTCCATGCCCGACGGCTTCACCAAGGTGGCCGACGGCTCGGGTACAAACGTGACACTCAAGCCCGGGAACCCCGTCCAGGCGCGGTACCTTCTCGTCTGGCTCACCGAACTGCCCGGCAGCGGGAAGGATTACCGGGGCAAGGTCTCCGAGATCAAGGTCACCAGCTGACGGACGCGAGGGGCGGGGAGCTCACCGTTGGACGACGCCAGATTCGCCGACACCAGTGACCAGGAACTGCTGGCACAACACGTGGCAGGCGTACCGGAAGCCTTCGGTGAGCTGGTGCGGCGCCACCGGGACCGTCTGTGGGCCGTGGCGCTGCGGACGCTCGGAGACCGGGAGGAAGCGGCGGACGCGGTCCAGGACGCCCTCG
Organism: Streptomyces sp. NPDC060184; assembly: GCF_042728795.1. Classification (NCBI taxonomy): domain Bacteria; kingdom Bacillati; phylum Actinomycetota; class Actinomycetes; order Kitasatosporales; family Streptomycetaceae; genus Streptomyces; species Streptomyces sp. NPDC060184. Next base: position 246,231 of record NZ_JBHWYX010000001.1, read on the forward strand.
TCTCCGCGTTCCGCGCCGCCCACACCTTCCGGGGGCACTCCGCCGTCACCACCTGGCTGCACCGGATCACCGTGAACGCCTGCCTGGACCGGGCGCGCAAGGCCGCCTCCCGCAGGACCTCACCGGTGGACACCACCGAGCGCCTCGATCAGTTACTGGAACCGCACGAGTCGGCCGAGGCGCCTGCGGAGCGTCAGGATGTGCACCGCGAGCTGCTGGCCGCGCTCGCTACGCTCCCTCCCGAGCAACGCGCCGCGTTGGTCCTCGTGGACATGCAGGGATATCCCGTCGCGGAGGCGGCCGTGATCCTCGACGTGCCGACCGGCACGGTGAAGAGCCGCTGTGCTCGGGGACGGGCCCGGCTCCTGCCGCTGCTCGATCATCTGCGCGGGCGTGGCACGGAGGACCCACCGCTGACGAGCAAGGGCCCGCCAGGTTCCGAGCGGAACCGATCAGAAGATCCATTCGTCCCACGGGCGTCAGCGCCCAGGGACGCGGGAGCGCATGATCCTGCCGCAGCGCAGGGCGGAGGCGGACATCCATGACATCCACGACCGACACGACTCAGCACCCGGACGTCACCGAGATCTCCGACTTCGCTGAAGGCGTCCTCTCCGTCGCCCGGGCCACGGAGATCCGGCGGCACCTCCTCACCTGCGCGCTCTGCGAAGACGTGCGCTCCTCCCTGGAAGAGATCCGGTCCCTGCTCGGCTCGCTGCCGGAGCCTTCCCCCGTACCGGCCGACATCGCCGGCCGTATCGAGGCGGCTCTCGCCGCCGAGGCACTGCTCGACACCCGCGCCCCCTCGGTCTCCCCGCCGGGAAGCGTCGATGTTTCACGTGAAACGGCGACGAGGAAAACCGCGAGCAGTGACACAGAAACGAGGGAAACCGCAGGCGGTGAGACAGCGACGAGGGAAACCGCGGACCGTGCGACAGCGGCCGATGAACCGGCAGCACGGACCACTGAGCGGCCGACAGCGCACACCACCGAGCGCACCACCGGGCCGACCGCGGGCGCGGCTGCCGGAACACCGCCGAAGCCCGGGGCACCGATGCCCCGTTCCATCACCCGTCCGCCGAGCACCGCCACCGGCCCGGGCCGGCGCCGTTTCCCCCGGCGCCGTCGCGTCGTCCTCGGCACCGTGTTCGGCGCCGCGCTTCTGGGCATGGGCGCCCTCGTGTTCCAGACCGCGGGTATGACGGCCGGAGCTTCGTCCGACAAGACGGGCTCGGGAGCCATGGCCGCGTCCGCGCCTCCGGAGGACAGCACGGGGGCAGCCGCGTCGCATGCCGTCGAGTTCACCACGGCCACGCTCGCGGATCAGGTGCGCGGCCTGCTGGGCAGCGCCTCCGCGCTCCAGCACACCGAGGACGCCGAGAACACCCCGCAGGACGCGAGCCCCTCCGGGGCACCCACGGCCGACCGTCCCCTGCGCGCACCCTCCGTACCTTCCTGCGTCCAGCAGGCACTCGGCCGTACCGACTCCGTCCTCGCGGTGGAGACGGGGATCTACCGGGGGACGGAGACCTACCTCGTGGTGCTGCCGCACCCCACGGACGTTTCCCTGGTCACCGCATACCTCGTCGACGCCGGATGCACCGCTTCCGATCCCTCGGACACGGGCACCCTTCTGTTCACCCACGCCTACCCCCGTACCTGACCCCGATGTGCCCCACGCCACGCGGGAGGGATCGGGAATGCACGCCCCGTAGGATCCGTTGGGTGGGGTGAGAGTCGTTGAACCGACCCCCTCAGACAAGCAGGCAGACCGCAGAGACGAGGAAGACACCCGTGAGCGACGTCCGTAATGTGATCATCATCGGCTCCGGGCCGGCTGGATACACGGCCGCCCTGTACACCGCTCGCGCCTCGCTGAAGCCCCTGGTCTTCGAGGGTGCCGTCACCGCCGGTGGTGCGCTGATGAACACCACCGACGTGGAGAACTTCCCCGGGTTCCAGGACGGCATCATGGGTCCCGACCTCATGGACAACATGCGCGCCCAGGCCGAGCGCTTCGGCGCGGAGCTGGTTCCGGACGACGTGGTCGCCGTGGATCTGACCGGCGAGATCAAGACGGTCACGGACACGGCGGGCACGGTCCACCGCGCCAAGGCCGTCATCGTGACCACCGGCTCCCAGCACCGGAAGCTCGGTCTGCCGAACGAGGACGCCCTCTCCGGACGCGGCGTCTCCTGGTGCGCCACTTGCGACGGATTCTTCTTCAAGGACCAGGACATCGCGGTGATCGGTGGCGGCGACACCGCCATGGAGGAGGCGACCTTCCTCTCCCGCTTCGCGAAGTCGGTCACCATCGTCCACCGCCGTGACACGCTCCGCGCCTCCAAGGCGATGCAGGAGCGCGCCTTCGCCGACCCGAAGATCAACTTCGCCTGGGACAGCGAAGTCGCCGGTGTGCACGGCGAGCAGAAGCTCTCCGGTCTGACCCTGCGCAACACCAAGACCGGAGAGACCTCCGAGCTGGCGGTCACCGGCCTCTTCATCGCTGTCGGCCACGACCCGCGGACCGAGCTCTTCAAGGGGCAGCTCGACCTCGACGAGGAGGGCTACCTCAAGGTCCAGGCCCCCTCGACCCGTACCAACCTCACGGGCGTCTTCGGTGCCGGCGACGTCGTCGACCACACCTACCGTCAGGCCATCACCGCGGCCGGCACCGGGTGCTCGGCCGCTCTCGACGCCGAACGCTTCCTGGCCGCCCTGGCGGACGAGAAGCTCGCCGAGCCGGAGAAGACCCCGGCCGTCTGAACTGCTCCACCCACACCCCCACCCCTGTAGTTAAGGAGGCCGCCGTGGCCGGCGCGCTGAAGGACGTTACCGACGCTACTTTCGAGGAAGAGGTCCTCAAGAGCGGCAAGCCCGTTCTCGTTGACTTCTGGGCCGCCTGGTGCGGTCCGTGCCGCCAGATCGCCCCCTCCCTGGAGGCCATCGCGGCTGAGCACGACGAGATCGAGATCGTGAAGCTCAACATCGACGAGAACCCGGAAACCGCCGCCAAGTACGGCGTGATGTCCATTCCGACGCTCAACGTCTACCAGGGTGGCGAGGTCGCCAAGACCATCGTCGGTGCCAAGCCCAAGGCCGCGATCATCCGCGACCTCGAAGACTTCATCGTCTCGAAGTAAGCACCACCCGCTCGGTGCGCGCCCAGCGGCACGCACGGAGCATGTTTCACGTGAAACGGGTCGGCCTCTCCACGGGGCCGACCCGTTCTGCTGTGCCCGTTTTTCGCCGTGCCGGTGCTCCGTCCCCAGTGCTCCGCCCCCGGTACTCCGTCACGATGAGCTCTCCGTGGCTCTCGTCCGTCTCAGAGCGGTCGGAGCACGGGTTCCTTCTGCACCACTCCCAGCAGCCGGTCCAGGGCCAGTTCGACATCTTCCCGCCAGGAGAGCGTCGTCCTCAGATCGAGTCGCAGACGCGGATGGACCGGATGAGGCCGGACCGTCTTGAAGCCCACCGACAGCAGATGATCCGCCGGGAGGAGACAGGCGGGTTCCTTCCACCGCGCTTCGCCGAAGGCTTCGATCGCCTTGAAGCCCCGTTGGAGCAGATCCTTCGCCACCGTCTGCACCATGACCCTTCCGAGCCCCTGCCGCTGGTACGCGGGGTCGATCCATCCGGTGATCAGTTGCACGGCGTCCGGTGAGACCGGGCTGGTGGGAAAAGCGATGGAGCGCGGTACGTAGGCCGGCGGGGCGTAGAGCACATAGCCCACCGGCACCTCGTCGACGTACACCAGGCGCCCGCAGGAGCCCCACTCCAGGAGCACGGCGGAAAGCCAGGATTCCTTCGCCGTCTCCGACTCGCCCGCCTTGATCGCGGCTTCCGCCCTGACGGGGTCCAACTCCCAGAACACACAGGACCGACAGCGCTGGGGGAGATCCGGAAGGTTGTCCAGGGTGAGCGGTACGAGCCGACGCCCCATGAAGGCGATCCCTCACTTCCTTGGATCCCGGGAGATGCGCCCTACCAGATCGCATCGTATCGACGCGTGCAGAAGGCGCCTACCCGGGAACGAGCAAAGGACGGGTCCTGTTCCGCTGCCGGAACAGGACCCGTCCTTCCACGCGTTACCGGAACCGTCAGCCCGCGGCTTCGTCCTCGGCCGGCTTCGCGGAGGTGCCGCTCTCCAGCACACGCCCCTCACCCGGCGCGAGGCTGCCGAGAATGCGGTTGAGATCCTCCATCGAGGCGAACTCGACGACGATCTTCCCCTTCTTCTGGCCGAGGTCGACCTTCACCCGGGTCTCGAACCGGTCCGAGAGCCGTGACGCCAGATCACTCAACGCGGGTGAGACCAGACTTCCCGCCCTCGGCCCCTTCGGCTTGGTGGAGCGGGTGTTCTTCGACTCCATCACCTTGACGATCTCCTCGGTCGAACGCACCGAGAGCCCTTCGCGCACGATGCGACGGGAGAGATCCTCCTGCTCCTGGGGGTCCTCCAGTGAGAGCAGCGCGCGCGCATGCCCTGCCGAGAGAACTCCGGCAGCCACCCTGCTCCGCACGGAGAGCGGCAGCCGCAGCAGACGCAGCGTGTTGGAGACCTGGGGCCGCGAGCGCCCGATCCGGTCGGCCAGCTGCTCCTGGGTGCAGTTGAACTCCTTCAGCAGCTGGGAGTATGCGGCTGCCTCCTCCAGCGGGTTGAGCTGAGCCCGGTGCAGGTTCTCCAGGAGCGCGTCCAGCAGAAGCTTGTCGTCCTCGGTCTCCCGGACGATCGCGGGAATCCGCTCCAGGCCCGCCTCCCGGCTGGCCCGCAGGCGCCGCTCGCCCATGATGAGCTCGTACTGGTCGGTCCCCACCTGTCGCACCACGACGGGCTGGAGGAGACCCACCTCCTTGATCGAGGTGACCAGCTCGCTGAGCGCCTCCTCGTCGAACACCTCGCGCGGCTGCTGAGGGTTGGGACGGATGGACTCCGGAAGCAGTTCGGCGAAGTAGGCGCCGACCGGGACGGACTCCGGCTGCTCCACCGGCGGTTCGGGCGCCTTCGGCTCGGGCACCAGAGGCCCGTTCGGAAGAGCGGACAGCTTCGCGGCCGGCACTCCCCGCTCAGCGGCCAGCACCTGGCCCGAACCCTGGGGTGCCACCTGCTTCTCCGTGGGAGCTGCCGGGATCAGCGCAGCGAGGCCACGACCCAGCCCTCGACGACGGTCACTCACTGGATGCCCTCCGAAATGCTCCGCTGGGTGCTCTGACTGCCCACATGGGCCGGCTGGGGCTCGTACCGCACTCCGACGCCCCGCAGCGCGATCTCACGCGCCGCTTCGAGATACGACAGCGACCCGCTCGACCCCGGATCGTACGTCAGCACGGTCTGTCCATAGCTGGGAGCCTCCGAGATGCGTACGGACCTCGGAATGCTCGTCCGCAGCACCTCCTTGCCGAAGTGGCTGCGCACCTCCTCCGCCACCTGGGAAGCGAGGCGGGTCCTGCCGTCGTACATGGTGAGCAGGATCGTGGACACATGGAGGTCCGGGTTGAGGTGACCACGCACCAGTTCGACGTTCCGCAGCAACTGCCCCAGACCCTCCAGTGCGTAGTACTCGCACTGAATGGGGATCAGGACCTCGGCCCCGGCGACCATCGCATTGACCGTCAGCAGGCCGAGGGAGGGGGGGCAATCGATGAGGATGTAGTCGAGCGGCTGTTCGTACGCCTGGATGGCGCGCTGGAGACGGCTCTCGCGTGCCACCAGGGAGACCAGCTCGATTTCCGCACCGGCGAGGTCGATGGTGGCGGGGGCGCAGAAGAGACCTTCGACGTCCGGGACGGGCTGCACGACTTCGGAGAGCGGCATGCTCTCCACCAGGACGTCGTAGACCGAGGGGACCTCGGCATGGTGGTCGATCCCCAGAGCCGTCGAGGCGTTTCCCTGCGGATCGAGGTCGATCACCAGAACGCGGGCGCCGTGCAGAGCGAGCGAGGCGGCAAGGTTGACGGTCGACGTCGTCTTGCCCACACCGCCCTTCTGGTTGGCGACCACCATGACGCGCGTCCGGTCTGGGCGTGGCAGGCCCTCGCCGGCACGGCCCAGGGCCTCCACCGCCAGCTGGGCCGCACGGCCAATAGGGGTGTCATCCATCGGCGGCGGTGTTTCACGTGAAACACCGTCCGCCAGGGACTCGGTTCGGGGACCGGGGACCGGATCGGTCATCGGTCCCGCGATGTTGGCGTCGGACCGCAAGGATTCACTCTCCTCGACTTCAGGCTCGCAATGAACAGAGCCTGCCATGCTTTCGGGGTTGTGAACCAGCGAGGCCCGCTGTTCTGTGGATGGCTCCACCGATGTGGACAACTTGGTAGCTCGTTCGGGGTTGCGGTCCCGCGGCGTGGCAGCCGCACGGCCACGGCCGATGATTCCCTGCAACAGAGAGCGACGTTTCACGTGAAACACGATGCCTCTGCGGGACAACTACCCAGCACCGACACTCCGCGTGGCGAGGGCAGGGCTACTTCTGTGGAGCATCGCTCCGCAAGCCGACCGACCGAACCCTGGTGAGGTTGCCTGGCGGCAGCGCAGCGGTCCCAGCCGGGGAGGGCCGTTCAGCGCCGACGGCGCGTCCGCCCCACCCGGGCCGCCTTGGCCCTCTTTGCGGCGAACCTCACACCGCCCGGGCTCTCGCCCACGACCACCCGGACCACCGTCGTCGTGGGGTCCACCACTCCGGCCCCGGCGTGCAGCACCTCGGTCTCCACCACGCCCAGCTTGCTCAGCGCGGCGCGCGCGCCGTTGATCTCCTCTTCCGCGGTGTCGCCCTTGAGCGCCAGCATCTCGCCGTACGGCCGCAGCAGCGGCACGCCCCAGCCCGCGAGGCGGTCCAACGGTGCGACCGCCCGCGCCGTGACGACATGGACCGGCTGCAGCTTCCCCAGCACCTCTTCGGCCCGGCCGCGGACGACCGTCACATGGTCGAGGCCGAGCAGTTCGACGACCTCTTGGAGGAAGTTCGTCCTCCGGAGCAGCGGTTCCAGCAGCGTGATCTTCAGGTCCGGACGCACCAGGGCCAGCGGGATTCCCGGCAACCCGGCTCCGGAGCCCACGTCGCAGACCGTGACGTCCTGGGGGACCACTTCGGAGAGCACGGCGCAGTTCAGCAGGTGCCGCTCCCACAGACGTGGGACCTCGCGCGGACCGATCAGTCCACGCTTGACACCCGCGTCCGCGAGCAGCTCCGCGTACCGGACGGCCTCCGGGAAGAACTCACCGAAAACCGCCTGGGCCGCCTCAGGTGCCTGAGGGAGCGCTGCTTCCTCCGTCACGGGGACCGTCCTTCCCTACCGCACTACCGCACTGTGGATGGCTGACTATCAGGCTGACAAAGATCGGCCCCGCCTGCGAACAGACGGGGCCGACAGAACACGTTCCGGTCAGGCCGGAAGGACGACGACGAAGCGCTGCGGCTCCTCGCCCTCGGACTCGCTCCGCAGACCGGCCGCCGCGATCGCGTCGTGCACGACCTTGCGCTCGAACGGAGTCATCGGCTCCAGCCGCACCGGCTCGCCGGAGCTCTTGACCTCGTCCGCGGCCTTCGCGCCGAGCGCCGCCAGGACCTCGCGCTTCTTGGCCCGGAAGCCCGCGATGTCCAGCATCAGGCGGCTGCGGTCACCGGTCTCCCGGTGCACCGCGAGCCGGGTCAGCTCCTGGAGCGCCTCCAGCACCTCACCGTCGCGGCCCACCAGCTTCTGCAGTTCACGCGCCGACTCGCTGATGATCGAGACCGCGGCCCGGTCCGCCTCGACGTCCATGTCGATGTCGCCGTCGAGATCGGCGATGTCGAGGAGACCCTCAAGGTAGTCGGCCGCGATCTCGCCTTCCTGCTCAAGGCGGGTCAAGGTGTCGCTGCCCTCAGCGGCCGTGGAGATGGTGCCTTCCGACACGGATGGACTCCCTTACTTCTTGGACGGGTGCTTGGGCCGCTGCTGGCCCTTGCGCGGTCCGGACTTTGCTTGGCGTGAGGAGCCCGACGCGGGCTTGCCCGCCGGCTTCGACTTGTCGTCCTGCTTCTGGAGCGAGGTCTTGGCCTCCGCGGCGTCACCGGAGTCCGGTTCCTTGGCCGCCTCGGTCTGACCGACGGTGGCGGTCCTCTGCGCCTTGCTCTGCCGCTTGGGCTGGTGCCGGCGCTGGGTGGCGCCTTCGGCCTCGGCCACGGACGACTCGCTCTTCGCCACGGTCCCGTCCTCCTGGGCGGCGAGGCCCAGCTTGGAGAGTCCGTTGATGAACTTGCGCTCGATGTCGTTGCGCTCCGTGCCCTTGGCGAAGATGCGCTTGACGGTGTTCCGACGCGTCCGGCCGCGTACCTCGCCGTGCTGGGTGATGCTCTTCAGCAGGCGTCCGAGGTACTGGTCCTGGGCCTTGCTGCCCGGCGTCGGGTTCTGGTTGATCACGTACATCTGCTGACCCATGGTCCAGACGTTGGTGGTCAGCCAGTAGACGAGGACACCGACGGGGAAGTTGATGCCCATCACGGCGAAGATCAGCGGGAAGACGTACATCAGCATCTTCTGCTGCTGCATGTACGGGGTCTTCACGGAGAGGTCGACGTTCTTCGTCATCAGCTGGCGCTGGGTGAAGAATTGCGAGGCCGACATCATGATGATCATCACTGCGGTGACGACCCGGACGTCGACGAGCGAGGCGCCGAGCGCCTGCACCTCGGCCGAGCTGTTCATGAACTTCGCCGCGAGCGGGGCACCGAAGATGTGGGCCTGCCGCGCGCTGTCGAGCAGCGGCTGGTCGATGACGCCGATCGTCTTGCCGTTGGCGATGGCCGCGAGCACGTGGTAGAGGGCGAAGAAGAACGGGGACTGCGCCAGGATCGGAAGGCACGAGGAGAGCGGGTTGGTACCCGTCTCCTTGTACAGCTTCATCATCTCTTCGGACTGACGCTGCTTGTCGTTCTTGTAGCGCTCCTGGATCGCCTTCATCTTCGGCTGGAGCACCTGCATGTTCCGCGTCGACTTGATCTGCTTCACGAAGAGCGGGACCAGGCAGATGCGGATCAGGATCACGAGGGACACGATGGACAGGCCCCAGGCCCAGCCCGTGTCTGCACCGAAGATCGCCCCGTACACCTTGTGGAACTGGACGATCACCCAAGAGACGGGTGTGGTGATAAAGCTGAACAGACTGGCAATCGTGTCCACTAATCAGGCTCCTTGAGCTTTGGGCGAGGTCTCTGTGGCCGGACCCGGCGTCACGGCTGCCGCGGCTGTCGCGGTCGTCACGTCCCCGGGGGGCACATCAGTGGCGGAGTCCCCGCCCTTGTCACCGCGCAGCGCGTTGCGCAGCAGTTCGTGCCAGCGCGGACGCTTGCGCGGCGGGACATGGTCCACACCGCCCGGCGACCACGGATTGCATCGCAGAATGCGCCAGGCGGTCAGCGCTGTTCCCTTGATCGCGCCGTGCCGGTCTATCGCCGTGAACCCGTAGTGCGAACACGACGGGTAGTAGCGGCAGACAGGTCCCAGCAAGGGGCTGATCGTCCACTGGTACAGCTTGATGAGAGCCAGCAGCGGGTACTTCATCGCGTGCCCCCTCCCAGCAGCCGCGCGAGGGCGGCGTCCAGGTCTCGGGTCAGCTGATCGTGATCGGCGTCACCCGAACCGGGCAACGCGCGCACCACAACCAGGCTACCGGGGGGCAGCTGAGCCAGCCGGTCTCGAACCAGGTGGCGAAGCCGGCGCTTCACAGCGGTGCGGACGACCGCACCACCCACGGCTTTGCTGACGACGAAACCCGCACGCGGTGGGGGAGGGGTCTCCCCCGACACGTGCGGGTCCGTAGTACCGCTGCGTAGATGGACGACAAGCAGAGGGCGACCAGCCCTGCGTCCTCGTCGAACCGCGGTCGCGAAGTCCTCGCGCCGCCTCAGCCGATTCTCGGTAGGCAGCACGTCATGACCTGTGGATGATCAGGCGGACAGGCTCGCGCGACCCTTGCCACGGCGGTTCGCGAGAATCGCGCGGCCGGCACGGGTACGCATACGCAGCCGGAAGCCGTGGGTCTTGGCGCGACGACGGTTGTTCGGCTGGAAGGTGCGCTTGCTCACTCGGGGGCTCCAGAATAAATCGGGTGATGGCGGGACATCGCCTGGCTGTCACCGTGCGCCCACGAGGAACTCGCGTAAACGCCTTAGTGCACCGCTTCACAATCACAGATCGTGATCTTTGCCCATCGGAGGCAGGCGGCAGCAGCCATCGACAACTCGACCTGGTCACGGTACGCGCGGCTACGCCATCCGGTCAAACTCACCACGAGTGACCCCCCGCTATGCACAGGCTGTGGACAACAACTTGAACCGGGCGGGTCGCCGTGACTACCGTGGCTGAACTCCGGTTTCTTTTCGTTCCCCCCTGCCGGGCCCGACCCGACCCGACCCATTCCGTCCCGGGAAACACATTTTCGTGGGACATGCGAGAGAGCGTGCCTTGTGGCTGACGTACCTGCCGATCTTGCCGCAGTGTGGCCACGCGTGCTGGAACATCTCCTCGGTGAGGGCCAGCAGGGCATCGAGCCGAAGGACAAGCAGTGGATCGAGCGCTGCCAGCCGCTCGCGCTGGTCGCGGACACCGCGCTGCTCGCCGTACCGAACGAGTGGGGCAAGCGGGTCCTGGAGGGCCGGCTCGCGCCGCTCATCAGCGAGACGCTGACCCGCGAGTGCGGGCGGACGATCCGGATCGCGATCACGGTCGACGACTCGGCGGGTGAGCCGCCGACCCCTCCGGCGCCGCCGCTGCACCAGACCCAGCAGGGCCGGCAGAACCACCGGTACCCGAACCCGTCCCACGACGAGCAACAGCACGGCGACCCGTACGACACGTACGGTCACCGCCCGCAGGACGACGGGATGCCGACCGCCCGCCCCGCGTACCCGGAGTACCAGCAGCGACCCGAGCCGGGCGCCTGGCCGCGCACCCAGGAGGACCTCTCCTGGCAGCAGCCGCGGCACGGCGGCTACCAGGACCGCGAGCAGCAGGCCGACCAGTGGCGCGAGCCGTACGGCACCGGACGTCCGCAGCAGCCCTCGCACGAATACCGGCCGCAGCCTCCGGAGCGCCAGGGGTACGAGTCCCAGCGGCCCGAGCGGCACGACCTCCAGGACCAGCAGCACCGCCCGGGGCGGGCCGGCGGCGGGATGCCTGGTCCGGGTTCGCAGCCGTCCCCCGCGCCCGGCCCGGGCGAGCCGCACGCGCGGCTGAACCCCAAGTACCTCTTCGACACCTTCGTCATCGGCGCGTCCAACCGGTTCGCGCACGCGGCGGCGGTGGCGGTGGCCGAGGCGCCGGCGAAGGCGTACAACCCGCTCTTCATCTACGGGGAGTCCGGGCTCGGCAAGACCCACCTGCTGCACGCCATCGGGCACTACGCGCGGAGCCTCTACCCGGGGACCCGGGTGCGGTACGTGAGCTCCGAGGAGTTCACCAACGAGTTCATCAACTCGATCCGCGACGGCAAGGGCGACACCTTCCGCAAGCGCTACCGCGACGTGGACATCCTGCTCGTCGACGACATCCAGTTCCTCGCGAGCAAGGAGTCGACGCAGGAGGAGTTCTTCCACACCTTCAACACCCTGCACAACGCGAACAAGCAGATCGTGCTCTCCTCGGACCGGCCGCCCAAGCAGCTGGTGACGCTGGAGGACCGGCTGCGGAACCGGTTCGAGTGGGGCCTCACCACCGATGTGCAGCCGCCCGAACTGGAGACGCGGATCGCGATCCTGCGCAAGAAGGCGGTGCAGGAGCAGCTGAACGCCCCGCCGGAGGTGCTGGAGTTCATCGCGTCCCGGATCTCGCGGAACATCCGTGAGCTGGAGGGCGCGCTGATCCGGGTGACGGCGTTCGCGAGCCTGAACCGGCAGCCGGTGGACCTCGGCCTGACCGAGATCGTGCTGAAGGACCTGATCCCCGGTGGCGAGGACTCGGCTCCGGAGATCACCGCGCCCGCGATCATGGCGGCCACCGCCGACTACTTCGGACTGACGGTCGAGGACCTCTGCGGGTCGTCGCGCAGTCGCGTGCTGGTGACGGCACGCCAGATCGCCATGTACCTCTGCCGCGAACTGACGGATCTCTCGCTGCCGAAGATCGGCGCGCAGTTCGGTGGCCGCGACCACACCACGGTCATGCACGCGGACCGCAAGATCCGCGCGCTGATGGCAGAGCGCCGCTCCATCTACAACCAGGTCACCGAGCTCACCAACCGCATCAAGAACGGCTGACACTCCGCCGGGCCCGTCCGCCGGGGCGAGCGGGCCACGAGCACCCGCCCCGGCGTACTCCGCCCACAGGGAGTGGACAACAAGGCGCCCCGCCGGACCTCTTCACGGTCCGGCGGGGCGCCTTCCGTCGTATCCGGGACACCCGCGGAGCGGTCTCGGGACACCCGGCGAGCGGTCTCGGGACACGTCGAGCGGTTCGTGGAAACGGCTCCGGAAGGAGAGCTCCGGAACGTCTCCGGAACGTCTCCGGGGCGTTTCCGGCCCCCGACGGCACGTGGAGCCCTCGTTCCGGGCCGTGCGCGGGGCTTGTCGTTGTTCGAACAGAAGGTCACAGAAGAGCGGACACGGCCCTTCTCCACAGATGTGCCGGATTTCTTCTCTCCACAGCCTGGGGAACAGGAAGTTGTCCAGATTGCGTCCACAGGGCCCGCTGTCGATACTCCATCAGGCCAGGTCAACCGCCTGGGGATTTGTGGTCAACCGTGATCCACAGCCTGTGGACAAAGGATCTGTCCACAGGGGCTCATCCGGGTTGTCCACCGGCAACTCACAGGATCAGCTCTCTTGTCCCCAGGAGGAACCCTCTTCTCCACACCTCTGTCCACTGTTCGGCAACACGACACCCCTCCTCACTGCCGAGAGTGAAAGGCGTCACACCAAGGTGGTCGATTGGGCTGTGGGGAACCGGGGTAAAGCTGGGGACGGCCCTGGGGAGAAGTACCCCCGCCCTGTGCATCGGGTGTGCAGAACTTTCGTGTGTCCACAGAAGTGCCTGGTTATCCACGGACTGCACCCACAGGTGCGGTGGACAAAAAATCGGCTCTGACCTGCGCAAACGACGTTATCCACGGTTTCCACAGGGCCTACTACTACTACCTCCCAGAGTTAGCCAGGAATCCGTTTCGAAGTGGGGGCTGTGCACAACTTGGCTCGCTGGGCTCTCGGACCGCCTCGGGCGACTTGACCCCGAGCAGCGACGAGTGTCGGTGCCGTACGTCAGACTGGACCCCGGCGTCCTCCCCGGCCCCCCGGCCGACGGACCCGATCGACGACGAAGGCCAGCAGGGCGAGCGAGCAACAGCAGGAGGCGGTTCCGGTGAAGATCCGGGTGGAGCGCGATGTACTCGCGGAGGCGGTGGCCTGGGTGGCCCGCAGCCTCCCGGCCCGTCCGCCGGCGCCCGTCCTCGCGGGCCTTCTGCTGAAGGCCGAGGACGGTGCCCTCAGCTTCTCCAGCTTCGACTACGAGGTCTCGGCGAAGGTCTCCGTCGACGCGGAGATCGAGGAGGACGGCACGGTCCTGGTCTCCGGCCGCCTGCTCGCCGACATCTGCCGCGCCCTGCCGAACCGCCCGGTGGAGATCTCCACCGACGGTGTGCGGGCCACCGTGGTCTGCGGCTCGTCGCGCTTCACCCTCCACACACTGCCTGTGGAGGAGTACCCGGCGCTGCCGCAGATGCCGACCGCGACCGGCACGGTGCCCGGTGAGGTCTTCGCCTCCGCCGCCGCCCAGGTCGCCATCGCCGCGGGCCGTGACGACACCCTCCCGGTGCTCACCGGTGTGCGCATCGAGATCGAGGGCGAGACCGTCACGCTGGCCTCGACCGACCGGTACCGCTTCGCCGTCCGCGAGTTCCAGTGGAAGCCGGAGAACCCGGACGCGTCCGCCGTGGCCCTGGTGCCCGCCAAGACGCTCCTGGACACCGCCAAGGCGCTCACCAGCGGCGACACGGTCACCCTGGCGCTCTCCGGCGCCGGCGCGGGCGAAGGGCTGATCGGTTTCGAGGGCGCCGGCCGCCGCACGACCACCCGTCTGCTCGAAGGCGACCTGCCGAAGTACCGCACGCTCTTCCCGACCGAGTTCAACTCCGTCGCCGTGATCGAGACCGCCCCGTTCGTCGAGGCCGTCAAGCGTGTGGCCCTCGTCGCCGAGCGGAACACCCCGGTGCGGCTCAGCTTCGAGCAGGGGGTGCTCATCCTGGAGGCGGGTTCCTCGGACGACGCACAGGCTGTGGAGCGCGTCGACGCGGTGCTGGAGGGCGACGACATCTCGATCGCCTTCAACCCGACCTTCCTGCTGGACGGGCTGAGCGCCATCGACTCCCCGGTCGCCCAGCTCTCGTTCACCACGTCCACGAAGCCCGCCCTGCTCAGCGGCCGTCCGGCCGTCGACGCCGAGGCGAACGACGCGTACAAGTACCTGATCATGCCGGTCCGCCTCTCCGGCTGACGCTGATCGGTACCCGTACCCACGACAAGGGATCCGGCGGGCAGGCTCGGCGCTGAGCTTGCCCGCCGCTCCGTGTTCCGGTGCCGGGCGTAGGCTCGGACATGGGAACGTATCGGCACAACGCTTAAGGAATCTCTGATGGAGCTCGGTCTCGTCGGCCTCGGCAAGATGGGCGGCAACATGCGCGAGCGCATCCGCCGCGCAGGCCACACCGTCATCGGTTACGACCGGAACCCGGACGTCGCCGATGTCCACAGCCTCGAAGAGCTTGTGGGCAAGCTGAAGGGCCCGCGTGTCGTCTGGGTCATGGTCCCGGCCGGCGCCGCGACGCAGTCCACCATCGACGAGCTGGCGGAGCTGCTCCAGCCCGGCGACATCGTCGTCGACGGCGGCAACAGCCGCTGGACCGACGACGAGAAGCACGCCGTCGAGCTGGGCATCAAGGGCATCGGCTTCGTCGACTGCGGTGTCTCCGGCGGTGTCTGGGGCCTGGAGAACGGCTACGCCCTGATGTACGGCGGCAAGCCCGAGGACGTCGCGAAGGTGCAGCCCATCTTCGACGCCCTGAAGCCGGAGGGCGAGTTCGGCTCCGTCCACGCGGGCAAGGTCGGCGCCGGACACTTCGCGAAGATGGTCCACAACGGCATCGAGTACGCCATGATGCAGGCCTACGCCGAGGGCTGGGAGCTCCTGGAGAAGGTCGACTCCGTCACCGACGTGCGCGAGGTCTTCCGCTCCTGGCAGGAAGGCACCGTCATCCGTTCCTGGCTGCTCGACCTCGCGGTCAACGCCCTGAACGACGACGAGCACCTCGACGGCCTGCGCGGCTACGCCGCCGACTCGGGCGAGGGCCGCTGGACGGTCGAGGCCGCGATCGACAACGCGGTGCCGCTGCCCGCGATCACCGCGTCGCTCTTCGCGCGCTTCGCCTCGCGCCAGGACGACTCGCCGCAGATGAAGATGATCGCCGCGCTGCGCAACCAGTTCGGTGGCCACGCGGTGGAGAACAAGAAGTAGTACGCACGCACAGCAGGACGGACGGAAGGCCCGCGACCATGCACGTCACGCATCTCTCGCTGGCCGACTTCCGCTCGTACGCCCGGGTCGAGGTACCTCTCGACCCGGGCGTCACCGTGTTCGTGGGGGCCAACGGGCAGGGCAAGACGAACCTCGTCGAGGCGGTCGGCTATCTCGCCACCCTCGGCAGCCACCGGGTCTCCTCGGACGCCCCGCTGGTGCGGATGGGCGCGGAGCGGGCCGTCGTCCGGGCCGCGGTGACCCAGGGAGAGCGTTCCCAGCTGATCGAGCTGGAGCTCAACCCGGGCCGCGCCAACCGCGCCCGGATCAACCGGTCCTCGCAGGTCAGACCGCGGGACGTGGTGGGCATCCTGCGGACCGTGCTGTTCGCCCCCGAGGATCTGGCCCTGGTCAAGGGCGATCCGGGTGAGCGGCGGCGCTTCCTCGACGAGCTGGTCACCGCCCGCTCCCCCCGGCTGGCGGGGGTCCGCTCCGACTACGACCGGGTGCTCAAGCAGCGCAACACCCTGCTGAAGTCCGCCGCGATGGCCCGCCGCCACGGCGGCCGTTCCATGGACATGTCGACGCTCGACATCTGGGACCAGCACCTGGCCCAGGTCGGCGCCGAGCTGCTGGCGCACCGGCTCGACCTGATCGCCGTGCTCCAGCCGCTCACCGACAAGGCGTACGGCGACGTCGCCCCGGGCGGCGGCCCGGTGGGGCTCGAGTACCGCGGTTCGGTGGGCGAGAACCCGGGCCGGACCCGTCCGGAGCTGTACGAACAGCTGCTGGCGGCGCTCGCCGGTGTACGGAAGCAGGAGATCGAGCGGGGGGTGACCCTCGTCGGCCCGCACCGGGACGATCTGCTGCTGGGCCTGCGCGGGATGCCCGCGAAGGGGTACGCGAGCCACGGCGAGTCCTGGTCGTACGCGCTGGCGCTGCGGCTGGCCTCGTACGAGCTGCTGCGGGCAGAGGGCAACGAACCCGTGCTGGTCCTCGACGACGTCTTCGCCGAGCTGGACGCGCGGCGCCGCGAACGCCTCGCGGAGCTGGTGGCACCGGCCGAACAGGTCCTGGTGACGGCAGCGGTCGACGACGACGTGCCGGGGGTGCTCACGGGCACCCGGTACGCGGTCGCGGCCGGCGAGGTGGTCCGGCTGTGAGCGACTCCGCGGACCGTGCGCAGGGTGGTTCCGGGGGCGACGTGGCCCGGGAGCCGTCCGGCGGCAAGGCGCCCGAGCCGTCCGGGGTGGATCTGGCCCGGGTGGCGCTGCGGGCAGCGAAGGAGCAGGCCGCGGCGCGGGGGGCCGCGGCCCAGCAGCGCAAGCAGGCCAGACGCGGTGGCGGGCTGCGCTCCGGCGCGCGGTCGGACGGACGGGACCCGCTGGCGCTCGGTTCGGCGATCAACCGGCTGATCACGGAACGCGGCTGGGAGACGCCCGCCGCGGTGGGCGGGGTGATGGGCCGCTGGCCCCAGATCGTGGGCGCGGATCTGGCCAAGCACTGTGTGCCGCTGAAGTACGACGAGGCCCCCGAGGCCCGGGTGCTGACCGTCCAGTGCAGCTCGACCGCCTGGGCGACGCAGCTGCGGCTGCTCGCGCCCCAACTGGTGGCGCGGCTCAACGCCGATCTCGGGCAGGGCACGGTCCGCATGATCAAGGTGCTGGGGCCCGGCGGCCCGCAGCGCTCCCACGGGCGGCTGCGCGCGCCCGGTTCGACCGGTCCCGGCGACACGTACGGCTGACCGCGGCCGGTCGCGGCCGGTCCAGCGACCGGGCGATCCCCGTCGACACCCCTTGTGAGCTGGGCTTTCACGGCCCGTAATCCAGAAGCGCCCACGCCCGCCGCACCGTCGGCGGGCGTTTCGCGCTGCCCGGGGCCGTACCGCCCGCGCGGCTGCCGTGGCCTCGGGGGCTTCCGGCTTGTGCCGTTGTGCGCGGGTTGAAACCTCCGGGGGCCGAGCGGGTGTCCCTCACCGTAGCGGAGGGTTGACAGGCAGAAGCGCTCAATGCCCGTGTGAGCCTCCCAGGGCCCCATCCTGAATATGGGGAGTCGTCAGCCGCTGGTTGAGGGCGGCACATGCGGACTCAGGTACCGCCAAACCCCCATTCGGGTCGGCGCTAGCGGTAGACTGATGAACAATCCCGCTACTGAGCGGGTGTCGTCGATTACCAGCCGAACGACGCAGCCGCTCCCG
The DNA here is from genome assembly GCF_042728795.1 of Streptomyces sp. NPDC060184. NCBI lineage: Bacteria > Bacillati > Actinomycetota > Actinomycetes > Kitasatosporales > Streptomycetaceae > Streptomyces > Streptomyces sp. NPDC060184. Next base: position 263,908 of record NZ_JBHWYX010000001.1, read on the forward strand.
CCTGCCGGAGAACGGCCTGTGCTGTGCCAGAAAGGGCGCTTCGTGGCCGATTCCGGCAACCCCAACGAGATCAACCCGTCCACAGCCGGCGAACACGGCGAGGTCACGACCTCGTACGACGCCAACGCGATCACCGTCCTCGAAGGACTGGACGCGGTCCGCAAGCGACCTGGCATGTACATCGGTTCGACCGGTGAGCGTGGACTCCACCACCTGGTGCAGGAGGTCGTCGACAACTCCGTCGACGAGGCCCTGGCCGGGCACGCCGACACGATCGACGTCACGATCCTCGCCGACGGCGGCGTCCGGGTCGTCGACAACGGCCGCGGCATCCCGGTCGGCATCGTGCCCTCCGAGGGCAAGCCCGCCGTCGAGGTCGTGCTGACGGTCCTGCACGCGGGCGGCAAGTTCGGCGGCGGCGGTTACGCCGTCTCCGGCGGTCTGCACGGCGTCGGCGTCTCCGTCGTCAACGCCCTGTCCACCCGTGTCGCCGTCGAGGTGAAGACCGACGGCCACCGCTGGACGCAGGACTACAAGCTGGGTGTGCCGACGGCGCCCCTGGCGAAGCACGAGGCCACCGAGGAGACCGGGACCTCGGTCAGCTTCTGGGCCGACGGTGACATCTTCGACACCACCGAGTACTCCTTCGAGACCCTCGCGCGCCGCTTCCAGGAGATGGCGTTCCTCAACAAGGGCCTCACGCTCAAGCTCACCGACGAGCGCGAGTCGGCGAAGGCGACCGTGGGTGCCGACGAGGCCGAGGCCACCGCGACCGCGGAGGAGCCGCCGGCGCGCACCGTCACGTACCACTACGAGGGCGGCATCGTCGACTTCGTGAAGTACCTGAACTCGCGCAAGGGCGACCTGATCCACCAGTCGGTGATCGACATCGAGGCCGAGGACAAGGACCGCCTCCTCTCGGCCGAGATCGCGATGCAGTGGAACACGCAGTACACCGAGGGCGTGTACTCCTTCGCGAACACGATCCACACGCACGAGGGCGGCACCCACGAGGAGGGCTTCCGCGCCGCGCTTACCTCGCTGGTCAACCGGTACGCGCGCGACAAGAAGCTGCTCCGCGAGAAGGACGACAACCTCACCGGTGAGGACGTCCGCGAGGGTCTGACCGCGATCATCTCGGTGAAGCTGGGCGAGCCGCAGTTCGAGGGCCAGACGAAGACCAAGCTGGGCAACACGGAGGCGAAGACCTTCGTGCAGAAGGTCGTCCACGAGCAGCTCACCGACTGGTTCGACCGGAACCCGAACGAAGCCGCCGACATCATCCGCAAGGGCATCGCCGCCTCGACCGCCCGCGTGGCGGCCCGCAAGGCGCGTGACCTGACCCGCCGCAAGGGGCTGCTGGAGTCGGCGTCGCTGCCGGGCAAGCTCTCCGACTGCCAGTCGAACGACCCCACCAAGTGCGAGATCTTCATCGTCGAGGGTGACTCCGCCGGTGGTTCGGCGAAGTCGGGCCGTAACCCGATGTACCAGGCGATCCTGCCGATCCGGGGCAAGATCCTGAACGTCGAGAAGGCCCGGATCGACAAGATCCTCCAGAACACCGAGGTCCAGGCACTGATCTCGGCGTTCGGCACCGGAGTCCACGAGGACTTCGACATCGAGAAGCTCCGCTATCACAAGATCATCCTGATGGCGGACGCCGACGTCGACGGCCAGCACATCAACACCCTGCTGCTGACGTTCCTCTTCCGCTTCATGCGCCCGCTGGTCGAGGCCGGTCACGTCTACCTCTCGCGCCCGCCGCTCTACAAGATCAAGTGGGGCCGGGACGACTTCGAGTACGCGTACTCGGACCGCGAGCGGGACGCCCTGGTGGCGCTCGGCAAGCAGAACGGCAAGCGGATCAAGGAAGACTCGATCCAGCGCTTCAAGGGTCTCGGCGAGATGAACGCCGAGGAACTGCGCGTCACCACGATGGACGTCGACCACCGGGTGCTCGGCCAGGTCACCCTCGACGACGCGGCGCAGGCCGACGACCTCTTCTCGGTGCTGATGGGTGAGGACGTCGAGGCACGGCGCTCGTTCATCCAGCGCAACGCCAAGGACGTCCGCTTCCTCGACATCTGAGTCGGCCGTACAAGCAAGCCGCCGCTCGAAAGGACTTTGACCAGCAATGGCCGACGAGAACACCCCTGTGACACCGGAAGAACAGCCCGTCGTGGCCGGTGTGGGCATGCGTGTCGAGCCCGTGGGGCTCGAAACGGAGATGCAGCGCTCCTACCTCGACTACGCGATGTCCGTCATCGTCTCGCGTGCGCTCCCCGACGTGCGGGACGGCCTCAAGCCCGTCCACCGCCGGGTGCTGTACGCGATGTACGACGGCGGGTACCGCCCCGAGAAGGGCTTCTACAAGTGCGCCCGCGTCGTCGGTGACGTCATGGGCACGTACCACCCGCACGGCGACTCCTCGATCTACGACGCCCTGGTGCGCCTCGCGCAGCACTGGTCGATGCGCATGCCGCTGGTGGACTCCAACGGCAACTTCGGTTCCCCGGGCAACGACCCGGCCGCCGCCATGCGGTACACCGAGTGCAAGATGATGCCGCTGTCCATGGAGATGGTCCGGGACATCGACGAGGAGACCGTCGACTTCCAGGACAACTACGACGGACGGAACCAGGAGCCGACGGTCCTGCCGGCGCGCTTCCCGAACCTGCTCGTCAACGGCTCCGCCGGTATCGCCGTCGGTATGGCCACCAACATCCCGCCGCACAACCTCCGCGAGGTCGCCGCGGGCGCCCAGTGGTACCTGGAGCACCCGGAGGCCTCGCACGAGGAGCTCCTGGACGCGCTGATCGAGCGCATCAAGGGCCCGGACTTCCCGACCGGCGCCCTGGTCGTCGGCCGCAAGGGCATCGAGGAGGCGTACCGCACCGGTCGCGGCTCCATCACGATGCGCGCGGTCGTCGCGGTCGAGGAGATCCAGAACCGGCAGTGCCTGGTCGTCACGGAGCTTCCGTACCAGACCAACCCGGACAACCTCGCGCAGAAGATCGCCGACCTGGTGAAGGACGGCAAGATCGGCGGGATCGCCGACGTCCGCGACGAGACCTCCTCGCGGACCGGCCAGCGGCTGGTCGTCGTGCTCAAGCGCGACGCGGTCGCCAAGGTCGTGCTGAACAACCTCTACAAGCACACCGACCTCCAGACGAACTTCGGCGCCAACATGCTGGCGCTCGTCGACGGGGTGCCGCGCACCCTCTCGATCGACGCGTTCATCCGCCACTGGGTGACGCACCAGATCGAGGTCATCGTCCGGCGCACCCGCTTCCGGCTGCGCAAGGCGGAGGAGCGGGCGCACATCCTGCGTGGCCTCCTGAAGGCCCTGGACGCCATCGACGAGGTCATCGCCCTCATCCGGCGCAGCCAGACCGTGGAGATCGCGCGTGAGGGCCTGATGGGCCTCCTGGAGATCGACGAGATCCAGGCGAACGCGATCCTGGAGATGCAGCTGCGCCGGCTGGCCGCGCTGGAGCACCAGAAGATCACCGCCGAGCACGACGAGCTCCAGGCGAAGATCAACGAGTACAACGCGATCCTGGCCTCGCCCGAGCGGCAGCGGCAGATCGTCGCCGAGGAACTGGCGGCGATCGTCGAGAAGTTCGGCGACGACCGGCGTTCCAAGCTGGTGCCCTTCGACGGGGACATGTCCATCGAGGACCTGATCCAGGAAGAGGACATCGTCGTCACGATCTCCCGTGGCGGCTATGTGAAGCGTACGAAGACGGACGACTACCGCTCGCAGAAGCGCGGCGGCAAGGGCGTGCGCGGCACGAAGCTCAAGGAAGACGACATCGTCGACCACTTCTTCGTGTCGACGACCCACCACTGGCTGCTGTTCTTCACGAACAAGGGCCGGGTCTACCGCGCCAAGGCGTACGAGCTCCCCGACGCCGGACGGGACGCGCGCGGCCAGCACGTGGCGAACCTGCTGGCCTTCCAGCCGGACGAGCGGATCGCCCAGATCCTCGCGATCCGCGACTACGAGGCGGCGCCCTACCTGATCCTGGCCACCAAGGGCGGCCTCGTGAAGAAGACGGCGCTCAAGGACTACGACTCGCCCCGTTCCGGCGGTGTCATCGCGATCAACCTGCGGGAGACCGCGGACGGCAGCGACGACGAGCTGATCGGCGCCGAGCTGGTGTCGGCCGAGGACGACCTGCTGCTGATCAGCAAGAAGGCCCAGTCGATCCGGTTCACCGCGACGGACGACGCGCTGCGCCCGATGGGCCGCGCCACTTCGGGCGTCAAGGGGATGAGCTTCCGCGAGGGCGACGAACTGCTCTCGATGAACGTGGTCAGGCCCGGTACGTTCGTCTTCACCGCGACCGACGGCGGGTACGCGAAGCGCACCCCCGTCGACGAGTACCGCGTCCAGGGCCGTGGCGGCCTCGGCATCAAGGCCGCCAAGATCGTGGAGGACCGCGGGTCGCTCGTGGGGGCCCTGGTGGTGGAGGAGACGGACGAGATCCTCGCCATCACCCTCGGCGGTGGTGTGATTCGCACGCGAGTCAATGAAGTCAGGGAGACGGGCCGTGACACCATGGGCGTCCAACTGATCAATCTGGGCAAGCGTGATGCCGTCGTCGGCATCGCGCGCAACGCCGAGGCTGGCCGTGAGGCGGAAGAGGTCGATGGGACCTCCGAGGCCGACGGTTCGGACGAGGCATCGGTCGAGGTTCAGACCGAGGGCACTGTCGAGGGCACGGAGCCCTCGACCGGGGAGCACGAGGAGTAGAGCGTGAGTGGAGCCACGGGCGCCGGTTCGGCCGCTTCTGGAGACGGAGCGAACGGTGCCCGTGGCCCTGCCACGGACTCCCAAGGGGGCACTGTGACGGACACTCGGGGCCCGCAGCCCCAGTACGAGGGCTACGCGAACGGGCCGCTGCCCGGGGAGCGGGAGCCCGCGCAAGGAACGGCGGGTCCCTACCACCCGCCGCAGGCGTACGAGTCGCCGGCAAGTGGCCGAGGGGCCACCGGCGGGCAGGGCGTGCGTCTGCCGCGGACGGGGGCGCGGACCACTCCGCGTACCCGTAAGGCACGGCTGCGTGTGTCGAAGGCCGACCCCTGGTCGGTGATGAAGGTGAGCTTCCTGCTCTCCATCGCGCTCGGCATCTGCACCGTGGTCGCGGCTGCGGTCCTGTGGATGGTGATGGACGCCATGGGCGTCTTCTCCACCGTGGGCGGCACGATCAGTGAGGCGACGGGTTCCAACGAGAGCAACGGCTTCGATCTGCAGTCGTTCCTCTCGCTGCCGCGCGTCCTCATCTTCACGTCGGTCATCGCGGTGATCGACGTGGTGCTGGCCACCGCGCTGGCGACGCTGGGCGCCTTCATCTACAACCTGTCGGCGGGTTTCGTGGGCGGCGTGGAGCTCACGCTGGCCGAGGACGAGTAGGCCCGCGGGCTATCGATTTTGGGACTGGCCCCGACGTGCGCTAATCTTCAGAAGTCAGCGCAGCAGCGCGGCGGGGCTATAGCTCAGTTGGTTAGAGCGCATCCCTGATAAGGATGAGGCCACAGGTTCAAATCCTGTTAGCCCCACCAGTACGAAGGCCCTCCACCGGAAACGGTGGGGGGCCTTCGGCGTACCGGGCCGCCCGCGGGGTGCGGAGTGCGGCCTTCCGGGTTGTGCGCGGGGCAGTTCCGGGAAACGACCGCCGCCGGGTCGAGCGGTTCGAAGTGGACGTCGAACCAGCCGGTACCGCCGCAGACACAGGCACCCTCGACCAGGGGGCGCCCGCTGCGGGCGAGGGCCGCCCCGGAGACGGGGACACGGCCCGAACCGGCCACCGCGGCGGCGACCGCCCCCGCGCGGTCCAGCCTTCGTGGGCTGCCGAAGCGGTCGCTGTGGGCACGGGCCTGCTCCGCCGTCAGGAGATGAGCCATCCGCAACACCCGGTGGCTGCGGGCGTATGCCGCCGCGCGGTACAGCTCCTCAAGGCCCAGTCGGGCCGCGCCCTGAACGATCCAGGCGACCACCTGGGGGCCGTCGCCCTGGCGGAAGCGGTAGCCGTCCGGCATGGCGGAGGCGTAGAGCGCGACCGCCCTCTCGCCGGGGGACAGCTCTTCCACCGAGATGGCCGGAGCCTCGAAGGGGCCCGGTGGGGTGTGCGGGGCGGGAGGGGGTGCGGGCATGGCGGAAGCTCCCTCGGGGACGTGGAGGGGCGGGCTGCTCGACGGCAGGAACGCCGCTCTCCGGTCTGGCGGAAATCATCCGGGCGATATCTCTAGAGAACCGAAGTTGTATAGAGATGTCAAGGTCTCGCATGGTCCGACCCGGCGGGAGAGGCGGCGTGCGTCGGCTTGCGGGGAGCCTGCCGGAGGTCGCGAGTGAGTGGCTCGCGGTCCTAAGGTGTCTAGAGAGGAGAGGGAGTTCTGGATGACCACGGAAGGCAGCGGTCGTGAGCCCAAGTACCAGCGGATCGCCAACGCCCTGAAGGCGGAGATCCAGTCCGGTGCGTTCGGGCCGGGAGATCGTCTTCCCGGCGAGAACGACCTCATGGAGGAGTACGGAGTCGCGCGCATGACGGCCCGCCAGGCCCTGGGCGTCCTCCAGAGCGAGGGGCTGGCGGAGGCCCGCAGAGGATCGGGCGTCTTCGTCCGCGTCTTCCAGCCGTTGCGACGTCGTGGAGTTCAGCGGCTGGCACGTGAACAGTGGGGTGGCGGGCGTTCCGTCTGGGAAGCGGATCTCGGAGACCGGAACCTGGCCGTGGACCAGATCGAGGTGAGTACGGGGGAAGCCTCCGAGAACGCGGCACGCGTGCTCGATCTGGGAGAAAGCGAAGCGGCCTGCGTCAGGAGCAGGCGGTTCGTCCTGGACGGGAAGCCCGTCCTGCTGGCCACGTCGTACCTTCCGATGTCGCTGGTGTCGGGCTCACCCATCACCGAGCGGGACACGGGGCCCGGGGGGATCTACGCCAGACTGGCCGAGCTGGGCCACGAACCGGTCCACTTCCGCGAGGAGATCCGCTCGCGCATGCCCCGTCCCGAAGAGACGGCGAGGCTGGGTCTCCCGACCGGGACTCCCGTGATGCTCGTCTGCCGGACCGCGTTCGCCGAGGACGGCCGCCCGGTCGAGGTCAACGAGATGGTCCTGGACGCGGGGTCCTACGTTCTTGAGTACGACTTCGACGCCTGACGTCTGATGCCTCGGGGGGCGGGGACGTGCGTACGGGGTTCCCGGCCGCACGAGGAGGCCGCACGAGGAGGCCGCGGGATGGGGCCGTGGGGCTATCCGCGGGCGGCCAGGCTGGCGAGCAGGGTCGCTCCGGCGCCCAGGACGAGCAGTTGCACGGTGCCGCACGTACGCCAGCGCAGGAGGTGGAAGCCGCCGCCCGTGACGACCGCGGCGGTGAACAGGAGCCACGTCGCGCGCACGGCCTCGTGGGGGGCGTCGGGCGGGTTGCCGGCGTCGTAGGAGTCGGCCCAGCCGGTCATGCCGTAGCGGAACACCAGCCAGCCGATGACGATCAGGTCGACGACGAAGAGAAGCACGCTGATGGCGGCCTGTTCGCCGGTCGACGGTCGTCCCTGCCCCTGCCCCACAGCAACCCCCACCCCTTCGCCCGCAGATCCGCCTGCCGTGCGTCTTCCAGCGTGCTCGGGCGCCGGACGACGCGCATGAGCACGGCTACTCAGCTCCCGTCGGCGCGGTGTCTGGCCCGTCGGCCGGCCCCGGGGCGCCGGGCGCACGGGAAGGCCCCCGGCCGGTGGGTACCGGGCCGGGGGCCTGAAGTCTTGGGGGGAACCGGGTGGATCAGGGAGGCGGGAGGGGGGACTCGCCTTCCGTGGCCTCGTAGTTGGTGCGGGCCGCTTCGGTTCCGGGGGCGTTCGCGGTGTCGGCGGGCAGGTGCCGGGTGGCGGGTGAGGAGCCGTGCGCCTCGGCGCGGATGCGCTGCTTCATCGTGGGTGGCAGCGCCCGGTCACGCGGAAGGGTCCATCGCACCGACGGGGTGGTCGCGGTTGCCGCGGTCGCACCCGTGTGCTCCTGGGTCGTGTGCGTCGGCTGCTGCTCCGTGGCCGAGGCGTTCGCCGCGGCGAGGCCGAGGGAGGCGAGGAGAGCGAAGAAGGCGGTGATGAAGGCTGTCCAGAGGTTCTTGACCTTGAAGGCGCTCATGGCCCCTCACTTTCAGGTGGTCCGGTTTGCTTACCTTTCTGATGATGTGGATGTGGAAGCGTATTTCTGGGAGCGACGCCACCGGTGCGCCGATCTTCTGATGAACACCACTCGTATGGTGCAACCGGGCTGGTGGAACGCTCCGGGGCCCCTCCGAGGGGCCTTCCGGAGGTCCGGCCGAGGGTGGTCCGGGAGGTCCGGCGGACTCGCGGAACGCCCGGACAGGGCCCTGCGGCGGGGGTCCGGGCAGGTCACCGATCGATATCGGCCGGTGTGTATAGTCGGGCGGCAGAAGTCCCTGAGAACCTAGGAAAGACGAGGTCGCGCGGTGAAGAAGCTTCTCCTGGTCGCACTGGCCGCCATCGGCGGGCTCCTCGTGTACCGCCAGATCCAGGCGGATCGCGCCGAGCAGGATCTGTGGACGGAGGCGACCGACTCCGTGCCCGCAGGTTCGGGCGTGTGAGTCGACGCAGTCCCTGAGAAGCCCCGGCCGCCGAGCGGTCGGGGCTTCGTGCTGTCCGGGGCTGCGTGGTGTCGGGGGCCCTGCGCGGTCGGGGGGCGCACGCCGCGGCTGAGCGGCTGCGCGGCTGCGCGGCTGTGCGGTCCGCTCCGGGAAGGGGCACCGCTCGCACCGATCCGCCGTGGTCGCAGACAGCGGCGGGGCCGCCGGGGCAGGATGGACGCGCGTCGTGACCACCGCCGGGGGCGGAAGCTCCGGTGGCGCCGGGCGCCATCCCGTGCCGTACGCAGTGCGGGCCGGGGCGTCGGTGGGCGCCGGGAGGACGAGGGGGAGCGCGTGAAGAGGCAGATCGGCAGGGGCGGCCGGGCGGTGTCGGCGGCCTTCGCGGCGATGTGCGCGGTGGTGGCGTTGTCCGGGCCGGTGTACGCGGCCGGCCCCGCCCCGTACGCCTTCGATCCGGGCGCGAAGCGGGTGGCCGGGGCCGTGGCGAACGCCGACGCACCGGTGCTGGAAGCCGGTTCGGTCTACCGGAGTTCGATCGGGCCCGGGGAGAAGCTCTACTACCGGGTGAACCTGGACGCCGCCTCGGACGCGTACGTCTCGGCTGTCGTGGTGCCCCGCTCGCCGGAGGAGACAGTCGCCTACGGAGACGGGATCACCGTGTCCATCCGCGACCGCAACGACGCGCGGTGCGGTTCGGACGACGCCCTCGTCGGTTCGGCGGAGTTCGCCCGTCCGCTGTCCGCCTACGCGGTCCGGAGCGTCGAGAAGGCGAGTTCGTACTGCCAGGAGGCGGGCGCGTACGACGTCCTGATCGAGCGGAAGAGCAAGGAGACCTCCTCCCCCGAAACGTGGGACCTGGAGATCCGCCACGACGTCGAGCCCACGTTGAGGTCGGCGGGCTCCCAACCCACCACCGCGCCCTCGGAGTTCGCCTCCGAACCGCCCGCCCCGCTGCCGACGTCGGCGCCCCGCGCCGCCCGGTCCGGCGGCACCGGCTTCAACGACGCGACCGGGCTGGAACCGGGCGAGTGGAAGGACACCGTCTCGCCCGGCCAGACCCGCTTCTACCGGGTCCCGGTGGACTGGGGGCAGCAGCTCCACGTCACGGCCGAACTCAGCAACAACAACGCCTCGACCACCTTCCTCGGCAACGCCCTCTCGCTCTCGCTGGCGAACCCCGCGCGCGGACACGTGGAGGACGCGGTCCTGTCGTACTCCGGAAGGCCCGCGTCCGTCTCCCTCGACCCGCTCCCCCCGGTCGGCTGGAGCAACCGTTACGCCTCGGCGTCCGGCGTTTCCGGCATGCGGTTCGCCGGCTGGTACTACGTGGCGGTGGGGCTGAGCCCCAAGGTGGCGAAGGAGTACGGCGCCGGACCGATCAAGCTGACGCTCACGGTGCAGGTGAAGAACGGGGCGCAGCCCTCGCCGTACGCCGGTGACGCGGGGATCTTCGGCGTCAGCGACGGCGACCGGGACATGGCGCGCAGCGGACAGAGCGCGCCGCAGGCGGCGCGGAGCGCGACCATGCGGCTGGTCGGGGTGACCGGGATCGGCGCGGGGACGGTGCTGGTGCTGGGGCTCGGCGTCTGGACGCTGCTGGCCCGCCGCCGGGCGGGGGCGGCGGCCGAGAGGGCCGGGCGGCCCTCGCCGTACGGAGGACCGCCGCAGGCCTGGTAGCCGCCGGCCCGGCCCGACCTGGCACGACCCGGCCCGGCCCGGCAGCGGTGGCGGCAGCGGGGCGGGCGGCCGGGCGCGAGGGGCGAACGCGGCGCCGTTCAGGCCTGGGTGAGCGCCCAGATGCCGACGGCGAAGCAGAGCAACGCGACCACCAGGACCGAGGCCGCCACCTTCGGGGACGGCCCCGGCCGGGCTGTACGGGGCGCGGGGGCCGGTGGCGCGGGATGCGGGGGCGCGGCGGGCGGCTGGGCCGCCGGGTGCCCGTGGGGCGCGGTGTAGCCGCGTGTCGGGGCCGGTCCGGGGTGCCCGGCGGCCGTGGCGGCGGTGGCCGGGGAGGGCGCCTGGGCGGCGGGATCCGGGCCGGGCGCCGGAGCGGCGGGCCACGGCGACGGGACGGGGGGCGGGGCCAGGTGGAAGCTGCCGGTCTCCGACATGGACACCGGTGCGGCCTGGTGCGGGACGTGGGAGCCGGGCGGGGCGCCCGCGGGGGCGTGGGGAGCGCCGGTGACGGGGCCGCCGCCCGACGAAGCACGGGGCGGGCCGCTGTTGGGCGTGGCGTGGGCCGGGCCGCCGTACGGGCTGTTGAGCGGGTTGTCGGGCGAGCTCCTGAGCGGGCCGTCCGGGCCGAACCCGTCCGGCAGCGGCCCGATCTGGTCGAAGACCTCCACCGGCTCCTCGCCCGCCGGGGGCTCGGGCAGCATCTCCACCGCCGCCGCGAGGGCCTTGCGGGCACCGGTCGCGGTACGGAACCTGGCCTGCGGGTCCGGCTGGAGCAGCCCGGCGAGCACCTGCCAGAGGGGCTCGGGGATGCCCTGCGGGGCCCCGGGGGTGCCGTGGGCGGCGAAGTGCTCGATGAGCGCGCGTGAGTCGGGTTTGCGGCCCTGGAGGAGGTACAGGGCGACGAGCCCCACCGCGAAGAGGTCGGCGGGGAAGTCCGGTTCGGCGCCCATCATCTGTTCCGGCGCGAAGTAACCCGGTGTGCCCACCACGTAGTTGGTCTCGGTGAGCCGGGGTTCCCCCTTGCGCATCGAGATGCCGAAATCGGACAGGCGAAGGTGCGGACGCCCCGAACCGGTCGCCTCCATCAGGATGTTGGCGGGCTTGATGTCGCGGTGGACCACGCCTTCGGCGTGCACGGTCGACAGCCCCGAGAGCAGCTGGTCGAGCAGGAGACAGACGAAGTGGGGCGGCAACGGGCCGTAATCGCCTATGACATGGGCCAGTGAACCGCCACTCACCAGGTCCATGGTGAACAGGACCTGGTCGTCGTCGGCGGCCCAGCTGGCGGGCGCGAGCACATGCGGGTGCTCGATGCGCAGCGCCTGCTCGCGTACGAAGCGGAGCAGTGTGTGCGCGTCGCTCTGCTGGAGCACCTTGGCCGCGACGTACCTGCGGCGCCGGTGGTCCCAGGCGCGCCAGACGGCGCCCGCGCCGCCGCGTCCGATCGGATCGACCAGTTCGTACCGGCCGGCGAATACCTCACCCATTGCGCTCTGTCCGCTCCAGTCCTGTGCCGGATGGTGCCGGGTGCCGGAACTCGGGATGCGACCGGACGCACCCGGGTGCCAGGGCGTCGAGTGCGCCCCGGCACCGCTGTGCGGCGCGCGACCGGTGCCGCTCCCGGTGCGCCGGGGCGACCCCCCAGTGCCCCGGGCGCGACCCTGGTGCCGCGCCCTAGCTCTGGTGTCCCTCGTAGTGCGCGACGGCGTCAGCGGTGCGACCCGCGCCGTACACCCGGAGGAACTCTGCCAGTTCGGGGTGGGTCGGGGCGAGGGAGTCGGCCGCGTCGATGATGTCTCCGGCCGCCGAGACCGAGCGCAGCAGCGACTGGATCTCGCGGACGACACGGCGGACGGTGGGGGCTGAGCCGTTGGCCGTGGCCTGGCCGGTGCTCGACAGAACCGATCCTCCTTGGGACTTCTTGACCTCGTCCATCCGGTCGGCGGCCTCGCCCGCGCTGACGCTGCCGTCCGCGACCTGGACCGCGAGCTCCTGGAGTGCCTGGACGCGCTGGACCACCGCGGGATTGCCGATCTTGGCCCGTTGGCCGCTCATCAGCTGGGACAGCATGGGCGCGGACAGCCCGAGTACAGCCGCGAGCCGAGCCTGATTCAGGCCAAGATCATCGATCAGCCGGCGGAAGAGCGCGCCGAGCGGCTCCCCGTACCAACTGCGCTGGAGTTCCCTGGCTCTTGCGGTTGCCTCTTGCTGCGCTGCGTCCATCACGCCTCCCCTTCGCTGCTGCGAACCTAGTCGGACATCTTACGGAGAGTGGTCGTCCCCCGGGAGTCCCCATCTCTTTGCGGGAATCTGCCCGGGACCCGGTACTCTGGTCTGCGACGGGCGCTCCACGTGCGGATGGCGGGTGGTGGCGTTTGTTGTTCGGGGCCTTAGCTCAGTTGGTAGAGCGCTGCCTTTGCAAGGCAGATGTCAGGAGTTCGAATCTCCTAGGCTCCACATTCCCGAATGGCCCTTGACCTGCGGATACGCCGGTCAAGGGCCATTTGTCGTACGCGCGGGCCGGCTGCCGCTCGCCGCGCCTGTGTGCCCGTACGCCCGAGCGCCCCCGACCTGCGGTGAGCAGGTCGGGGGCGCTCGGGGGAGGTGTGGTGCCGGGTGGGCGGCGGCAGCACCGGCTGGGGCTCCGCCGCCCGGGATCAGGGTCCCGGTGGGATCAGGGTGCCGTTCAGTGGCCCTTGCCGTGGCCCTTGTCGTTCTTGTCGTCGTGGCCCTTGCCGTCCGAGCCGTGGCTGTCGCCGTGGCCCTTGCCGTCGGAGCCGTGGCTGCTGCCGGAGGAGGCCTTGGAGACCTTGCCCAGGGTCGCGGTGACCGCGGGCTCCAGGTTCTTGAACTGCGAGGTGTACGGGCCGACCTTGATGCCCTTCACGCCGTTCAGGCCGGCGAGCTCCTCGAACGCCGAGCTCTGCGAGGCGGTGGTGAGGACGCGGATCGCGCTGCGCTGGAGGTCGCCGAGGCGCAGCGGGTAGCCCTGGGCGGGGTAGTCGCCCTTGATCGCGACGGTGTAGGCGACCACCGGGCTGCTGTCGTCACCGGCGGTGGCGTGCTGGACGTTCGTCAGGCTGATAGCGGCCTTCTGGGCGGCGGTCAGCCCGGCGGCGCTCGGGTCGAGCAGGGCGGCGACCGCCTGGTACGCGGCGTCGACCGAGGCGTACTTCGCGTTCGCGGTGAACACCTGGTTGTTGTAGGCGTCCCGGACGGTCTCGCCCGACAGCGGGGTCTTCGACAGGTCGGTCTTGGCGTCGACGGTGGTGCTCAGGGTCGTGCCACCGGTGGCCGACGGCGTGAAGCCGCCGAACTGCCAGGTGTAGGAGGTGCGGGTGGTGGTCACGGTCCGGTTGTACACGGGCAGGCCCGTGATGTCGGTGGTCGGCGCCACCTGCTTGATGGCGTTGACGACCTCGGCCGGGTTGCCACCGGGCTCGATGAGGTCGTTGCCGGCGTACATCGAGGTCAGCGAGCCGTGGCTGCCGCCCCAGTCCGACATGACCGTGCCCTTGTAGCCCCACTCGCCGCGCAGCAGGTCGGTGAGCAGGTCGTAGTTGCTCGCCGTCCAGGTGCCGTTGATCTTGTTGTAGGAGCTCATCACCGACATCGGCTGGGCGGCCTTGACGGCGATCTCGAAGCCCTTGAGCTCGATCTCGCGCAGCGTGCGCTCGCCGATCACCGAGTTGCTGGTGGTGCGGTTGGTCTCCTGCGAGTTCTCGGCGAAGTGCTTGATCGTCACACCGACGCCGGGGATGGACTGGACGCCCTCGGTGGTGGCCGCGGCGGTCAGGCCGGAGACCAGCGGGTCCTCGGAGTAGTACTCGAAGTTGCGGCCGTTGAGCGGGTCGCGGTGGATGTTCATGCCCGGCGCGAGCCAGAGCTGGACACCGTACTCCTGCATCTCCTCACCGACGGCCGTACCGACCTCGGCGACGAGGCCGCGGTCCCAGCTCTGGGCGAGCAGGGTGCCGACGGGCCAGGCGGTGCCGAACTGGTAGGTGGCGGTGTCGCCCGTGCCGATCTGCTGGGTGAGGCGGAGGCCGGCGGGGCCGTCCGACAGCGCCATGCCCGGGATGCCGAGCTTCTCGTAGTTCGGCGTGGTGTAACCGGCGGCGCCCTTGGCGGTGAGCGTGGTGCCCGCGGCGCTGGAGCCCTCGACGATGTCGGCGAGCTGGGAGACGCTCAGGCCGGCGACGAACTGCTCCATGGTCGCCTTGCCCTTGGCGACGTCGTACAGCGTGGTCGCCGTGTTCGTGGAGACGTGCTTGACCTGCTCACCGGTCTTCGGGGCGTACGCCGAGCCGGTGCCCTCCCAGTTCTTGTTCTTCGGGTCGAGGTAGACCGTGGTGGAGGAGATCTTGTCGCCGTCGAGGGCGTAGTACGGGGAGGAGGAGTCGACCGACACGTTCTGCTGGTACGGCGACGCCTTCTTCTCCGTGCGGAACGAGGACGGGTTCAGCGTGATCCGGCCGGCCCGCGCGATCTCCGACTTCTCGCCCGGGTAGGTGTAGAAGTCCGCCGTGGAGCTGGTGAGCTCGGAGGCGGGCTTCTGGTCGTTCAGTTCGGTGTGGTCCTGCTCGGTGACGACGGACTTCGCGAGGTTCAGGCGGGCCGCGACGTGCGTGTTCCGGGAGGAGTTGCCGACGCGCACCACGTAGTCGCCGGCGTCCAGGACGTAGGCCGCGCGGGACTCGTCGTAGGCGGCGAGCGAGGTGGTGTCGAAGCTGATCGTCACCGTCTGGGACTGGCCGGGGGCGAGGTCGTCGGTCTTCGCGTAGCCGGTGAGCTGCTGGTACGCCTTGTCGAGCCCGGTCTGCGGGGCCGACACGTAGACCTGGACGACCTCCTTGCCGGAGTAGGTGCGGCCGGTGTTGGTGACCTTGGCGGTGACCTTCACGGTCTTGGCGTCGGCCTTGACCTGCTGCGCCTCGATGTCGAAGTCGGTGTACGACTGGCCGTAGCCGAACTCGTAGTTGACGACGCTCGCCGGGTCGGCGGGGTTGATCTTCTTGTAGAGCGAGTCGAAGTAGCGGTAGCCGACGTAGATGCCCTCGGTGTACTGCTCCGTCAGCGGGTCGTTGTCGTTCTTGCCGAACGTGGCGGACGCCGGGTAGTACGAGTACTGCGAGGCCCAGGTGTCGGTGAGCTTGCCGGACGGGGTGACGGTGCCGTTGAGCACCTCGGCGAGGGCGGCGCCGCTCTCCTGGCCGGCCTGGCTCATCAGCAGCAGCGCGTCGAGCGCCTGGCCGCCGGGAGCGTTCTTGACCTCGCTGTTGATCTCCTGGAAGAACGACGTGTCGACGATGCCACCGGTGTTGAGCACCACGACGACGCGCTTGTACGTCTGGCCGAGCAGCTTCAGGTTGGCGCGCTCGACGTCGCTGAGCTGGTAGTCGCCCTTGCCGAAGGTGCGGTCCGAGCCTTCGCCGGAGTTCCGCGCGAGGACGAAGACCGCGGTGTCGGTGGCGGCCGAGGGCGCCACGTTGGCGGCGGTCAGCGGCTGCTCGACGGAGGAGTAGTCGACGGCGGTCCCGAAGATGCTGCCCGTCGCGCTCGCGGGGTACTTGGTGTCGTAGGCCTGGGTCATCGCGGACCAGTAGGCGTCGCTCGTGGTGACCTTGTAGCCGGCGTCGGTCAGGCCCTGGCGGGCGGAGATCGTGTACCGGTTGTTTACGGCGCCCGAACCCGTACCGCCCTTGACGGTCTTGTAGGCGCCGACGCCGAAGAGCGCGACGTTGCCCTTCTTGGCGATCGGGAGCGCGTGGTCGTGGTTTTCGAGGAGGACCATGCCCTGGGTGGCGGCTTCCCGCGACAGCGCCGCGTTCTTCAGCTCCAGCGCGGCGGGGTTGGGGTCGGAGGTGGCCGCGGTCGCCGCGGGGACTCCGGTGAAGACGATGCCGGCGACGACCGCGGTCGCGGCGGCTATCGCAAGGGCCTTGCCCCGGCGGGCACCTCTGGGCAGACGTGTGGTGTGCATGTCAGTAAGTCCTCTCTCAACCGCATTGTCCAGATAGGAGGTTCATGCCGGACGGGCAAACCTCCAGCCCGGAGGTCTGCGGAAGGATCGTCCGCTCGGCGTGAGCTGAGCTGACCCTAAGAGCGACTTTTTCTGTGGTCAATGGCAAAAACATCGTGAGTTTCGCGAGCTTTTCGACTCTTAATTGGTCGAATGAAGGAGAGGGCTCTCCGGCGGTCGGACACCGTGACAGAGGGCGAACTGCCTGCTATAAGGGCACGTCAGAAGGGTTGTTGAGAGCTATCCGGTCCCGGAACCGGTTCCGGAGGCGCCCGTTGGAGAGGGTGCCGAACCACTCCGCACAAAACTTCACGCACCGCGAACCCGGTTCACAGGTTGTCGGCACGGCGCTCCCGGGTGATTCCCGCGGAGGGCTACTCGCCTACGGGAAGCGGTGGTTGAGGGTGAACGGAAGCCGTCGCACACCCGCCTCGTACGGGAGGCCCGACCTTAGGATCTGCGCATGCCTCAGACGCCAGCAGGCTCTTCGCCCCGGGACCGGACCCGCGAGGACGTCTTCCGGCACATCCAGTCGGCGGGCCATCTGACCCGCGCCCGGATCGTCGAACTCAGCGGACTGTCCCGGAGCACCGTCAACCACGCGGTGACCCGGCTGCTCGCCGACGAACGCGTCACCGAGACACAGGCCGAGGGCGGCGGACCCGGTTCCGGAAGCGGACGGCCGGCGGCGGTGCTCCGCGTCGTACCCCGCCACGGGGAAGCCCCGGTGGCGGCCATCGACTTCGGCCACAACCACATCAACGTCGCCCTGGGCGACTCCCTCGGCCGCCCCGTCGCTGAGGACCGGGTGGAACTCGACGTCGACCTGCGGGCCGTCGAGGCGATCGACCGTGCGGCGGGCATGCTCGACCGACTGCGAGGCTCGTTCGGGAGCGCCCGGCTCGGTGCCGTCGTCGCGGGTGTACCGGGCCCGCTCGACACCGGATCAGGGCTGGTCCGCTCCCCCACCATCCTGTCGAGCTGGGTGGGGCTCGCTCCCCGCAAGGAGCTCGAAGACCGCCTCGGGGTACCGGTGCACGCCGAGAACGACGCCCTCCTCGGCGCCTACGGAGAACTGCACCTCGGCGTCGGCCGCTGCTACAGCGACTTTCTCTACGTCAAGGTGTCGCACGGCATCGGGGCGGGGATCGTCGTCGGCGGGGTGCCGTACCGGGGATCGCAGGGGTACGCGGGCGAGATCGGGCACACCCAGCTGCCGGGGCACACCGAGATGTGCCGCTGCGGCAACCGGGGCTGCCTGGAGACAGTGGTGTCGGTGTCCGCGCTCGCGGCGCAGATCGCCCACACTCACCCCGGAGTGGCGTCCGGCCCGCGCTTCCTGCCGCAGGTCGACGACCCGGTGACCGACCGCATCCTGGACGGGGCGGGCCGGACGCTCGGCGGCGTACTCGCCGCGTTCTGCAACCTCCTCAACCCGTCGGCGCTGATCGTGGGCGGGGAGCTGGGCGCCTCCACCGGGGCGCTCGTCGACGGCATCACCACGGCGATCCGCCAGCACGCCCAGCCCGCCATCGCGACCGGGCTGGACATCCTCCCCGCCGGGCTCGGCACCCGCGCCGAGCTGCTGGGTGCCCTCCGGCTCGCCACCACGCTCGTCCCGCACTGAGCGACTGGGCACCTGGCGCGTGGGCACCTGGCGACTGGGCGACCGAGCGACTGGGCCTCTGAGCCACCGACGGGTGCCGACGGCCGGGCGGTCTGCCGGTCTGGTGGTCTGCCGGTCTGGTGGTCAGCCGGGTGGTTCGGCGGAGCCTTGGCGGCCGGGCAGAGCCGTGGCGGTCGAGGAGATCTCCGTCCACCGGGCGAGGGACACCAACGGCTGGACCTCACCCGGTGCCGGAGGCGCCATGCGGACGGCGAAGATCGTGGTGTCGTCCTGGAGCCGTCCGTAGACGTGCCGCAGCATCCGGTCCCGTACGGCCCTGACCAGGCGGTACGGCGACTCGGCGAGCTGCGGGTCCTCGGCCACGGCGGCCTCCAGCGCCTCGGCCAGTGGGAAGAAGGCACCCGCCCTGTCGCGGGCCTCGGTCACCCCGTCCGTGGTGAGCAGCAGGGTCTCGTCCCCTTCGAGGCGTATCCGGTGCGGTGCCGCCGCCCGCTCCGACGCCGGGGCCAGCTCGTTGAGGCCGAGCGGGAGCCTGCCGCTGCAGGCATCCAGCAGGCGTACCCCGCGCGCGCTGACCGCGAAGGGCGGATCGTGCCCGAAGTTGATGACGTCGACGTACCCGCCCGCGGAACCGGGCGGCGGGAAGTCCAGCAGGACGGCGGTGGCGAACCGGTCGCCGTCCTTGTAGCCCATGGCCTGCTCGTAGAGCCGGTTGCGCTCCATCCGGACTTCCATGCGCTCGCCCACCACCCGGAGGTCGGGTTGGTGGAACCCGGCCTCCCGGAAGGTGCCCAGCAGGTTGGCGGCCACCGCCACGGCCCCGAGGCCTTTGCCCTGGACGTCACCGAGCAGTGCGCGGGTGCCCCAAGGGCTCGGCTGGATGTCGTAGAAGTCGCCGCCGAGCCGGGCTTCCGCGTCGGCGGGCAGGTAGATGTGCGCGTGCAGCAGCCCGCCCCAGCTGGGCGGGAGCGGCCGGATCACGGTGGCCCGGGTGGTGTCCGCGACGTTCCGGACGGAGAGCGAGCGCCGCTCGCCCCGGCGCCGGAGCCAGGCGGCGGCGATAGCGAGCAGTCCGCCCATGGAGACGAGGATGAAGTCGGGCAGCCCCGCACGGTACTGGTGGTCCCACGCCTGGTCGATCACGGCGTACGCGGCCACGGCGGCGACCGCGAACAGGGCGGTCGTGCCGACCGGGCAGAGGGCTGCGGCCATGACGGGTACCACCACGAGCCAGGACAGCACCCGGAAGTCGCCCGAGGTGTTCCAGTCGGCGAAGCAGACGACGAGGAGCAGGACGAGCGGCAACAGCCAGCCGAGTCGGCGCCGCGGCCGTCCGAGGATCACCAGCAGTGCCCGGTCCAGCCAGGGCAGCCGTCGGAGGAGCCCGCTTCCGTGGGGAGCGGGTACCTGGTCGGACCCCGGCGGTGAGGAGCGCGGGGAGGGACGGGAGGCCACCTGGCCAGCGAATCACGGTCTCCGGTGCCACGCATCCGCGCGTCCCGAGGACGGTTTCCGGAGCCGGCCTCAGCGGACGGCTCCAGGGACGGCTTGAGGGACGGCTTCCGCGGACGACTGAGGGGCGTCGGACGACGTCGCGGTCGCCCGACGCCCCTCAGTGGTGGGGACGCGGTGGAGTCGGTGCGTGGTGCGTGGTGGGCGGACACGGCTGTTTCACGTGAAACAGCTGTCGCACTCGAAGCGAGTTTCACCCCGCAGCGAGTTTCACCCCACAGCGGGGCTCCACCGGAAGCGCCGTTTCACGTGAAACATGGCAGGTCTGGTCCTGTCCGCCCTCAGGGGCGGTCGCCGCGGTTCTTCCCGCTCGGGTCACCGGCATCGGCGTCCGTCTGCTTGGCCCTGACCTCGGGGTCCAGGTCGGTGCCGTCGACCGAGGTCAGCGGCGCTCCGGGGGAGCCGACCGCCGTGGGCTCGGACGGCTCCACCAGCCAGTCCGGGTTGGCCTGCCGGTCCCACCAGCGCCAAGCGGCGCAGGCGCCACCGGCGACCAGCGAGAAGATGAGGAATCCCTTGACGAACCGGCCGGTCTTCGCCCGGCGCGCGTTCTTCCTGGCGAGCCGGTTGATGTCCTGCGCGGTGACCTGACCGCGCAGGGCGGCCAGGGCCGCCGCGCTGCGTACCTGGGCTTCCCCGGCGACCGGCGCGGCAGCTGCCACCGCGTACTCGAAGCGGGGCACGGTGTACCCGGCCGCGTTCTTGGCCGCCTTGCGGGTGTGCACGGCGGCGAGCCGGGCGGCGTCGTCGACCTTCGGGGGGACGTGGGCGCGGGCCTGGTCGAGACGGGGCGCGACGTGCGCGACGTACTGCACGCGGGCCTGCTGTGCGGCGGCCGACACCTTGGGCGCGAGGCGCACGCGGGCCTCGTTGGCGTAGTGCGCGGCCTGGATCTTGGCTGTGTCGGCGTAAGGCGCCACCACTTCCGCGGCGTGCTGCGCGCTTTCCTTTGCCGAGTCGGTTGCGGCGCGCACGCTGTCGATGCGGGTCACGGGATCCTCCTCCTTGGTGGCGGGTAGGTACTCCGCCTGTCCGCCCATGCCGAAATCATGCCTGCGGGGCTTCTACGGGGCATGCGGGGCGGGCATCCGGGTCATGGGACATATACGGTCAAACCGAATCATGGAGTGCGTGGACGACGATGCCACGGTTCGGGTGGAGGCGCGCCGTACGGGGACCTGCCCGGCCGGGTGTGTCCCGGTGAAGCCGCCCGGACGGGGCACGGGGAGAAGCGCCTCCGCAGCCGCCGCGCGGAGAGAGCCCGTCGTGCGAGGATCGGGGAGCTTTTCCGCGCAGACCGAGGATTGATGGAAGGCAGACCGTGGCCGAGCAGCTGTACGCCACCCTGAGGACCAGCCAGGGTGACATCGAGATCCGGCTTCTGCCGAACCACGCCCCCAGGACCGTGCGGAACTTTGTCGACCTCGCGACCGGTGCCCGTGAGTGGATCCATCCGGCGACGGGCACCCGGTCGGCCGGCCGGCTCTACGACGGCACCGTCTTCCACCGGGTCCTGGAGAACTTCATGATCCAGGGCGGCGATCCGCTGGGGAACGGGACCGGCGGCCCGGGGTACGAGTTCGCGGACGAGTTCCACCCCGACCTCGCGTTCACCCGGCCGTATCTGCTGGCCATGGCGAACGCCGGGCCGGGGACGAACGGGTCCCAGTTCTTCGTGACCGTCTCGCCGACCGCCTGGCTCACCGGCAAGCACACGATCTTCGGAGAGGTTCCCGGCGCGGCCTGCCGCAAGGTCGTGGACACCATCGCGTCGCTCCCGGCGAACCCGCGGACGAACCGTCCGTACCAGGACGTCGTGCTGGAGTCCGTCCTGGTCGAGCACCGTTGACCCGTTGACCCGTTGACCCGTTGACCCGTTGACCCGTTGACCCGGCGGCCCGGCGGCCCGGTGCCCGCGCGTGATGTTCCGCGCGGGGAACCATCGGGACCGATGGTCCGTACGGTTACATAACGGACCAGGACTGGCAGCGACAGGACTGGCAGCGACAGGACCGAGGGGTCGGGACGATGGACCAGCAGCAGCCTCCGGCAGACCGCGACCCGTCCGGAGAGGGCGGGGCGACGCGGTTCTGCTACCGCCATCCGGACCGCGGGACCGGGATCAGCTGCACCCGCTGCGACCGGCCGATCTGCAGCGAGTGCATGATCAGCGCCTCCGTGGGCTTCCACTGCCCCGAGTGCGTACGGAGCGGAGGCGGTACGGGCCACCACCCGGCGGCCTCCCGGCCCCGCACGCTCACCGGCGGGGCGGTGGCGGCCGACCCCCACCTGGTCACGAAGATCCTGCTCGCGATCAACGTGGCGGTCTTCGCCGCCGTGTGGCTGACCGGCCGGTCGTGGCTGGTCCAGGACCTGATGCTGATCGGCCGCGCCTGGGATCCCCAGCCGTTCCCGGGAGGCTGGACCGGTGTGGCCGAGGGGCAGTGGTACCGGCTGCTCACCTCGATGTTCCTCCACGAGGAGCTGCTGCACATCGCCTTCAACATGCTGGGGCTGTGGTGGCTCGGCGGGCCGTTGGAGGCCGCGCTCGGCCGGGTCCGCTTCCTCGCGCTCTATCTGCTCTCGGGGCTGGCGGGCAGCGCGCTCACCTACTGGATCAGCGCGCAGAACCAGGGCTCGCTGGGGGCCTCCGGGGCGGTCTTCGGTCTGCTGGGTGCCACCGTCGTGCTCATGCGGCGGATGAACTACGACCTGCGGCCGGTCCTCGTCATCCTGGCGCTGAACGTGCTCTTCAGCCTGCGGTCGGGCATCGCGTGGCAGGCCCACCTCGGAGGTCTGGTCGCCGGCACGCTCATCGCCGTCGCCCTGGTGCACGCACCGCGCGCACGACGGAACGCGGTGCAGTTCGGGGCCTGTGCGCTGGTGCTCGCGGTGACCGTTGTGATCGTTTTTGCTCGTACTGCCGCGCTGACCTGACTGGTTCTGTCCACTCCGAGAGCGGAGTTATCCACAGAATGACATCGCGGGGCGACGGAGTGTGGGGTACGCGTGTTCGCCTTGTCGCTGAACAGGGTCTTCTTGCCCGGGGTGGTCGCTACAGCCTCCCTGGATGAGGGAGGCTGTAGTCACACCGGCGTCAACTTCGACGTAGGTTATCCACAGATCGTCTGACCTTTTCCCCCGCCTGTGGATAACTCTGTGGGTAACTTCAGGGCAGGGGTTCAGAGCAGGGTCAGGACGAGGCTTCAGGACAGCAGGAGCAAGGCACCCGGAAGGCCGGCCGGACTCCGCGCGCGCACGGGTTCCGCCGGTATCTCGGGCGAAGCTGTCCTTCGGGGTCGGACAGTTGTCGCGCATGCCGCGGGGAGGAGGCGGCAGGAGCGGAGGGGCAGCCGGGTCAGCGGGCTACTTCCACTGGGTGGAGACGGCGAAGCCGCCGCCGATGAGCCCGAAGCCGACCACGATGTTCCAGTTGTGGAGCGCCTCGATGGGGAGCGAGCCGTCGGTCACGTAGAACAGGACGATCCAGGCCAGACCGATGAGGAAGAGCCCCAGCATCACCGGAGCGATCCAGCCGCGGTTTCCCAGCTTGATGGTGGTCGCCTGGTTCGCCGCGAGGGGCGTGAAACCGGCCTTCTTGCGGATACGTGACTTCGGCACGAGGAACGCTCCTGTCGATGCGCTGCGTGACCGCGCAGTGATCTTTGGCTGGCGCCCGAGGGCGCTGGGGGGAAGCTGCCTCCCCCGGGCGTCCGTTAGCGTAGTGCTTCCATGGCGCCTGATGAGATAAGGGTACGTTGAGCAATCTCGCGGACTCTCCCGAAGAGGCGGCCCGGCGCACTTCGAAGCGACCGGTCCGGTTGCTCACCGCTGCCGTCTTCGCACTCGCCGGTCTGATCTTCGTCACCAGCGCGAACACGGCCAAGGGCACCAACATCCGCAGCGACTCCTCCCTGCTCAAGCTCTCCGACCTCATCGGCGAGCGGAGCGACAAGAACGGGGTGCTGACCGACTCGAACGCGGCCGTGCGCGCGCAGATCGACGCGCTCGTCCAGCGCGACGACGGCAGCACCGAGGCGGAGGACGCCCGCCGCAAGGCGCTGGAGGAGTCGGCCGGGACCACCGCGATCACCGGGAAGTCCGTCAGCGTGACGCTCGACGACGCCCCGCCCGACGCCACCGCGAACCCCGGATACCCGGAGCCGCAGCCCAACGACCTGGTGATCCACCAGCAGGACCTGCAGGCCGTCGTCAACGCGCTGTGGGACGGCGGTGCCCGGGGCATCCAGGTCATGGACCAGCGGCTCATCTCCACCAGCGCCG
Source organism: Streptomyces sp. NPDC060184 (assembly GCF_042728795.1). Lineage (NCBI taxonomy): Bacteria > Bacillati > Actinomycetota > Actinomycetes > Kitasatosporales > Streptomycetaceae > Streptomyces > Streptomyces sp. NPDC060184. Next base: position 287,633 of record NZ_JBHWYX010000001.1, read on the forward strand.
TCCGCTGCGTGGGCAACACCCTGATCCTCCAGGGCCGCGTCTACTCCCCGCCGTACAAGGTCACCGCCGTGGGCGACCCCGACGAGCTCCGCAAGGCGCTGGACGCCTCCACGGCCCTGCAGAACTACCAGCTGTACGTGAAGGCCTACGGCCTCGGCTGGAAGCTCGACGAGGACGACAGGGCGACCCTGCCCGCGTACGCCGGAACGATCGACCTCCACTACGCGAAGCCGGTCGGGTAGCGGCGGCACGAGCCGTTCCGGACGGCGTGCTTCCTCCCGCCCGCCGCGGCTTTCCACAGCTGCCCCCCGCCCGGGCCACCGACCTTTAGTCTGGTCCCGAACCGAATGGAGGGGCAGCATGTACGGCTGGATCTGGCGGCATCTGCCGGGCAACGCGTGGGTGCGGGGAATCATCTCGCTCGCGCTCGTCCTGGCGGTCGTCTACGCACTGTTCCAGTACGTCTTCCCCTGGGCGGAGCCGCTGCTCCCGTTCGGTGACGTGACGGTGGACGGCCAGAGCGCCGGAGCGGAGACAGGGCAGTGAGCGCACGCATTCTGGTCGTGGACAACTACGACAGCTTCGTTTTCAACCTCGTGCAGTACCTCTACCAGCTCGGCGCCGAGTGCGAGGTGCTCCGCAACGACGAGGTCACCACCGCCCACGCCCAGGACGGCTTCGACGGCGTCCTGCTCTCGCCCGGCCCCGGTGCACCCGAACAGGCCGGTGTCTGCATCGACATGGTGCGCCACTGCGCGGCCACGGGCGTTCCGGTCTTCGGCGTCTGCCTCGGCATGCAGGCGATGGCCGTGGCGTACGGCGGAGTGGTGGACCGGGCCCCCGAACTGCTGCACGGGAAGACGTCGCCGGTGACCCACGACGGACAGGGCGTCTTCGCCGGACTGCCGTCCCCCTTCACCGCCACCCGCTACCACTCGCTGGCCGCCGAACCCACCGCGCTCCCGCCCGAGCTGGAGGTCACCGCGCGGACCGCCGACGGCATCGTCATGGGGCTGCGCCACCGCGATCTGCCGGTCGAGGGCGTGCAGTTCCACCCCGAGTCGGTGCTCACCGAGCACGGCCACCTGATGCTGGCCAACTGGCTCGTCCGGTGCGGCGACGCGGGCGCGGTCGGCAGATCCGCGGGGCTCATGCCGGTGGTGGGCAAGGCCGTCGCGTGACCGCACTCCGTCCCGAGCACGACGCCGGTCAGGAGTACCCGCCGAGGCGCGGGACGGGCGGTTCGTTCGAGGACGCGGTGGGCCGGCTGGCGGATCCGCTGAACGACCCGCTGCCGGGCGGCTACGCCCCGCCCCCGGCCCGCCACGCGGCGGACGGCCCGGTGGAGAGCGCGCCGGGCAGCCCGCCCGCCGAACGCCCGCCCGCGGGCGGGCGCGTCGTGGAGGGCGTGGTCGTGGAGAGCTCCCTCAGAGCCCGTACGGGGCGGCCACGGCCACCGCAGCAGCCCGTGCGGCCCCAGGAGTACCAGAACCCCCAACAGGCCCCGTACGGGCCGCAGGAGGGCCTCCGGCGGCCCGGTGAGCCGAGTGAGTGGTACGACCCCGAGGGCTACCGCCGCGACTGGTACGGCGGCCAGGACCCGCGGACGCCCGCGCCCGGACCGGCCGGGCCCACCGTCTCGGGCCTCGGTACGCGCGCCGGTGTCTTCGCGGACGAGGCGGCGACCACCGTCCTCCCCCCGCTGGACCCGTCCGACCCCGCCCAGCTCCCGCCGCACGACGAGACCGTGGCCCTGCGGACGGTGCGTCCCGCCCGCGCGGAGGGGCCCGGGACCAGCGCCTCCCACGCCACCCCCGCCCCGGGGGGACGGGCGGAGCGGCGCAAGGCGGCCAAGGCGGGCGGCCGTCGCCGGACGTCGCAGCCGGCGCCGTCCGGGGAAGACGGCCCCGGCGCCGGACCGGGGGGCGCGGGGCCCGCCCGGCCGATGTCGCGGGTGGAGGCTCGCAGGGCGGCCCGCGCGGCCAAGGACAGCCCGGCGGTCGTGGCCAGCCGCGTCGTCGGTGAACTCTTCATCTCGCTCGGCGTGTTGATGCTGCTGTTCGTCGCGTACCAGCTCTGGTGGACCAACGTCCGGGCCGACCAGATCGCCGGCCGGGAGACCCACAAGATCCAGGACCAGTGGGCGGCGGGCGAACGGGACCCCGGGGTCTTCGAGCCCGGTCAGGGCTTCGCCATCATCCACATTCCCAAGCTCGACATCGTCGCGCCCATCGCCGAGGGCACCAGCAAGGAGAAGGTGCTCGACCGGGGCATGGTCGGCCACTACGGCGAGGGCTCTCTGAAGACCGCGATGCCCTCGGACCCCCAGGGCAACTTCGCGTTGGCCGGTCACCGCAACACCCATGGTGAGCCGTTCCGTTACATCAACAAGCTGGGTCCGGGCGACAAGGTCGTGGTCGAGACCCAGGACGCGTACTACACGTACGAGATGACGAAGACGCTCCCGCAGACCTCGCCGTCCAACGTGTCGGTGATCAGTCCGGTGCCTCCGGGGTCGGGATTCACGGGGCCCGGCCGCTACATCACCCTGACGACCTGTACGCCGGAATTCACCAGTACCTACCGCCTGATCGTGTGGGGCAAGATGGTCGACGAGCGGCCTCGGAGCAAGGGCAAGCCCGACGCGCTCCTGGACTGACGACAGTGCGCTCGCGGGCGGACCCCGGCGGCGGACAACCCCACGACAAGGGACGGTTGCGGTGGTAACGAGGACCGAGCACGAGGCGCGGGCCGACGAACCCGCTCCGCCCCTCGCGGCGGAGCCGGTCCGGCGAAACGCGGTCGCGGCGGCCGTCAGCGTCCTCGGTGAACTCCTCATCACCGCGGGACTGGTGCTCGGTCTCTTCGTCGTGTACTCGCTGTGGTGGACGAACGTGGTCGCCGACCACGAGGCCGCGAAGCAGGGCCACGCCGTCCGCGACGGCTGGCAGGCGGCCGGCGGACCGGGTGCGCTGGACACAGAGGGCGGCATCGGCTTCCTGCACGTACCCGCCATGAAGAACGGTGAGGTGCTGGTCAGGAAGGGCACCGACACCACGGTCCTCAACGACGGCGTGGCCGGGTACTACACCGACCCGATCCCGGCCGCGCTCCCGTCGGCGGCCCGGGGGAACTTCACGCTCGCCGCGCACCGGGACGGCCACGGCGCGAAGTTCCACAACATCGACAAGGTGCGCACCGGTGACGCGATCGTCTTCGAGACGCAGGACACCTGGTACGTGTACAAGGTGTTCAAGACGCTCCCGGAGACCTCGAAGTACAACGTCGACGTGCTCCAGCAGGTGCCGAAGGAGGCCGGTGTCACCAAGCCGGGCCGCTACATCACCCTGACGACCTGCACCCCGGTCTACACCTCGAAGTACCGCTACATCGTCTGGGGCGAGCTGCAGCGTACGGAGAAGGTCGACAGCGACCGCACGCCCCCGGCCGAACTGCGCTGACCGCAGAGGACCTTGGAGGACCACAGAGGACCACAGAGGACCGCAGGACCGCAGGCGACCGCGCCGGTCGCGGGCGGGGTGAGCACCGGTCCGGCGTGTCACCCGTAGAACAGATGAAGGGGCCCGGACCACCGTGAGGTGGTCCGGGCCCCTTCATCGTGGTGCGCGAGGGAGGCGCGCCGGGGCGGGATCAGCCGAAGAGGCCGTTTCCGCCGGGCCCGTTTCCGCCGCCCATCGTCTTCACGTTGACCGCACTGCCCTTGTCGACCTGCTGGCCGGTGCCCGGGTCCGTGTTGATCACCATGGTGTTGTCGTCGGACGAGCCGTCGACGCTCCCGAGCACCAGCCCGTTCTGGGCGAGCAGCGCCTTGGCGTTGCCCAGGGTCTGGCCCTTCAGCTCCGGGACGGCCACCTTCTCGGGCTGCGGCGGTCCCTTGGAGACCTTCAGCACGATCTGGACGTCCTTGGCCTGCTCGGTGCCGGCCGCCGGGGACTGCTCGACCACGGTGCCCGCCGGGGCCGTCGAGTCGGTCTCCGCCTGCGAGACGTTGGTGAACCCGAGGCCGTTCAACTGGCTCTGGGCCTGCTCGAACGTACGGCCCGACGTCGAGACGTCCGGCATCGAGATGAGCTTCTCCTTGGCGACGGTGATCGTCACCTCGGACTCCTTCTCGGCCTCGGAGCCGCCCTCGGGGCTCTGCTTGGTGACCGTGTCCGGCGTCGCGTCGGACTCCTCGGTCTCCACCTTGACGGTGAAGCCCTTGTCCTCAAGGGCCTTGCGGGCGTTGTCCTCGGACTTCTCCGTGACGTCCGGGACCTCGACCTTGGGCGCGCCGGAGGAGACGTGGACCGTGACGGTGTCGTGCTTCTGCAGCTCACCGCCGGAGGGGTCCTGGTCGCAGATCTTGCCCTTCTCCTGGTCCTCGCAGGGCTTCTCGTCGCCGACCTTGAGGATCAGTTCGGAGTTGTCCGCGAGCCGTTGGGCCTCCGTGACCGTCGATCCGACCATGTTCGGTACGGGGACCGAACCGGTCTCCTCGTTGTCGGAGAAGACGGTGCGGCCGATCAGGATGGCGCCGATCAGGACGAGGACGCCGCCCAGGACGAGGAGGATCGTCGAGGTGTTGCTCTTCTTCTGGTTCTGGCGCCGCCGGCCGGGGCGGTCGTCGTAGCCGTAGCCGCCGTCGTCCGGGTTGAGCGGCGGCATCATCGACGTCTGCGGGCCGCCACCGCCGTCCGCGGCGCGCAGGGCGGTGGTGGGCTGGTCGCCGCCGTAGCCGCCGTCGTAACCGCCGTAGCCCCCGTACCCCGCGGCGCCCATGGCGGCAGCCGCGGCGACGGGACGGCCGTCGAGGCAGGCCTCGATGTCGGCGCGCATCTCGTCGGCGGACTGGTAGCGGTAGTCGGGGTCCTTGGTGAGCGCCTTCAGCACGATCGCGTCCATCTCGGGCGTGATCTCGGGGTCGAAGTTGCTCGGCGGCTGGGGTTCCTCGCGGACGTGCTGGTAGGCCACCGCGACGGGCGAGTCCCCGATGAAGGGCGGCCGTACCGCGAGCAGTTCGTACAGCAGACAGCCGGTGGAGTACAGGTCGGAGCGGGCGTCGACCTGCTCGCCCTTGGCCTGCTCCGGCGAGAGGTACTGGGCGGTGCCGATGACCGCGGCGGTCTGAGTCATCGTCATGCCGGAGTCACCCATCGCACGGGCGATGCCGAAGTCCATGACCTTGACCTGGCCGGTGCGCGTCAGCATGACGTTGGCCGGCTTGATGTCGCGGTGCACGATCTGGGCGCGGTGCGAGTACTCCAGCGCCTGGAGGATGCCGACCGTCATCTCCAGGGTGCGCTCGGGCAGCAGTCTGCGGCCGGAGTGCAGGAGTTCCCGGAGCGTGGAGCCGTCCACGTACTCCATCACGATGTACGGGATCGAGACCCCGTCCACGTAGTCCTCGCCGGTGTCGTAGACGGCGACGATCGCGGGGTGGTTGAGCGAGGCCGCGGACTGGGCCTCTCGGCGGAACCGGGCCTGGAAGGACGGGTCGCGGGCCAGGTCGGCCCGGAGCGTCTTCACGGCTACGGTGCGGCCGAGCCGGGTGTCGTGCGCGAGGTAGACCTCGGCCATGCCACCACGGCCGAGCACCGAGCCCAGCTCGTACCGGCCGCCGAGGCGACGCGGCTCTTCCATCACTGTTCCAGCCCTCTCCGTCAGTCCCGACCGCACCCGTGTGTGGTCCGGCGGTGCGCTGTTCGCGCATACGCTACCGGGCACGCGCGACGCGTTCGGCCCACACCCGTCAGCCGATATCCGACCGGTATCCCGATGTCCGGTATGACGGTCGGGCCTCAAAGCCTTGTCCGGGGCCGTCCCGACCCCTACTTGCTGTCGATGACCGCCTTCATGATGGCCTTCGCGATCGGGGCGGCCAGACCACCACCGGAGATGTTCTCCCGGTTGGCCTTGCTGTCCGCGACGACGACCGCGACGGCGACCGGGGTTCCCTTGTCGGTCTTCGCGTACGAGATGAACCAGGCGTACGGCTTCTTGCTGTTGTTCAGGCCGTTCTCGGCGGTGCCGGTCTTGCCGCCGACGGTGACGCCGTCGATCTTGGCGGAGGTTCCCGTGCCCTTCTCGACGACGGTCTCCATCATCTGCTGGATCTTCTGGGCGTTCTCCGCCGAGACGGGACGGCTCATCTCCTTCGGCTCGGCCGTGTCGATGGTGTCCGTGTTCGGCGCCTGGCGGGAGGCGACCATGTACGGCTGCATGAGCTTGCCGTCGTTGGCGATGGCCGAGGCCACCATGGCCATCTGGAGCGGGGTGGCGCGGTTGGACGCCTGGCCGATGCCCGCCATGGCGCTCTGCGACGGGATGTCCTCGGGGAAGACGCTCTTGTCGGCGCGGACCGGGGTGAAGATCTCCTGGTTGAAGCCGAACTTGTCGGCTTCCTCGATCATCTTCTTGTTGCCGAGGTCGGCGCTGATCTTGCCGAAGACCGTGTTGCAGGACCAGCGCAGCGCCTCCCGGAGCGTGGCGTTCTCACAGGGGATGTTGCCCTCGTTCGGGAGCGGCACCGAGGTCTGCGGGAGCGTCCAGGGGAGCGGGGAGTCGGTCGGGTCGTCGATGTCGTCGTAGAGCCCGTTCTCCAGGGCGGCGGCAGCGGTGACGATCTTGAACGTGGAGCCCGGCGGGTAGGTCTCGCGCAGGGCCCGGTTGAGCATGGGCTCGTCCTTGTCCGCGAGGAGCTTCGCGCGGGCCTCGGAGTCCTTGTCGGAGTTGCCGGCGAAGACCGAGGGGTCGTACGACGGCGTGCTGGCCAGGGCCAGGATCGCGCCGGTCTCCGGGTCGAGCGCGACGGCCGCGCCCTTCTGGTCGCCGAGCCCCTCGAAGGCGGCCTTCTGCGCGGCCCCGTTGAGCGTGGTGACGACGTTGCCGCCCTTCTTCTGCTCCCCGGTGAACATCGACAGGGTGCGGTTGAAGAAGAGCTGGTCGTCGTTGCCGGTGAGGATGCCGTCCTCCAGGTTCTCCAGCTGCGTCGAGTCGAACGCCTGCGAGGAGTACCCGGTGACGGGGGCCCACATGGGCCCGTCCTTCCAGACCCGCTTGTACTTGAAGTCGCTGCCGTCCGTCTCGACGGAGCCGGTGATGGCCTTGCCGTCGACGATGATGTCGCCGCGCTCGTGGGCGTACCGCTCGATGCGGACGCGGCGGTTCTCGTCGCGCGAGTTCAGTTCGTCGGCGCGGACGTACTGGAGGTAGTTCGTACGGACCAGCAGGGCCAGGATGAGGACCCCGCAGAAGATCGCGATCCGGCGCAGGGGCTTGTTCACGGACGGACCACCTGAGTCATCTCGGCGTCGGGCGAAGGGGCGGGGGCGGGCGCCGGGCGGCGCGCGGTGTCGCTGATCCTGATGAGGACGGCGATCAGCGCCCAGTTGGCGAGCACGGACGAACCGCCGTACGCCAGGAACGGCATCGTCATACCGCTGAGCGGGATGAGGCCCATCACACCGCCGGCGACGACGAAGACCTGGATGGCGAAGGCGCCGGAGAGGCCGACCGCCAGGAGCTTGCCGAACGGGTCGCGGGCGGCGAGCGCCGTACGGATGCCGCGCTCGACGATGAGGCCGTAGACCAGCAGGACCGCCATCATCCCGGCCAGCCCGAGCTCCTCGCCGACGGTGGAGAGGATGAAGTCGGCGTTGGCGGCGAACATGATCAGGTCCGAGTGGCCCTGGCCGAGGCCGGAGCCGAGGGTGCCGCCGGAGCCGAACGACATCAGGGACTGGGCGATCTGGTCGCTCTGCGCCAGCGTCTTCTCGGCGAACGGGTCCATCCAGGCGTTCACGCGCTGCTGGACGTGCGGCTCGAAGGTCGCGACACCGACCGCGCCCGCCGCGGACATCAGCAGGCCGAAGACGATCCAGCTGGTCCGCTCGGTCGCCACGTAGAGCATGACGATGAAGAGGCCGAAGAAGAGCAGGGACGTACCGAGGTCGGTCTCGAAGACCAGGATCAGGATCGACAGCGCCCAGATCGTCAGGATCGGGCCGAGGTCACGGCCGCGGGGGAGGTACATCCCCATGAAGCGGCGGCTCGCCAGGGCCAGCGCGTCGCGCTTCACCATGAGGTAGCCGGAGAAGAAGATCGCGATGAAGATCTTCGCGAACTCCCCGGGCTGGATGGAGAGCGGACCCAGGCTGATCCAGATCTTCGCGCCGTTCACCGCGGGGAAGAAGATCGGCAGGATCAGCAGCACCATCGCCACGGCCATCGAGATGTACGTGTAGCGCTGGAGGACGCGGTGGTCCTTGAGAACCATCAGCACGGCCACGAAGAAGGCGACGCCGATCGCCGAGTACAGCAGCTGCTTGGGAGCGTCCGGGCTGTACGCCCCGTAGAGCTGCTCCGCGCGCTGGATCAGCCGCTGCGACTGGTCGAGGCGCCAGATCAGCACCAGCCCCAGGCCGTTGAGCAGCGTTGCCAGCGGCAGCAGCAACGGGTCGGCGTAGGGCGCGAACCTGCGCACCACGAGGTGGGCGACGCCGCCGAGCAGGACGAGCCCGGCGCCGTAGCCGAGCATGCCGGACGGCAGCTTGCCGTCGATGGCGAGTCCGACGTTGGCGTACGCGAACACCGAGATGGCGATGGCGAACACCATCATCATCAGCTCGGTGTTGCGGCGGCTCGGTGCGTCGATCGCGCCGATGGTGGTCGTGTTGGTGACAACGCTCATGGTGCTGTGGGCCCCCTACGGCCTTACTGCTTACCGCACTGCGGGACCAGCTTCTGCTCTTCCTCCGAGAGGCTGGGGCCGGGAGTGGGGGTCGCTGCGGTCGGCTTCGTCTCCTTGGCGGTCTCCTTGTCGGAGCCCGCCTCGGAGGTCTTGTCGGCGGAAGCGGCGTTGCTCTCCGCGGCCTGCTTCTCGGCCGCTCGGCGCTGAGCGTCCTTCTTGCAGGCGCTGGCCAGGGTCGACAGCTGGTCGACCTTCTTGCGGGCGTCGCTGAGGTTGCCCTCGGCGATCGTCTCCTCGACCTGCTTGCGCTGGTACGGCGGCAGGTACTTGAGTTCGATCTCCGGGTGGTCCTTCTCGACCTTCGAGAGCGAGACCCAGCCGAGGTCCTGGCTGATGCCGCGGAACAGGGCGACGTTTTCGTTCTGCGCGCCCACGTAGAACTGCGTCTGCGTCCAGCGGTAGCCGCCGTACAGGCCGCCGCCGACGATCGCCAGGGCGAGCACGCAGTACAGCGAGCGCTTGAGCCACCTGCGCCCGCCGGGCTTGACGAAGTCGTCCTCGGTGTACGAGTCGAAGGAGCCGTGCGGGCCGTCGCCGTAACCGGCGTCGCCGCTGCCGGGAGGGCCGAAACCGCCGGCCGGGGGCGGCACGGAGCGGCCGAGGCCGGCCGCGCGTCCGGCCGGGGTGTGCATGGCCCCGCCGTCGCTGAGCTGCGCTTGGTTCTCCGCGACCGCGCCGACGATCACCGGGGTGTCGTTGAGGTGGCCGGCCAGGGTGTCGTTGCTGTCGACGTCCAGGACGTCGGCGACGATGCAGGTGATGTTGTCCGGTCCGCCGCCGCGCAGGGCGAGCTGGATGAGCTCCTGGATGGTCTCCTGGGGGCCCTGGTAGCTGGCGAGCGTCTCTTCCATCGTCTGGTGCGAGACGACCCCGGAGAGGCCGTCGGAGCAGATGAGGTAGCGGTCGCCGGCCCGGACCTCGCGGATGGAGAGGTCGGGTTCGACGTGGTCGCCACTGCCCAGGGCGCGCATCAGCAGGGAGCGCTGCGGGTGGGTGGTGGCCTCCTCCTCGGTGATCCGGCCCTCGTCCACCAGCCGCTGCACCCAGGTGTGGTCCTGGGTGATCTGGGTCAGGAGGCCGTCGCGCAGCAGGTACGCGCGGGAGTCGCCGACGTGCACCAGGCCGAGGCGCTGGCCGGTCCAGAGCAGGGCGGTGAGCGTGGTGCCCATGCCCTCCAGCTGGGGGTCCTCCTCGACCATGACGCGGAGCTGGTCGTTGGCACGCTGCACGGCGGTGCCGAGCGACGTGAGGATGTCCGAACCGGGGACGTCGTCGTCGAGCTGGACGAGCGTGGAGATCACCTCGGAGCTGGCGACCTCACCGGCGGCCTGGCCGCCCATGCCGTCGGCGATCGCGAGGAGGCGGGGACCGGCGTAGCCGGAGTCCTCGTTGCCCTCCCGGATCATGCCCTTGTGCGATCCGGCGGCGAAACGCAGGGACAGACTCATGCGCACCTCGCCCGTCGGTTCGGGGTACAGCCGGTCCTGTCGAGCCACACTGCCCACCCTCCGGTCGGGAACCCGGCCGCGTCCTTCGTCAGGACCGCCGCGGCTCGCTCGCTCCGCTCGCTCATTGTCGTACTACTTCCGCAGCTCGATGACGGTCTTGCCGATACGGATCGGCGCACCCAGCGGAACAGGCGTCGGGGTGGTGAGACGGGTCCGGTCGAGATACGTGCCGTTGGTGGACCCGAGATCCTCGACGATCCACTGGCCGTCCCGGTCGGGGTAGATCCTGGCATGCCGGCTGGACGCGTAGTCGTCGTCCAGCACGATCGTCGAATCGTGGGCCCGGCCCAGCGTGATGGTCTGGCCCTGGAGCGCGACCGTGGTGCCGGTGAGGGAGCCTTCGGAGACGATCAGCTTGGTGGGTGCGCCGCGGCGCTGACGCGCCGGCTGCTGGCGCTGCTGCGGTGGTGCCGCCGCCTGTTGGCGGGCCTGCTGCGGACGCGTTTCGGTGCCCGTGCGGCGTGAGCCGCGCTGGGTGACGCGCGTTCCGAACAGATCGCTGCGGATGACCTGTACGGCCACGATCACGAACAGCCACAGAACGGCCAGGAAACCTAGCCGCATGACCGTCAGGGTCAGCTCTGACATTGCCCCCGCTTCACCCTTCGGCTTGCCGGTAAACGATGGTGGTACTGCCCACGACGATCCGCGAGCCGTCGCGGAGCGTAGCGCGGGTGGTGTGCTGCCCGTCCACCACGATGCCGTTGGTGGACCCGAGATCCTGGATCGTCGAGGGCGTTCCGGTCCGGATCTCACAGTGCCGGCGCGATACGCCGGGGTCGTCGATCCGCACGTCGGCTTCGGTGCTGCGTCCCAGCACCAGCGTCGGGCGGGAGATCTGATGGCGGGTGCCGTTGATTTCGATCCAGCGCCTGACCTGTGTCTCCGGCAGGGGGCCGGAGGGCACGGGCGGTCGGCGCCGGTCGTTCGCGGGGCCCGCTCCGCGTCCGCCCGGCGGCGGGGCCGCGGGCATCGGAGGGGCGGCGGCGGGCGGGTAGCCGTAGCCGCCGGGGGGCTGCTGCCCCTGCGGGGCGGCGGGCCTGCCCGGTGCCTGGCGCTGGGCGCCGTAGGGGTCGGGGCGTCCGCCGTAGGGCTGGTCGGGCCTGCCCTGAGGGCCGGCGGGGTCCTGCTGCGACGTACTGGAGGCGAGGGTGCGGCTGCGGACGCGGTAGAGGCCCGTGTCCAGGTCCTCGGCCTTCTCCAGGTGGACCTTGATCGGTCCCATGAAGGTGTAGCGCTGCTGCTTCGCGTAATCCCGTACGAGTCCGGACAGCTCGTCGCCGAGCTGACCGGAGTACGGGCTGAGCCGCTCGTAGTCGGGAGCGCTCAGTTCGACGATGAAGTCGTTGGGGACGACGGTCCGCTCGCGGTTCCAGATCGTCGCGTTGTTGTCGCACTCACGCTGGAGCGCACCCGCGATCTCGACCGGCTGGACCTCGGACTTGAAGACCTTGGCGAAGGTGCCGTTGACCAGACCTTCGAGACGCTGCTCGAAACGCTTCATGACTCCCATGGGGCACCTCCTCCGGTGTCATCGTCCCTGTACTGCTTACTGATCGTATCCACGCCCGGGGAAAACGGCTGGTTCCCCTTGTCTGCACGGTGGACGAGTGTCCCCCCTCACACGGATCGTAGAGGTGGCCACATCACAGTGTCCCGCACACGGGGTGCACTCGGCAGGAGTGGGGAGAGGGTTCCGCGTTCCCGCTTCCCGCTCGGGAGTCCTCGAAACAACGGATGTGAATCCTCCCCGCTCAGCGTGCTAATCTTCCGTTGTCGCCAGGGAGAAGCGCCGAAACGGCGGGACGAACTGGAAGCACCACTCTTGCGCGAGTGGCGGAACGGCAGACGCGCTGGCTTCAGGTGCCAGTGTCCTTAGGGACGTGGGGGTTCAAATCCCCCCTCGCGCACAACGAGTAGCTGGAAACAGCTGCTGGGTTGGTTCGACAGAACCCCCGCACCGGAGAGATCCGGTGCGGGGGTTCTTCGTTGTGTGCGGTGCGATTTCTGGTCCGCGGTGGGCGGGTCGCCGGAGGGTGGGTGCGGCCGGGGCTGTGCCGTGTTTCACGTGAAACATCGAAGGGGCCGTCTTCTCCGGCGGCGGTTTTACTCGCTCTTTGGCCTGTTCAGCGACTTCTCCACAGTCTGGGGCGGTAGTTGTCCACAGGGGCCGACGGCTCAGAGCGAACGGCGGTACGGTCAGGGCCCATTGAGGGCGAACAGGACCGCTGGTGGGCGGGGGAGGCGGTTTCCATGAGTGCGATCGACGTGTCGGCGATTTCGGTCGGGGTGGCGGAGTCGGTGGTGCCGGTGGCGACCGTCGTGGAGGTTTCGGCGGCCGGGGCTTTGGCGCCCGATGCGGTTTCCGGGGTGCCCGGGCCGCGCATTCCGGTGGTCCCGGGGTTCGCGCGTCGGACGGAGGAGTCCTCGCGCAAGGCTGCGGGCCGGGCGTTGCGGGAGCGGGTGCCGCGTGGAGCCCACGCGTCGCTGGCGCTTCCGGCGGGGCGGCCCGACGCGGTGCGGGCGGTCGAGGAATCGAACCGGGGCCGCGTGGCCGGTCTGACCCCGATACGGGTCGGACGGATGGCGGCCACTCCCTTCGCGTTCCTGCGCGGTGCGGCGGGGCTGATGGCCCACGACCTCACGGGGACGCCCGTCACCGGGGTGGGCGCGCAGCTCTGCGGCGACGCGCACGCGGCCAACTTCGGTCTGTACGGCGACGCGCGCGGCAACCTCGTCATCGACCTCAACGACTTCGACGAGACGGTCTTCGGCCCCTGGGAGTGGGACCTCAAGCGGCTGGCCGCCTCGTTCGTCCTCGCGGGCCGGGCGGCCGGCGCCGACGAGGACACCTGCCGCAAGGGTGCGTACGACGCGGTGGGCGCGTACCGGCGGACCATGCGGCTGCTCGCCCGGCTGCCCGCACTCGACGCCTGGAACGCCATCGCGGACGAGGCGCTCGTCTCGCACGCGGACGCGCGGGACCTTCTCGGGACGCTGGAGCGGGTCTCGGCGAAGGCCCGGAAGAACACGAGCGCCCGGTTCGCGGCCCGGTCCACCGAGGAGTCGGAGGACGGCGGGCGCCGGTTCGTGGACGCCCGGCCGGTGCTGCGCCGGGTCCCGGACGCGGAAGCGGCGGCGGTCGCGGCGGGGCTCGGCGACTACCTGGACACGCTTCCGGAGGACCGGGTGCCGCTGCTCGCCCGCCATGCCGTCCACGACGTGGCGTTCCGGGTGGTGGGGACGGGCAGCGTGGGGACCCGTTCGTACGTGGTGCTGCTGCTGGACCACCGGGGGGAGCCGCTGGTGCTCCAGGTGAAGGAGGCCCGGCCGTCGGCGTTGACGCCCCATCTGCCGGCGGTCGGTTTCGACGTTCCGGTGGTGGAGCACGAGGGGCGCCGGGTGGTGCTCGGGCAGAAGCGGATGCAGGTCGTCAGCGACCATCTGCTCGGCTGGGCCGAGGTCGAGGGCCGGCCCTACCAGGTGCGGCAGTTCAGGAACCGCAAGGGCAGCGTCGATCCGGCGGCGCTCGCCCCGGACGAGGTGGACGACTACGCGCGGATGACCGGCGCGCTCCTCGCGCGGGCCCACGCGCACAGTGCCGATCCGCGCCTCGTCGCCGGGTACTGCGGCAAGAACGACGAGCTGGAGGAGGCGGTGGCGGACTTCGCCGTGACGTACGCGGACCGGACCGAGGCGGACCACGCCGAACTCCTCAGGGCCATCAGGTCCGGACGGATAGCGGCCGAGCTGGGGGTCTGAGCGCTGAGCGGCCCCCCGCCGGGTCCTCGGCCCGGCCGCCGGGGCCATACGCTGGACGGGTGACCGACGAAGCCGCCGGGGTGGACACCACCCGGAACGACGATGACCGGCAGAGCCCCGACCACGTCCAGGACCTGGGGGGTCCGGGCGGCGAGCCCACCGCGGAAGGGGATGCGCCCGGCGCGGAGCCTTCCGGGACTCCTTCCGGGGCTCCCTCCGGGGAGGAAGCGGTGTCCGGTGCGGAGGAGACCGCCGCGCGGCCGGAAGCGCGGCTCGCCAAGGCCGTCCAGGCGGCCGAGCAGGCGCTGATCGAGTTCGAGATCGCGGTGGAGACCTTCCGGGTCGAGGTGGAGAACTTCTCCCGGCTGCACCATCAGAAGCTCGGCCCGATGTACGCCCGCCTCGACGAGCTGGACGCGCTCATCGCGGAGGCCACCGCCGCCCGCACCGGCGACCCGGAGGACGCCCGCAAGGCCCGGGAGAAGCGTGCCGCCGTCATGCCGATGCCGGGGGTGGAGGAACTGTTCCACGGCTGGATGGACTCGGAAGGGCTCTACCCCGAGGCCGTCGCCATGCTCACCGAGCAGACGGTTCAGCCGCCGAAGCGGGTGCGGCCCAGCGACGAGGCCCGCAAGCTCTACCGCGAGCTGGCCCGCAAGGCCCACCCCGACCTGGCGCGGGACGAGGCCGACCGGCAGCGGCGGGACGAGTTCATCGCCCGGGTCAACGCGGCGTACGGCCGGGGCGACGTGCCGTTGATGCGGGAGCTCGCCGACGAGTGGGCGGCGGACCCGGTGCGCCCGCCGGTGCTGCTGAGCGAGAGCGAGGAGCTCTACGCCCGGCTGGAGTGGCTCAGCCGGCGCAAGGAGCTGCTGACGGTGCTGGCACAGGAGCTGGAGCAGAGCGCGATCGGCTCGATGCTGCGGATGGCGCCGGACGACCCGGACCAGCTGCTGGTGGACATCGCCGACCAGTTGCTGGGCGAGGTGTCCCGCCGGGAAGCGGAGCTCGCGGAGCTGGTGCAGTAGCGTTTCGGTAGACGGTGTCGCGTATGCGGTATGCGCGTATGTACGAGAGAAGGCATGACCCATGAATTTCGCCCCGCTGCCCTCGGTGGACGTCGCTGCGGTGCCGTCGGACGGCTTCGTGCTCGACGTCCGTGAGAACGACGAGTGGGCTGCCGGTCATGTCGAGAGCGCCCTGCACATCCCGATGAGCGACTTCGTCAGCCGCTTCGGCGAGCTGACGGAGGCGGCCGAGGACGGCCGCCGCGTGCACGTGATGTGCCGCGTCGGCGGGCGGTCCGCGCAGGTCACCCAGTACCTCGTCCAGCAGGGCATCGACGCGGTGAACATCGAGGGCGGCATGCTCGCCTGGGACGGGGCCGGCCGTCCGATGGTCGCGGACAGCGGCGCGTCGCCCTTCGTCCTCTGAGCCGGACGACCGGAAGACGACCGGCTGACGACCGGACGACGACCGGCTGTCGACCGGACGACGACCGGCTGATCGCTGCCGGTCCCGGCGTCGGTCAGCCGGTCGAAGTCGATGGTCAGCGGTCGAAGTCGATGGTCACCTCGGGGGTGAGCGGGTGCGACTGGCAGGCCAGGACGAAACCCGCGTCGGTCTCCTCCGGTTCCAGCGCGTAGTTCCGGTCCATCCGCACCTCGCCCCGGACGAGGAAGGCACGGCAGGTGCCGCAGACCCCGCCCTTGCAGGCGTAGGGCGCGTCGGCACGCGTGCGGAGCACCGTCTCCAGCAGTGAATCGCCGTTCTCCACCGGCCAGCTGCCCGAACGCCCGTGCAGGGTCGCCGTCAGCGTGGCCTCCGCGGGGATGGCGGCCCCGGCCGCACCCCCGGCGCCCGCCGCGTCCGGAGCGGTCGCCGTCGGGGCGGTCGCCGCCGGTCCGGGGGAGTCCGCCACGTGGAAGATCTCCTGGTGTACCCGGCCGCGGTCGACGTCCAGCGCCCGCAGGGCCCGTTGGGCTTCCCGGACCAGTCCCAACGGTCCGCAGAGGAACCATCCGGCCACCTCCGGCACCGGCAGCAGGGCGGGCAGCAGCGAGGTCAGGCGGTCCTGTCCGAGCCGTCCGGCGGGCAGCCCCGCCGCCTGCTCCTCCCGGGAGAGCGCGGTGACGAGGTGGAAGCGGTCCGGGTAGCGGTCCTTGAGGTCGGCCACCTCGTCGAGGAACATCGTCGACGCCACCGTCCGGTCGCTGCGCACGAGACAGAACCGGGCCAGGGGCTCCCGAGCGAGCAGGGTCGCCGCGATCGAGAGGACCGGGGTGACGCCGCTGCCGCCGACCACCGCCGCGAAGAGCCCCGGCCGGGGCTCCAGCGTGAAGCGCCCGGCCGGAGGCATCGCCTCCACGTGGTCGCCGACCGCGAGCTCCTTGAGCGCGTACGTCGAGAAGGTGCCGCCGTCCACCAGGCGGATGCCGACCCGGAGCACCGGCGGGTCCGGTGCGGGCACGGCGGGGGAGCAGAGCGAGTAGGACCGCCGGATCTCCTCGCCGGCCGCTTCGTAGCGCACGTTGAGGTGCTGGCCCGGTACGTGGCGGAAGGTCTCCCGCAGGGCGTCCGGGACCTCGAACGTCACGGCCACCGCGTCGTCCGTGATGCGTTCGACGGCGCCGACCCGGAGCGGATGGAACATCTACAACTCCTTGAAGTGGTCAAAGGGTTCGCGGCAGTCGACGCACCGGCGCAGCGCCTTGCAGGCGGTGGAGGAGAATCTGCTGAGCAGCTCGGTGCGGGTCGAGCCGCAGTGCGGGCAGCGCACGGCGAGGGCGAGCGGAACGGCTCCGTCGGCGGCGTGCACGGGGCGCGGGGGCGCCATGCCGGAGGCCGCCAGCTTGCGACGGCCCTCCGCGCTGATGTCGTCCGTGGACCAGGCCGGGGTCAGCACGGTGACCACCGAGACCTGGGCCATGCCGCGGTCGTGGAGGGCGCGTTCGATGTCGTGGGCCATGGTCTCCACGGCGGGGCAGCCGGTGTACGTCGGGGTGAGGGTGACGGTGACGCGGCCGGGTCCCTCCACCCGGACACCGCGCAGGACGCCGAGTTCTCCGAGCGTCACCACCGGCAGCTCCGGGTCCGGTACGGCTCCGGCGACGGTGCGCAGCTCCTCCTCCAGTGGGGTCGTGGTCACCATGTCGCCCCCGGGTGGCTGCGGTGGAGGTGCTGCATCTCGGCGATCATCCGCCCGAAGGGCTCGGTGTGCAGTCCCTGGCGGCCGGCGCCCGCCGTCCAGGCGCCGCTCCTGGGGCCGGTGGGCAGGGAGAGGGCGGCGCGCTCGACCACGTCCGTGACCGAGGCCAGCCAGTCGTGACCGAGGGCTTCCCAGTCGATGTCGACGCCTTCGACGGGCTGGAGGAGTTCGCCGGTGAACTTCCAGAGCCCGTCGAGTCCTTCGCCCATCCGCCGGTGGCTCTCCTCGGTGCCGTCGCCGAGTCGCAGGGTCCACTGCTCGGCGTGGTCCTGGTGGTAGGCGACCTCCTTCACGGCCTTCGCCGCCAGCGGTGCGAACGCGCTCGTTCCGGTCGCCAGCCGCTCGTACAGGAGGCGCTGGTAGACGGAGAAGTAGAGCTGGCGGGCGATGGTGCGGGCGAAGTCGCCGTTCTCCTGCTCGACCAACTGCGTGTTGCGGAAGGCGCGTTCCTCGCGGAGGTAGGCGAGTTCGTCCTCGTCGCCCACGAGGGAGAGGAGCACCCGGGCCTGGCCGAGGAGGTCCAGAGCGATGTTGGCGAGGGCGACCTCCTCCTCCAGCACCGGGGCGTGACCGGCCCACTCCCCCAGCCGGTGCGACAGCACCAGCGCGTCGTCGCCCAACGCGAGGGCACCGGCCAGCAGTCCGGGCGGCGGGGAGGCCGTGGTGCCGGGCGTCGCGCCGTGCGGGGCGGCGGTCACAGGTGCTTCACCCCTTCCGGGATCTCGTAGAAGGTGGGGTGGCGGTAGGGTTTGTCGGCGGCCGGTTCGAAGAAGGAGTCCTTCTCGTCGGGGGACGAGGCGGTGATCGCGGTGGAGGGCACCACCCAGATCGAGACGCCTTCCGCGCGGCGGGTGTAGAGGTCGCGGGCGTTGCGCAGGGCCATGGTGGCGTCGGGGGCGTGCAGGCTGCCCGCATGGGTGTGGGAGAGCCCTCGGCGGGAGCGGACGAACACCTCCCACAGCGGCCAGTCGGTCGGGCTGCTCATGCCGTCGCCTCCTCGTTCCGGGCCGGGGTGGTGGGTGCCTCCGCGGCGGTGTCCGTAGCGGGGGAGGGCGCGGACGGGGACGGCCGGCCAGGGGGCCGCGGGGGCGGGGACTGCTCAAGAGCGCGCTGCGGGGGCTCGGGCCGCGCGTGCTTCGTGGCGTACGCGGCGGCGGCGTCGCGTACCCAGGCGCCGGCTTCGTGGGCGCCGCGGCGCTGGGCGAGCCGCTGGTCGTTGCACGGGCCGTTGCCCTTGAGGACCTCCTGGAACTCCGTCCAGTCGATGGCGCCGTAGTCGTGGTGGCCCCGGTCGTCGTTCCACCGGAGGCCGGGGTCGGGGAGGGAGAGGCCGAGGGCTTCGGCCTGGGGCACGCAGATGTCCACGAACCGCTGACGGAGCTCGTCGTTGGAGTGGCGCTTGATCTTCCAGGCCATCGACTGCGCGGAGTGCGCGGACGCGTCGTCCGGCGGGCCGAACATCATCAGCGACGGCCACCACCAGCGGTCCACCGCGTCCTGCGCCATCGCGTGCTGGGCCGGTGTGCCCCGGCTCAGCGCGAGCAGGAGTTCGTACCCCTGGCGCTGGTGGAAGGACTCCTCCTTGCAGATGCGGACCATCGCGCGGGCGTAGGGGCCGTAGGAACAGCGGCAGAGCGGCACCTGGTTGGTGATGGCGGCGCCGTCCACCAGCCAGCCGATCGCGCCCACGTCCGCCCAGGTCAGCGTCGGGTAGTTGAAGATCGACGAATAGCGCTGACGGCCCGCGTGCAGCTTGTCGAGCAACTCCGCCCGGCTGGTCCCCAGGGTCTCCGCGGCGCTGTAGAGGTACAGGCCGTGGCCCGCCTCGTCCTGCACCTTGGCCATCAGGATGGCCTTGCGGCGCAGCGAGGGGGCGCGGGTGATCCAGTTGGCTTCGGGCTGCATCCCGATGATCTCGGAGTGCGCGTGCTGGGCCATCTGGCGGACCAGTGAGGCGCGGTACGCGTCCGGCATCCAGTCGCGGGGCTCGATCCGCTCGTCCGCCGCCACGGTGGCCTCGAACGCCGCCGTGCGGCCGTCCTCCCCCACCGCGGCTGCGTCCGCACCGTCCGGTGACTGCCGACCTGCGATCGCTGTCCCCATGACCCCTCCGTCCCGACCGATCGTTCGGTTCGTCCGCTTCAATGGTCGGTCGGTGGACCGTAGGGTGTCAACCCTGTGGATGGCCGAGGGATGATCGACGACGATCGGGGCGGTATGGAATCGGATCACAGGGGGCGCTCGGAACGTCGGCCGACGGCCGGTGCGGGCGAGGGATCGGACGAGGTACGCGCGGACGCGGCGCCCCAGGAGGCGCCGGGGCTCTCCACGGAACGCACGGAACGCACGGAACGCACGGAACGGCCCGGTGGGCCTGCCGTCGAGGAACCGGTCGCCGGTGGATCCGCCGAGGGGGAGCCCGCCGAGGGCGGGGCTACCGAGGGCGGGGCTACCGAGGGGGAGCCCGCCGAGGGGGAGTCCGGCGAAGGGGTAACCGCCGGAGGGAAGCTCTCCGAAGGGGAGTCCGAGGAGCGGGGTGTCGCCGCGTCCCGGCCTCCCGGGACGGACGGGCACGAGCCCGCGCCGATATCCGAGGGGCACGACGCGGGCCGCGACCACGACGGGGACGTCGCCGCTTCCGGCGCCGCACCGCACGCGCCGGCCGGGGAAGGCGACCGGCACGGCGCCGTGGGTGCGGGGCGTGAGGGCGGTGACGACGGTACGGGCGGCCCCGGTACCGCGTCGGAGGCGCTGTCCGGCGCGGCTCCCGGCCCGGCGCGTGTCGGGATGGCCGGGCTGTCGACCGGATACCGGGTCGTCGCGGGACTGGTGATGGCCGGAATCGGCCTGCTCGCCTGTGCCCACCTGGGCATGGTCTTTCTGCACGTGGCGCCGTCGAACACGCTCTCCAAGGAGCACGCGGAGCGCGTCAACAAGTGGATCTATCCGGAGTTCGAGCAGAACTGGAAGCTTTTCGCTCCGAATCCGCTCCAGCTGAACATCTCCGTGCATGTCCGGGCGGAGGTCGTCAGCCCCGACGGGGATCGTCGCACCACCCCCTGGATGAGCCTCACCGCGGAGGACGCGGAGGCGATCCGGAGCAACCCGCTGCCCAGCCACGCCGACCAGAACGAGTTGCGCAGGGCCTGGGACTTCTTCGTCAACAGCCATGACGACAAGAACCGTTCGACCGGAACGCGCGGAGTGCTCGCCGAGGCCTATCTGCGGCGCATCGTGATGCTCCGCCTGGACGGGCACGACTACGGCGGGACCGTCGAACGCATCCAGCTGCGTTCGTCGTCGCGCCGGGTCGCGGCACCCCCGTGGAGCGCCGAGAAGGTCAGCACCCGTCCCATGTACCGCGAGCTCGGGTGGTGGAACGTGTCCACCGACGATCTGCCCGAGGGCGGCGCGGCGTCCCGGGCCGCCGCGACGTCCGGCGAGGAGGCCGACCAGTGAGCACCGCCCCCACGATGCCCGCCGCCGAACCTGCCGGTCCCCGTTGGCCGTCGGGGCCGGTCGGCCGCTCCGTCCAGCGGATCACCGCGTCCGCTCTCGGCCCGTACCAGAGCGCCGTGATCCGGATCGGGTTCACCGCCACGTATCTGCTGTTCCTGCTGCGGGAAGTGCCGTACCGGCAGGAGCTCTACGGGCCGGACTCCCCCTGGCAGTGGGAGCTGGCGCACCGGCTGATATCCGACAACCACGCCTTCACCGTCCTGATGTGGTCGGACAGTTCCGCGTGGTTCGAGGCGGTCTACGCGCTCACCCTCGCGGCGGCGTTCTGCACGATGATCGGGTGGCGTACCCGGACGATGTCCGTCCTGTTCATGGTCGGGGTCCTCTCCATCCAGAACCGCAACGTCTTCATGGGCGACGGCGGCGACAACGTCGTCCATCTGATGGCGATCTACCTCGTGCTGACCCGCTGCGCCCAGGTCTGGTCGCTCGACGCGCGGCGGGCCGCGCGGAACGCGGCGCGGCGGGCGCGGGGTCTGCGGCCGTCCCGGGACGTCGTCGGTCCGGTGCTCTGGTCGGTGCTCGGAGCGGTCCTGGTGGTCGCCACGGTGCAGGACGGCCTCGGCGGCACCTGGTGGCTGCCGAAGCTGCTGTGGGCGCTCTGGCTGGGGGCCGCCGCCTGGTGGATCACGAACCGGAACGCGCGGGACGGGGAGGTCCGGGTGCTGCTCGACGTGGTGGCCAACCTCGCCCACAACGCGGCCCTCGTGGTGATCATGGCCGAGGTCTGCCTGATCTACGCCACTGCGGGCTGGTACAAGATCCAGGGCTCGCGCTGGCAGGACGGCACCGCGCTGTACTACCCGCTCAAGCTGGACTACTTCACCCCGTGGCCCGAGCTCTCGAACCTCCTTGCGGGCAGCGCGGTGATGGTGATGGTGGTGACGTACGCGACGGTGATCGTGCAGGTGGCGTTCCCGTTCACGCTCTTCAACCGGCGGGTCAAGAACGTCCTGCTCGTCGTGATGATGGGTGAGCACGCGGGGATCGCGGTCCTGCTGGGCCTGCCCTTCTTCTCGATGGCGATGATCTCGGCGGACGCCGTCTTCCTGCCCACCGTCTTCCTGGTGTGGCTCGGCGGCCGGGTCGGCGCCGGCCGGGACCGGCTGCTGGCCAGGGTCGGCAGCCGTACGGGCGCAGCCCGCGTGCCCGGCCCGCGGGGGTCGGCGGGACCGGGCGGGGAGGCCCCGAGGCGTCCCGTCGACGGGGGCCATACGCTCGTCGGGTGAGCAGTGAGACCGGCAGTACAGAGGAATGCGGGCCCTTCGTGGCCGAGGGGCCCGATCCGGCCGCGGAACCGGCGCAGTACGACGACGGGTTCGGGGACGGGATCGGCGTCGGACCGCACCCGGCCCCCTGGCCGGAGGACGAGCGGTACGACCCCGAGCTGCTGGCGGGCGGCGACCGGCGCAACGTGGTGGACGAGTACCGCTACTGGACCCGTGAGGCGATCGTCGCCGACCTGGACCTGCGGCGCCACGACTTCCACGTGGCGGTGGAGAACTGGGGCCACGACTTCAACATCGGGTCGGTCGTCCGCACCGCGAACGCCTTCCTGGCGAAGGAGATCCACATCGTCGGCCGGCGGCGCTGGAACCGGCGCGGTGCCATGGTCACCGACCGCTACCAGCATGTCCGCCACCACCCGGACACCGCCGACCTGACCGCTTGGGCGGCGGCGGAGGGGCTGCCGATCATCGGGATCGACAACCTCCCGGGGGCCGTCCCGCTGGAGCGGACGGTGCTGCCCCGGCGGTGTGTGCTGCTCTTCGGCCAGGAGGGTCCGGGCCTCACGGAGGAGGCCAGGGCCCACGCCTCGATGGTCTGCTCGATCGCGCAGTTCGGTTCGACGCGGTCGATCAACGCGGGGGCCGCCGCCGCCGTCGCCATGCACGCGTGGGTCCAGCGGTACGCGGACGTGCCGGACCCCTCGGCCTGACCCCGGATCCGGTCCCCGGGGCCTCAGGCCTGGCGCCGGACCTCGATGGTGCGGAAGCGTCCCGAGACGAACGCGCCGTCGCAGAGGGCCGCGTTGGCCGCCGGGTTGCCGCCCGAGCCGTGGAAGTCGGAGAAGGCGGCCGTCTGGTTGACGTAGACCCCGCCGGTGAGGTTCAGCGACAGCTGGGCCGACTCCTCCAGGCAGACCTCCTCGATCGCGCGCTCCACCTCGGGCGAGGTGGTGTAGGCGCCGACCGTCATCGCGCCCTTCTCCCGGATGGTCCGGCGCAGCAGGTCCACCGCGTCGGTGACGGAGTCCACCGAGACGGCGAAGGACACCGGGCCGAAGCACTCGGAGAGGTGGACGGGGTCGCCGCCGTCCGGGCCGGGCTCCTTGGCGAGGACCTTGACGACGACCGGCGTGCGCACCACCGCGTCGGGGAACTCCGGGTGCGGTACCGCGCGTGAGGCCAGGGCCACCTCACCGAGGTCCGGGGCGGCTTCGAGCCGGCTTCGCACGTCCGGGTTGACCAGAGCCCCGAGGAGGGCGGTGGCGCGTGCGTCGTCGCCGAGGAGCCCGTCGACCGCCGCCGCGAGGTCCGCGACCACCTCGTCGTACGTCCTGGGGCCGGTCTCGGTGCTGATGCCGTCGCGGGGGACGAGGAGGTTCTGCGGGGTGGTGCACATCTGGCCGCTGTAGAGGGAGAGCGAGAACGCGAGGTTGGCGAGCATTCCGGCGTAGTCGTCGGTGGAGTCGATCACCACGGTGTTGACCCCGGCCTTCTCGGTGTACACCTGGGCCTGGCGGGCGTGGGTCTCCAGCCAGTCGCCGAAGGCGGTGGAGCCGGTGTAGTCGATGATCCGGACCTCCGGGCGCACCGCCAGCTCCTTGGCGATGCCCTCGCCGGGGCGCTCGGCCGTCAGCGCGACGAGGTTCGGGTCGAATCCGGTCTCCGCGAGCACGTCGCGCGCGATCCGGACGGTGAGCGCGAGCGGCAGCACGGCGCGCGGGTGCGGCTTGACGAGGACGGGGTTGCCGGTGGCGAGCGAGGCGAAGAGGCCCGGGTAGCTGTTCCAGGTGGGGAAGGTGTTGCAGCCGATCAGCAGCGAGACACCGCGCCCGACCGCGGTGAACGACTTCCGCAGCCGGAGCGGATCGCGCTTGCCCTGCGGCTTGGACCAGTCGGCCTCCGCGGGGGTGCGGAGCTGTTCTTCGTACGCGTACGCCACCGCCTCCAGGCCGCGGTCCTGGGCGTGCGGGCCGCCCGCCTGGAACGCCATCAGGAAGGCCTGCCCGCTGGTGTGCATGACGGCCTGTGCCAGCTCGTGCGTGCGGGCGCCGATGCGCGCCAGGATCTCCAGGCAGACCAGCGCCCGCGCCTCCGGGCCCGCGTCCCGCCAGGCGGCGGTGGCGGCGCGCATCGCGGGCAGCAGGACGTCGGGGTCGGCGTGCGGGTACTCGATGCCCAGCTCGGGGCCGTACGGGGAGATCTCGGCGCCCGCCCAGCCGTCGGTGCCGGGCTGGCCGAGGTCGAACCGGGTGTGCAGGAGCGCGTCGAACGCCGCCTTGCCCTCCGCCGCGCCGAGGCTGCCGGGCGCCCCGCCCTCGCCGTACGCCTTGGGGTGCTCCGGGTGGGGCGACCAGTACGCGCGGGTCCGGATGGCGTCGAGGGCCTGGTCGAGCGTGGGCCGGTGGGTCTCGGACAGCTTCTGGAGGGAGAGCGCGGCGGCCATGGCGGACCAACTCCTCATCGAGCCGGGCGGGGACGTGCTGACGGAGTTAGATTAACCGAACGATCGGTCGGGACAAGGGGGCCCGGACAACCTGTGGACAACTCATGGGGGAGGATCGCGTCCATGACCACGGCCAAGCGGGACACGTACACCCCGGAGACCCTGCTCGCCGTCGCCGTGCGGGTCTTCAACGAGCGCGGATACGACGGCACGTCCATGGAGCACCTCTCCCGGGCGGCGGGCATCTCGAAGTCCTCGATCTACCACCATGTGGCGGGCAAGGAGGAGCTTTTGCACCGTGCGGTGAGCCGGGCGATCGACGGGCTCTTCGGGATTCTCGACGAGCCGGGCGCGGGCCGGGGGCGCGCGGTCGAGCGGGTCGAATACGTCACGCGCCGCACGGTCGAGGTGCTGATGGCCGAGCTGCCGTACGTCACCCTGCTGCTGCGCGTCCGGGGCAACACCAAGACCGAGCGGTGGGCGCTGGAGCGGCGCCGCGAGTTCGACCAGCGGGTGGCGGCCCTGCTGAAGGCGGCCGTCGCGGACGGGGACCTCCGGGCCGACGTGGACATACGGCTGGCCACCCGGCTGCTGTTCGGCATGGTGAACTCGCTGGTCGAGTGGTACCGCCCGCAGCCCGAGGGGGCCGTCGGCGGTACGGGCGGCGCCCCCGACGGGGTGCTCGGGGCGGACGACCTGCCGGGGACCGTTGTACGCCTCGCCTTCGACGGGATGCGTTCCGCCGGCCGGTGACGCTTCGGGCGACAGCCGGACCCTTTGCTCGAAGACCAAGCTAGGGGTTGTCCCGGCCGTGGCCGAGTTCGGTCTCCTCGAACACCAGCAGGGTGCGGGTGGAGAGCACCTCGGGAATGGCCTGAATGCGGGTGAGGACGAGCTCGCGCAGCGCCCGGTTGTCCGGCGTGTGCACCAGGAGCAGTACGTCGAAATCGCCGCTGACCAGCGCGATGTGGGTGGCGCCCGGGAGCGCCTGGAGCTCCTCGCGCACGGTCCGCCAGGAATTCTGCACGATCTTGAGCGTGATGTACGCGGATGCCCCCTGCCCGGCCCGCTCGTGGTCGATCCGGGCGCTGAACCCGCGGATGACCCCGTCCTCGACCAGCCGGTTGATGCGGGCGTAGGCGTTGGCCCGCGATACGTGCACCTGCTCGGCGACGGCCCGTATCGAGGCCCGGCCGTCGGTACGGAGGATGCGCAGGATGTCCTGGTCGACGGCGTCCAGCGGACGGGGCGGCGGTGTCGGCCCCGTCCCCGGCCCTCCGGCCATTCGTTCAGCTGCCATGCCCCCGCGCCTCCCTGTTGTGGACGAGCTGCCTCCATCCCAGGCTGTGGACAACCGTTTGTCCACAGGGCGAGGGGGGCTGTAGCCAGAATGCGCCCACGACCGAACAATCGTTGGGTGAGACACGTCACCCGGGCCCGTCCCGGGACGCGTCCGCGTGCGACCGCCCCGACTCCGACGTACACACCGACGTACACCCCGACGTAGGGCGCGGGGCCCGGGGGATTCGGCTCCCCCGCCGGTCCGTGTGTCCGCCTCGTTGCCAAGGAGGTGCCTCTCATGACGGTCCAAGAGCTGCCCGGCGCGGCCGGTTACCGGCCGGTGCCGCCCCCGGCCTGGAAGCCGCTCACCGATCCCGCCCCGCTGCTTCCGGACCCGGAGCCGTACCGGGTGCTGGGCACGGAGGCGGCGGCCGGAGCGGACCCCCGGCTGCTGCTGAGGCTCCATGCCGAGCTGGTGCGGGGCCGCCGGTACAACACGCAGGCGACCGCGCTCACCAAGCAGGGACGCCTCGCCGTGTACCCGTCCAGCACGGGCCAGGAGGCCTGCCAGGTGGCCGCGGCGCTGGTGCTGGAGGAGCGGGACTGGCTCTTCCCGAGCTACCGCGACACCCTCGCCGCGGTGGCCCGGGGGCTCGATCCGGTCGACGCGCTGACGCTGCTGCGGGGCGACCGGCACACCGGTTACGACCCCCGCGAGCACCGGATCGCGCCGCTCTGCACCCCGCTGGCCACGCACCTGCCGCACGCGGTGGGGCTGGCGCACGCGGCGCGGCTCAAGGGCGACGACGTGGTGGCGCTGGCGCTGGTGGGGGACGGCGGGACCAGCGAGGGCGATTTCCACGAGGCGCTGAACTTCGCGGCCGTGTGGCGGGCACCGGTCGTCTTCCTCGTGCAGAACAACGGCTTCGCCATCTCGGTGCCGCTGGCCAAGCAGACGGCGGCACCGTCCCTCGCCCACAAGGCGGTCGGTTACGGCATGCCCGGCCGGCTGGTCGACGGCAACGACGCCGCAGCGGTGCACGAGGTGCTGGCCGAGGCGGTGGCGCGCGCCCGCGGGGGTGGCGGACCGACGCTGGTGGAGGCGGTGACCTACCGCATGGACGCCCACACCAACGCCGACGACGCGACCCGCTACCGCTCCCGGGAGGAGGTGGAGTCCTGGCGGGACCACGACCCGGTCCTCCTCATGGAGCGCGAGCTGACCGCGCGCGGCCTGCTGGACGAGGCCACCGCCGACGCGGTGCGCCAGGAGGCGGAGCGGATGGCGGCGGCGCTGCGGGAGCGGATGAACGCCGATCCGGTGCTCGACCCGATGGACCTGTTCGCGCACGTCTACGGGGACCGGACCGGACCGCTGCGCGAGCAGGAGGCCGGGTTGCGCGCCGAACTGGTGGCCGAGGACGCGGCCGAGGACGCCGAGGAGCAGCGGGACGGCAGCGAGCGGTCCGGCCGGGAGCGGGACACGGAGGGCGGGCGATGACCACGGCGGTGCGGGCGCGGGCGGGGCGTACGGGGCCGGTCACGATGGCCCAGGCGCTGGGGCGGGCGCTGCGGGACGCGATGGCGGAGGATCCCTCGGTGCATGTGCTCGGCGAGGACGTCGGCACGCTCGGCGGCGTCTTCCGGGTCACCGACGGCCTCGCGGCGGAGTTCGGGGACGAGCGGTGCACGGACACGCCGCTCGCGGAGGCGGGGATTCTCGGCGCGGCGGTCGGGATGGCGATGTACGGCCTGCGGCCGGTGGTGGAGATGCAGTTCGACGCGTTCGCCTATCCAGCGTTCGAGCAGCTCGTCAGCCATGTGGCCCGGATGCGGAACCGGACCGGGGGCGCCCTGCCGATGCCGCTGACCGTGCGGATTCCGTACGGTGGCGGGATCGGCGGGGTCGAGCACCACAGCGACTCCTCGGAGGCGTACTACATGGCCACTCCGGGGCTCCACGTCGTCACCCCGGCCACCGTGGAGGACGCCTACGGGCTGCTGCGGGCCTCGATCGCCTCGGACGATCCTGTGGTGTTCCTGGAGCCGAAGCGGCTGTACTGGTCGAAGTCCGACTGGTCGCCGGAGGCTCTGCCGGAGGTCGAGCCCCTCGGACGGGCGGTGGTCCGCAGGCCGGGTACGAGCGCGACGCTGATCACCTACGGCCCGTCCCTGCCGGTCTGCCTGGAGGCGGCCGAGGCGGCGGTGGCTGAGGGGTGGGACCTGGAGGTCGTCGATCTGCGGTCTCTGGTGCCCTTCGACGACGGGACCGTCGCCGCCTCCGTGCGGCGGACCGGGCGCGCGGTGATCGTCCACGAGTCCGCCGGGTTCGGTGGGCCGGGGGGCGAGATCGCCGCGCGGGTGACCGAGCGGTGCTTCCACCATCTGGAGGCGCCGGTGCTGCGGGTCGCCGGCTTCGACATCCCGTATCCGCCGCCGATGCTGGAGCGGCACCATCTGCCGGGGGTCGACCGGGTGCTCGACGCGGTCGCCCGGCTCCAGTGGGAGGCGACGCGCTGATGCCCACGGTGCTCGAATTCAGGCTGCCGGACCTCGGCGAGGGGCTGACCGAGGCGTTGATCGTGCGGTGGCTGGTGGAGATCGGCGAGGTCGTCGCCGTGGACCAGCCGGTGGTCGAGGTCGAGACGGCCAAGGCCCTGGTGGAGGTGCCGTGCCCGTACGGCGGCGTGGTGACGGCGCGCTTCGGCGAGGAGGGCGCGGAACTCCCGGTCGGCGCCCCGCTGATGACGGTCGCGGTCGCGCCGGACCCGGCGGCGGGTTCCGCCCCGGTCCCGGCTTCCGCCCCGGTCCCGGCTTCCGCCCCGGTCCCGGCTTCCGCCCCGGTCCCGGCTTCCGCCCCGGTGTCGGGTCCGGTCCCGGGTTCCGCCCCGTCTTCGGCTTCCGCCCCGGCCGCCCCGGGCCCCGCGTCGTCGGACGCGTCGGGGAACGTGCTGGTCGGGTACGGCACGGCCGCCCCGGCGGCGCGGCGGCGGCGGGTCCGTCCCGTGTCCGCTTCGGCCGCCGCCACCGTCGGCGCCGGTCCGGTCGCTCCGGGCGCCCCGGTGGTGCAGGCCGGTTCGGGCGCTCCCGTGGTGCAGGCCGGTCCGGTCGCTCCGGTGGCGGAGGCCGGTCCGGCTGGTTCCGCCGCACCGGTCGCGGTGATCTCTCCGCTCGTGCGCCGACTGGCCCGGCAGCACGGCGTGGACCTCCGGGAGCTTGCGGGATCGGGGCCGGAGGGGCTGATCCTCCGGTGCGACGTCGAGGCGGTGATCGAGCGGGCGTCCGCGATGGGCGGTGGGCACGCCGTCGGCGCGGCGGGGGCGGCCTCCGCTCCTCCGCAGGACCGTGCCGTCACCGGCGAGCGGATCGCGTTGCGCGGGGTGCGGGGCGCGGTCGCCGACAAGATGGCGCGCAGCCGGACCGAGATCCCCGACGCGACCTGCTGGGTGGACGCGGACGCGACCGAACTGATGGCGGCCCGCGCGGCGATGAACAGGACGGCGGGGCCCAAGGTTTCGGTCCTCGCCCTGTTGGCCCGGATCTGCGCGGCGGCGCTGGCGAAGTATCCCGAGCTGAACTCCACCGTGGACACCGCCGCCCGGGAGATCGTCCGGCTGCCGTCCGTCCACCTCGGGTTCGCCGCGCAGACGGACCGGGGGCTGGTGGTGCCGGTGGTCCGGGACGCGCACGCGCGTTCCGTGGACTCGCTGGCGGCCGAACTGGCCCGGCTCACCGAGGCGGCCCGGGACGGGAAGCTGACCCCTGCGGAGCTGACGGGCGGCACCTTCACCCTGAACAACTACGGCGTGTTCGGGGTGGACGGCTCCACGCCGATCATCAACCACCCCGAGGCGGCCATGCTCGGGGTCGGCCGGATCGTCCCCCGGCCCTGGGTCCACGGCGGCGAGCTGGCGGTACGTCAGGTGGTGCAGCTCTCGCTCACCTTCGACCACCGGGTCTGCGACGGCGGCACGGCGGGCGGTTTCCTGCGGTACGTCGCCGACTGCGTGGAGCAGCCGGCCGTCCTGCTGCGGACCCTCTGAAGCGTCTCCGACAGTCCCCGCGCGCGGCCCTCGCCCGCTGGGCCCGTGCCCGGGGGCGGGTGCCCCGGGGCTGGGCGGCCATACTCGTCGCATGACCGCCCATGACGCCATCGTCCTCGCAGGAGGGGCCGCCCGACGGCTCGGGGGAACCGACAAGCCCGGGATCGGCGTCGGCGGGCGGGCGTTGCTCGACCGGGTGCTCGCGGCGTGCGCCGGTGCCGCGAGCACGGTCGTGGTGGGGCCCCGCAGACCCACGGTCCGGCAGGTGATCTGGACCCGCGAAGCACCTGCGGGAGGCGGGCCGGTGGCCGCGCTGGACGCGGGCGTGCGGCAGACCACCGCCCCCTGGCTCGTGGTGCTCTCGGCGGATCTGCCGTTCCTCGGCGCCGCCACCGTCGACGCGTTGCTGGCCGCCGCCGAGGAGGGCGGCCGGGAGGGTGCCCTGTGTAGGGACCCCGACGGGCGACGGCAGCCGTTGGTCGCCGTCTACCGCGCCGAACCGCTCCGCCGTGAGCTCGCCCTGCTCGCGACCGAGCACGGCGGCCTCGCCGGACTCCCGCTGCGCCTGCTGACGGCCGAACTCGATCTGGCCGCCGTGGCCACACCGGGACTCGCCTCCTTCGACTGCGACACTTGGGACGACATCAGGGTGGCAAGGGCACACATCAGGGAGCATGAGGCCGTGCTGGACGAATGGATCACCGCAGTCAAGACCGAACTGGGCCTCGAACTCGACGTCGACACCGATGTTCTGCTCGACCTGGCACGCGACGCCGCGCACGGTGTCGCGCGGCCCGCCGCCCCGCTCACCACGTTCCTCGTCGGGTACGCGGCGGGTCTGGCGGGCGCGAACGCCGCACCCGGTGAAGGCCCCCGGGCCGTGGCGGAGGCGACCCGCAAGGCGACTGCTCTCGCCCTGCGCTGGGAAGCGGAATCGGGCGAGGGCAAGGGAGCGGGAGCCCCGTGACCGGCCGGGAGCCGATCCCGGCGGCGGAGGCCCCGACCGTGCGGCTCTCCGGCATGGGAACGCCCGGGGACTTCTTCGTGCTTCCGGAACTGGACGACTGCCCGGTGCCCGCGCGGAAGACCTCCTCGGCCGAGGACGAACGGGCCGTGGAACAGGCACTGGCCCTGGCCAACAGGGTCTCCCCGCACGAGCCTTCGCCCTACGACTCCTCGCGCCACGACTCCTCGCGCCACGACTTCTCGGCCCCCCTGTCTCCTGAGCCCTCCGGAGCCACAGCGGGTGGATTCGCCAGGGAGGCGCCCGCGAGGGATGTACCCGCCCGCGGGGTCACGCCCGCGCACCTCTCCCCCGCCGTGACCTGGGAGCAGGCCCGGGCGCTGGCCGTGCGCGCCGGACGCGGGGGTACGCATGCCGCGATCCGGCTGCCGCTCGACCGCGCGCTGGGCCATGTACTGGCCGAAGGACTCACGGCGCTGACCGATCTGCCGTCCTTCGACACCTCCGCCATGGACGGCTGGGCCGTCACCGGACCTGGCCCCTGGCACTTCCACGGAGGCTCGGGGCTGCTCGCCGGGGACGGTGGTCCCGGCCGGCTGCCGGACGGCGAGGCGGTACGGATCGCCACCGGGGCCCGCATCCCCGTGGAGGCGACGGCGGTCATCCGCTCCGAGCACGCGGAAGTGGACGAGGCCAAGGGGATGCTGCATGCCCGGCGGGCGGTCGTCCCGGGCCAGGACATCCGGCCGCGCGCCCAGGAGTGCCGGACCGGCGAGCAACTGCTCTCGCCGGGAACACTGGTGACCCCCGCGGTGCTCGGACTCGCCGCTGCCGCCGGGTACGACGCGCTCGTCGTGGTCCCGCGTCCCCGGGTGGAGGTGCTGGTGCTCGGCGACGAACTGCTCACCTCGGGGCTCCCGCACGGCGGGCACATCCGGGACGCGCTCGGGCCCATGCTCGGTCCGTGGCTGCGCGCCGCGGGCGCCGATGTCGCCGAACCGCGCCGACTGGGTGACGACGCGGGGGCGTTGCGGCGGGCGCTCACCTCCACCGACGCGGACCTGGTGCTGACGACCGGCGGCACTGCGGCCGGCCCGGTCGACCATGTGCACCCGATCCTCGCGGAGATCGGCGCCGAACTGGTGGTGGACGGAGTGGCGGTACGCCCCGGTCACCCCATGCTGCTGGCCAGACTGGCACCGGACGGCCCCTGGTTGGTCGGGTTGCCGGGCAACCCGCTCGCTGCCGTCTCCGGCCTCCTCACGCTCGCCCTTCCGCTCCTCGGCGGGCTCGCGGGCCGCGTCGAGCAGGAGCCGTACCGGGCGCCCGTACAGGAGGCGGTGCAGGGGCATCCGCACGACACCCGGCTCGTGCCCGTGGTGCATCGGGCCGGGCGGGGAGGGGCCAGGGACCACGCCGTACCGCTGCGCTACAACGGCCCCGCGATGCTGCGGGGGATCGCCACCGCCGACGGCATGGCGGTCGTGGAGCCGGGTGGTGCGCGCCCCGGTGCCGAGGTGGAGATCTTGGATCTGCCCTGGGCGTAGGACCCTTCGTTCGGATCAGGCAGGGCTCGGGCGCCCCGACCGTTTCACGTGAAACGTCGCCGGTGACAGGACCGGCGACGGTGACAGCAACGGTCCGGCGTTCGGGTGTTTCACGTGAAACACCCGAACCGGAACGCGCGGGCGAACAGTGCGTCAGCGGGCTGGTCCTGAACGGCTGATGGTGATGAGACGGTCCTCGCGCTGGAGGCTGGTGAGCGCGGGGTCCGTGTAGTCGAGCAGTCTCCTGTTGCGGAGCACCGCGACGATCAGATCGGCGCAGTCGCGCGGCGGACGGCCGATCTCCTCCTCGGTCACCGCCCGTTCCCCGAGGTCCAGTCCGCTGCCGTGGGTCATCAGGTCCTCCAGGGTCCTGGCGACCGGCGGGCTGGCCATGGAGACCCCGAGCAGGCGGCCGGCCGAACTGGAGCTGGTGACCACGGTGTCCGCGCCGCTCTGTTTGAGCAGCGGGACGTTCTCGTCCTCGCGGACCGCGACGACGATGGTGGCGTGCTTGTTGAGCTGGCGGGCGGTCAGGGTGATCAGGGTGGCGGTCTCGTCGCGCTGGGGGGCGATGATCACCCGGCTTGCGGTCGGTACCTCGGCCTTGAGCAGTGTCTCGGAGCGTGTGGCGTCGCCGACGACGGCCACCAGCCCGTCGTCACCGGCCGCGTGTGCGGCCTTCTGCTGGGGGTCCACCACGACGATCTTGTCCTTGGTGATGCCCGTGGAGATCAACGACTCGACGGCGTGCCGGCCCTTGGTGCCGTAACCGACCACCACGACGTGGTCGCGGGTGCGGGAACGCCACCGGTGGATGCGTACCTGCTGGCGGGTCCGCTCGGTGAGGACTTCGAGGGTGGTGCCGACCAGGATGATCAGGAAGAGCACTCGAAGGGGGGTGATGACCAGCACGTTGATGAGGCGGGCGCCGTCGCTCACCGGAGTGATGTCGCCGTATCCGGTGGTGGAGAGGGTGACGGTCGCGTAGTAGACCGCGTCGAGCAGATCGACGCTGCTGTCGGAGGTGTCGTTGTAGCCGGAGCGGTCGGACCAGACGATCACCACCGTGACCGCCAGGACGAGCAGTGCCATCGCGAGGCGCCGGAGGACCTGTTGGAGTGGCGGCAGCGCTCCCTGCGTCGGCATGGTGATGGCGCGGCTGGCCTCGGCGTCCTCCCGCGCGTCCGAGCGCGAGCGGTGCCAGAGGGATCGCAGGATGGAGAACCTGCCGTTCCTGACTGCTGGTTGGTTCTCGTCCTTCATGGCATGTCCTCTGGCGGCGGCGGGCAGGTGGTCACGTCGTGGCCCATGGTCGTGGATCGACGACGGGGACGGTGGCCGAAGCGCGTCGCACGTGCCGTGTCTCCACCAGTCGTGCACCGTCACCGGCGGAGAGAAGCGTAAGGGGTCCCGTGCGGCCGTTCCGTCCGTCGTCCTTCCGTACCCTGGGAACTGCGCCGTACCGCGCGGCCCACCGGCCAGGGGGCCGCCGGACACCCCGACCCCCCGGACAACCGACCCCCGGGCAACCGACCCCCGGACACCCGGACACCCGGACCCCCGAGTTCCTGAATCGCTGAATCGCTGGAGAAGCAACGTGCGTGATCACAGTGTGGTCGTCGGTTTCGGTACGAAGGGCCGTTCGGCCGTGCAGACGCTCTGCGCGACCGGTCAGCGCAAGGACCGGATCGTCATCGTCGATCCGGCCGGCAAGGTGGTGGACGCGGTCAACGCCCAGGGGTTCACCGGGGTGCAGGGCGATGCCACGCGCAGCGAGGTGCTGCTGCGGGCCGAGGTCCAGAAGGCGCGTCAGATCATCATCGCCACCCAGCGCGACGACACCGCCGTGCTGGTGGCGCTGACGGCCCGGCAGCTGAACCAGAGCGCGAAGATCGTCGCCGCGGTGCGCGAGGAGGAGAACGCCCCGCTGCTCCGGCAGTCCGGCGCGGACTCCGTGATCACCAGCGCCAGCGCGGCCGGCCGCCTGCTGGGCCTGTCGGCGCTCAGCCCCGGCGCGGGCACGGTGCTGGAGGACCTGATCCAGCACGGCAGCGGCCTGGATCTCATCGAGCGGCCGGTCATAAAGAGCGAGGTGGGACGGGGCGTCCGGGAGACCGATGACCTGGTGGTGAACGTGGTGCGGGGGCACCGGATGCTCAGTTACGACGATCCCGCCGCGAGCCCCTTGCAGACGACGGACCGGGTGGTGGTGGTCGTGCGCGCCTCCCCGCTGCCCTCGCCGCTGATCCCGAACCGGCCGCCCCAGGGCCCGCAGCGGCTGTAGGCGGTGTCCGGCGGCGCGACGGCTGCCGCGGCGGGGTACGGAGTAGCCTCGCGGCCATGTATGCGATCACGATCCCCGAACCCGGTGGCCCCGAGGCGCTCGTCTGGACCGAGGTGCCCGATCCCGTACCCGGCGAGGGCGAAGTCCTCGTGCAGGTGCTCTCCAGCGCGGTGAACCGCGCCGACGTCATGCAGCGCCAAGGCTTCTACGACCCGCCGCCCGGCGCCCCCGTGTACCCGGGTCTCGAATGCGCGGGGCGGATCGCCGCGCTGGGCCCCGGGGTGAGCGGCTGGGCGGTGGGCGACGAGGTCTGCGCGCTCCTCGCCGGTGGCGGGTACGCGGAGAAGGTCGTGGTGCCGTCCGGGCAGCTGCTGCCGGTGCCCGCGGGGCTCGACGTGGTGTCGGCGGCGGCGCTTCCCGAGGTGACGTCGACGGTCTGGTCCAACGTCTTCATGGTGGCGCATCTGCGCCCCGGCGAGACCCTGCTGGTGCACGGCGGTTCCAGCGGCATCGGCACCATGGCGATCCAGCTGGCCAAGGCGGTCGGCGCCCGGGTCGCGGTGACCGCGGGCAGCGCGGAGAAGCTGGCGAGCTGTGCGGAACTCGGCGCGGACATCCTGATCAACTACCGCGAGCAGGACTTCGTGGAGGAGATCCGCAAGGCGACGGACGGCGCGGGCGCGGACGTCATCCTCGACATCGTCGGCGCGAAGTACCTGTCGAAGAACGTCGAGGCGCTCGCCACCAACGGGCGGCTCGCCGTCATCGGGCTCCAGGGCGGCGCGAAGGCCGAACTGAACCTGGGGGCCCTGCTGACCAAGCGGGCCGCCGTCACCGCGACGTCGCTCCGGGGTCGCCCGCTCGCCGAGAAGGCCGCGATCGTGGCGGCGGTGCGTGAGCACGTCTGGCCGCTGATCGAGGCCGGGGTGGTCCGCCCGATCGTGGACCGTACGGTGCCGATGGCCGAGGCCGCCGAGGGGCACCGGGTGATGGAGTCCAGCGCCCACATCGGCAAGGTCCTGCTGCTGGCGCCCGCCACGAACCAGGTCTGACCCCGCGTACCGGGCCTGACCGTGCGAGCCTGGCCCGCCCGCGCGAACGGAGCCCGGCCCGCATGACGAGAGCCCGGCCCGCACATCGGATCGTGTGCGGGACCGGGCTCTTCCGGGTCCGGGCTCTGCGCGCGAGCGCGCTGTTCTACGGGATCTGGTCCAGAGCGTGTCGTACGGCTTTACAGGTACGGGCCGGAGCGGATCGCGCCGTGCGGGTCTCCGTCGGACCCCTCGTCGTCGCCGGAGCCGGGGGGCAGGGCGCGCCGCATCTGCTCCAGCTGGGCGCGGGCCGCCATCTGCTGGGCGAACAGGGCGGTCTGGATGCCGTGGAAAAGGCCCTCCAGCCAGCCCACCAGCTGGGCCTGCGCGATCCGCAGCTCGGCCTCCGAGGGGACCGACTCCTCCGTGAACGGCAGCGAAAGGCGCTCCAGCTCCTCCACCAGCTCGGGCGCGAGGCCGTCCTCCAGCTCCTTCACGGAGCTGGCGTGGATCTCCTTGAGCCGGACGCGGCTGGCCTCGTCGAGAGGTGCCGCTCTGACCTCCTCGAGGAGCTGCTTGATCATGCTGCCGATGCGCATGACCTTCGCGGGCTGTTCGACCATCTCCGTCACTGGGACCTCGCGGGACTCGTCGCCACTGGCACCGCCGCCGACAGCCATTCCGTCCTGTCCCACTACGAGGACTTGGGGGTGCTCCTGCGACCGGTCATTCCTCGGCATCTCCATGCCGCCATTGTCTCGCACATGCGCCGTACAGAAGGGTGGTGCCCCTTCTTGGGCTTGATCCACCGTCCCCTACGTACCTGAATGCGTGATCAGTCCCCCGGGATCGTCCGGCGCCGCGCCGGACACGGACCCGGTTGGGTCGTGTGGTGAGGGTTCACCAACACGACCGAGTCCCGTACGTACCGCCCGTCCCGTCAGTCCGCGCGGCGCATCCGGGCGCCGAGGAAGGCCAGTCCGAGGCCGACCAGGGCGATTCCGCTGCCCAGGGAGAGCGGGCTGAGCCCTTCGGCGGGGCGGGTGCCCAGCGTGTGCGGCCGGGTCGCCGGTACGGGCTCGGAAGAGGGGAAGAGCGGCGCGGCGGAGAGGGAGGCGGGCGCGGACGGGGTGGCCGGGGCCTCCTCGTCCTCCAGCGCGGCGATGGCCTCCGCGAGCTCCTGGGGGGAGAGCGAACGGCCGGGGCGTACCCGGCCCTCCCCCGCGGGCCGCCCGGCGAACGGCTGCTCACCCGGAGACGGCGAGACGGACGGCTGGGCGGACGACGGGGCGGACGGCGAGCCGGTCGGGGTGAGGGGCGGCGGCGGAGCGACGGGCGGGGTGGTGGCCGGAAGCGTGAGCTCGGCCCGTGCTGCCGGTGCTGCCGGAGCGGGAGAGACGGCGGAGGCCGCCCGGCCGGACGGCGGGGCTCCCCGCGGGGCCGGGGAGAACGACGGCGGCGCGCCCGGCGAAGGTGTGGCCCGGTGGGCGGCGCGCGGGTCGGGGGCGCGGGAGGGAGCGCGGGAGAAGGCGGGTCCGGCGGTTGCCGGGGGCACCGGGCCCGGGGACGCGGAGGGCGTGACGGTGCTCGTACGGGGGGACGGGGAAGCAGCCGCACCGGCCGTCGGGCCCAGCGCGGCGGTCATGGCGAGCAGGAGGGAGACCACCGACCTCGACGTCCACGGAGACCGCGGGGGAGGAGGACCTGGAGCCATGGGATCAGCGTCACACGCCCGCACATTCCCGGCATCCCGGATGGAGGGATGTCATCCGCCACGGTGACGGCGGACCCGCCTCCCACCCGAACGGCCGATCCGGCCCACGCACAGACGGCCGAAACAGCGGGCCGGGCAGGGACTGCGGGCCGGGCAGGTACAGCGGGCCGGGCAGGTACAGCGGGCACGGCAGGGCACAGCGGGCCGGGCAGGCACGCAGGGCTCAGGAGGGGTCCCCCGTGGAGACGCTCAGCTCGATGTGGGCGTTCACCGGGTCGATGGCGGTGCCCGCGGTCGGGAACTGCTTGACGATCTGGTCCTCGGCGTAGGTGTTGCCGGGCTCCTCGATCACCTTGAGGGTCCACCCGGCGGCGTCCGCGCAGGCCTTCGCGGAGAGCAGGTCCTTGTAGACGAAGTCCGGTGCGGAGACCTTGTCGGCGTCGCGGACGTCCGTGCTCGGGTCCGTGCACTCGTCGGTGTCCATCGTCCGGTTGCGCTCGGGACCCTTGTGCTCCCCGGCGACCGCCGGCGCGCTGCTGCCGGTGGCGTCGGTGGGACCCGGCGCCGGGTCCTCGCCGCCGCCCCCGTCGAGGAGGAGCGTCGCCGCGATCAGGCCGATGACGACGATGCCGGCCACGGCCACGGAGCCGACGACCACCGGGTTCCGCCGGGACCTGCCGCCCCCGCCCCCGGAGCCCGTACCGCCGCCGACCACCTGGCCCGCGGTCGGGGAGGTCGCCGCGCCCGCGTACGGCGGCGGGGTCTGCTGGTACGCCGGAGGAGCGGCCTGCGGGTAGCCGTAGCTCGGAGCCGGGGTGGGGGCGCCGTACGGGCCGGGCTGCTGCGGGTGGGCCGGGTACGGGGTCTGGACGCCGTACGGGCCGGGCTGGGCCTGTTGGTCGACCGGCGGGAAGACCGTGGCGCCGACGCCCGACCCGCTGTTGACGGGGCCTCCGGCGACGATCACCGGGGCGGCGGCCTGGCCCGAGGCGTTCAGCACCCGGAAGATCTCGTCGCGCATCGCGGCGGCGCTGGGGAAGCGTTCGTTCGGGTTCTTCCGGAGTGCGCGGGCGACGAGCGCGTCCACCGCGGGGGTGACCGCCCGGTTGATCGTGGACGGGGCGGGCGGCTGTTCCTGCACGTGCGCGTAGGCGATGGCGAGAGGCGACTCCGCGTCGAAGGGGAGGCGCCCGGTGAGCAGCTGGAAGAGCATGATGCCGACCGAGTAGAGGTCGGAGCGGGCGTCCACGCCGCGGCCGAGGGCCTGCTCGGGCGAGAGGTACTGGGGTGTGCCGACGACCATGCCGGTCTGGGTCATCGAGGTGACGCCGGACTGCATGGCGCGGGCGATGCCGAAGTCCATGACCTTGACCACGCCACGCTTGGTGATCATGACGTTGCCGGGCTTGATGTCGCGGTGGACGAGCCCCATCTCGTGGCTGGTCTCCAGGGCGGCCAGCACGTCGGCGGTCACCTTGAGGGCCTTGTCGGCGGGCATCGCGCCCTGGGCGGCGATGTCCTGGCGCAGCACCGAGCCGAGCGGCAGGCCCTCCACGTACTCCATGACGATGTACGGCATCAGGGCGCCGCCGAGTTCGTCCTCGCCGGTGTCGAAGACGGAGACGATGTTGGTGTGCTGGAGCTTCGCGACGGCCTGGGCCTCGCGGCGGAACCGTTCGCGGAAGGACTGCTCCCGTCCGAGTTCGGTGTGCAGGGTCTTGATCGCCACCTGGCGGTCGAGTGCCGCGTCGTAGGCGAGGTAGACGGAGGCCATGCCGCCTTCGCCGAGCAGATCCCGGAGCTGGTACCGGCCGCCGGCGACGGCTCCGCCCGCATAGCGGCCCTGCGAACCGTCCTGGCTCATGACGTGCTCCCCCTCGGCGCGCTGTCGGCGCCTCACCCCGATGTCGCGGGAATCGCGGAAATCGTTCCGAAGGCCCGGTGAACAGGAACTCCGAAGCTTCGGTGAACAGAAACTTCGGTGAACAGTGGCCCCGGGGCCCCGGGAATCCGCGAAGATCCGTACTACGTGCCCAGTCTGCCCGAGGGGTGGGACACGTCAAGCCAGGTGCCGGTTCCGTGACCCTGACCACACGAACCGTCTCGGAAGCGTTACAGGAACTGCCCGGAATGTGCGCGTGCGCCGCGCCCGCCGATCGGATGACCGGTTTCGCTCCGGACCGAGGGGCGCGGTGGAGGCTGTAGCGTGGCGTGGCAATGCAGCCGTCCATGCGGCTGTTGCAGGAACCAGGCACCGTGAGGACCCGCGGACGCGCGGACAGATACGACGGCGAGGACTGATGGCACCCGATTCCGAAGCAAACGGCGGCGGAGTCTCGGATGGCACCGACTCCTGGGGCGTCGGCGGCGTCGTCGGGGACGGCCGTTACCGGATGACCCACCGCCTCGGCAGGGGCGGCATGGCGGAGGTCTACGCCGCTGAGGACGTGCGTCTGGGACGTACCGTCGCGGTGAAGCTGCTCCGCTCCGATCTCGCCGAGGACCCGGTGTCCAAGGCGCGGTTCACCCGTGAGGCGCAGTCGGTGGCCGGGCTGAACCACCACGCGATCGTCGCCGTGTACGACTCCGGCGAGGACGTCGTGGGCGGTCAGACCGTCCCCTACATCGTGATGGAGCTGGTCGAGGGCCGCACCATCCGCGACCTGCTGATCAGTGCGGAGGCGCCGCCGCCCGAGCAGGCGCTGATCATCGTCTCCGGGGTGCTGGAGGCGCTGGCCTACTCGCACCAGCACGGCATCGTGCACCGGGACATCAAGCCCGCGAACGTCATCATCACGAACTCCGGCGCCGTGAAGGTCATGGACTTCGGGATCGCCCGCGCGCTGCACGGCGCGCAGTCGACGATGACGCAGACCGGCATGGTCATGGGCACCCCGCAGTACCTCTCCCCGGAGCAGGCGCTCGGCAAGGCCGTCGACCACCGTTCCGACCTGTACGCGACCGGCTGTCTGCTGTACGAACTGCTGGCGCTGCGGCCCCCGTTCACCGGTGAGACGCCGCTTTCCGTGGTGTACCAGCACGTCCAGGACATCCCGGTCCCGCCGTCCGAGGTCTCGGACGGGGTGCCGCCGGAGCTGGACGGTCTGGTGATGCGTTCGCTCGCGAAGGAGCCGGACGACCGGTTCCAGAGCGCGGAGGAGATGCGCGGGCTGGTCCAGTACGGCTTGCAGATGCTCCAGGTGCAGGGCGGTCACACCGGCACGTGGAACACCGGACCGGTCGGGTACGACGGCGGCCACACTCCGGCGCAGGGTTTCGCGGGTGCCACCCAGGTGATGGGGGCCGGCGGCTACGGGTCGCACGGGGACACCTCGCAGGGGCCGATCCTGCCTCCGGCGAACCCGGACGACGGCGGCTACGGCGGCTACGGCAACGGCGGTTACAACGGCGGCCAGGGCAACGGCGGCGGCAAGAGCAAGATGTGGCTCTTCGCGGTGCTGGCGCTGGTCGCGATCGGTATCGGCGTCGCGCTCGCGGTCAACGCGGCGGGCGGCGACGACCCCGGCACGGGCCGGGTGGAGCCGACCACGTCGAGCTCGCCGTCCCCGGACGAGACCTCGGCCGAGCCCAGTGACGAGCCGACCGAGGAGTCGCAGGAGCCCGAGGACTCCTCGGGCGGGCAGTCGCAGTGGTCCCAGGACCCGACCTGGACGCCGACGCCGACCGAAACCCAGGGGTCGTACACCCCGAAGCCGACGCAGACCACGGAGGCGCCCGCCACGTCGAACGGCGGGGGCGCCGGGGAGCCCACGGGCGACACGTCCGAGGAGCCGACCACGGAGCCGACGGACGACGGTGCGGACGGGGACGCGGCGGCGGGTGCGGGCGACACCGGCAGCACCGCGGAGCCCACCGGCTCCGCCGAGTCCGCGGGCGCCACCGGTCTCATCCCCTGACCGGGCCGCCACAGCTCACCCCGGGAGCCCCGTCGAGCGCCCCGCCCGTCCGGTGCGGGGCGCTCAGCCCGTGAACGCCTCGTTCACGGCCTCGTATTCGCGGGTCCACCACACCACCAGGGCCGACACCGCAGGGAACTGCGGGTCGGCCCTTCGGTCTCCCAGGGCGTAGCGCCAGTGCAGTATCCAGAAGTCGTTGAGCCGTTCCCACCAGACCCGGTGCACCGCGGCGGCGAGTTCCGCCGAGCTGACCCCGGCGGCCTCGCGGTAGGCGCGGGCGTACGCCTTGACCTTGTCGAGTTCGAGTTTTCCGGCGGGCTGGACGAAGAAGATCGCCGCGGCGCGGACCGCCTCCTCGGCGCGGGGCTGGACGCCGAGCCGGTCCCAGTCGACGATCGCGACGGGGTCGCTGCCCCGGTAGAGCAGGTTCAGCGGGTGGAAGTCGCCGTGCACCCAGCCGTGTGCGGGGCCCACGGGGGTGGGCGGGCGGCGGTGGGCGTGGCGTTCCAGCAGGGCCCGGCGCTCGACGAGGCGGTGCACGGCGAGTTCGTCGAAGGCGTCCAGCGGGGTGTCGCGGGGGCGCACGCCGCGTGCGGCGTCGAGCAGTTCGTCGATGAGGGCGAAGGTGTCGGCCGGGTCGGGGCTGCCGTGTCCGCGCCGTGTGGCCGGCGTGCCGCCGCCGGGGCCCATGACCTGTTCGAGACCGGTGTGTACGGCTCCGAGGAGCGCCCCGAGACGCTGGGACTGGTCCGGGGTCAGCTGGGCGCCGACGCGGTGGCGGCCGTCGACCCAGGGGTGCAGGGCGAAGCAGTGGCCGTCGATGACGGTGACGGTCTCGCCGTCGGCGTCGGCGAGCGGCGGTGCGACGGGGACGCCGATCGACTGGAGGCGCATGGTGGCCCGGTGCTGGCGGGCGATGAGGGAGCGCTCGCCGGTGGCGTCGTCCAGGTGCTGCTTGTCGAGGTGGTGCTTGAGGAAGTACGCGCCGCGCGTGGTGGAGACGCGGTATCCGTGGTTGAGAAGTCCCTTGGTGATCGGCTCGCAGGCGAGCGGTTCACCGACCGCGGGATAGCGGCGCATGACCTCGCCGACCGGAGGCTGGGGAGGGTGGGTTACATATGAGCGCGGCACTTACCAGATGGTAGATCACCCCACGTGCCCCGGATGCGGACTTGAAATCCAGCCCAGAGTGTGCACTGAGGCGAACTGCGGACGCAGCCGGAGGTAGACCGGAGCGTAGGCCTCGCCGTTGACCTCGGCGGGCAGGGCGCCGAAGCGGGCGCGCTGGTCGGCGGAGGGCTCCAGCAGCTCGGCGGTGCCGGTGAACTGCACGGCCCACAGGTCCCGGTCGCCCGGTGCGGCGGTGTTCAGGTTGTCGGCCCCGTAGGCGACGACGGTGCCGTCACAGGCCTCGTGGTGGCCGAGTCCGCCGTGCATGCGCAGCACGAGGTGGCCCTCGTGCACGATGTGGCGGGCGAAGGCCAGCAGCGGGAGCGCACGCCTGCTGGTCGCCAGCCGGCCGTACGGGACCCGGTCCAGCAACTCGATGGCGCGCGATTCCTCTGGAGACATTCCTCCACTGTCCGGTGCGGCCCCGCCCGTGCGTAAGGGTCCGGGGCCCCGGGCACACCGGGACCAAGGTCCCCGGCCGGGCCGGTTCGTCGGCTCCGCCCTCTCAGCGCTCGCCCTCGGCCTGGATGCGGGCGACGTACGCGGCGGCCTGCGAGCGGCGCTCCATGCCGAGCTTCGACAGGAGGCTGGAGACGTAGTTCTTGATCGTCTTTTCCGCGAGGTGCAGGCGCTCGCCGATGACCCGGTTGGTGAGTCCTTCGCCGATCAGGTCGAGGATCTTGCGTTCCTGCTCGGTGAGGTTGGCGAGTCTGTCGTCGCCCTTGGGGTCCTTGCCGTCGCGGAGCCGGGCCAGCACGCGGGCGGTGGCCGCCGGGTCCAGCAGCGACTTGCCGGCCGCGACGTCGCGCACCGCGCTCAGCAGCTCGTTGCCGCGGATCGCCTTGAGCACGTACCCCGAGGCACCGGCCATGATCGCGTCGAACAGGGCCTCGTCGTCGGCGTACGAGGTCAGCATCAGGCACCTGATGTTCTCGTTCTGGGAGCGGATCTCCCGGCACACCTCCACCCCGCTGCCGTCCGGCAGGCGCACGTCCAGCACGGCCACGTCCGGGCGGGTGGCGGGGATGCGGACCAGGGCGTCGGCGGCGGTCCCGGCCTCGCCGACGACCTCGATGTCGTCCTCCACCGCGAGCAGGTCGTGGACGCCCCGACGTACTACCTCATGGTCGTCGAGTAGAAATACGGTGATTTTTCCATCTTCGGACACATTCGCAGTCTCACACACTCCGCTCCGCTCCGCCCTTCCCTGCGCCGGTCCTCCGGGATAACGTGCCGTTGTTCCGGCCGCCTGCGAGGCTGTTACCAGTGCTGTGACCAGCAAGAGTTCGGGTTTTTCGCGATTTACTTGGAAATCCAAGCAAAATCGCAGGTCAGAGAGGGTTTCGCGTATATGCGACCCACTGGGTAACGTGCCTGTGACAGGGCGCTCGCCGGGGCACCTGTCACGCCTGTTCCCGGCCGAGCGGCACCCACCCCGTGCACGGGTCCGGACACAGGCGAGCCGCACTGGTATCCCGGCAGACCCCGGGGTCCGGACCGACGGAGGAGCACGCACGTGACCGTGGAGAGCACTGCCGCGCGTAAGCCGCGACGCAGTAGCAGCAGGCGCACCAGCGCCGCGAAGGCACCGCAGAGTTCCGAGCCTCAGCTCGTACAGCTCCTGACGCCCGAGGGCGAGCGGGTGGAGCACCCGGACTACAGCATCGACATCTCCCCCGAGGAGCTGCGCGGGCTGTACCGGGACATGGTGCTGACCCGCCGGTTCGACTCCGAGGCGACCGCCCTGCAGCGCCAGGGCGAGCTGGGCCTGTGGGCCTCGCTGCTGGGCCAGGAGGCCGCGCAGATCGGCTCCGGCCGGGCGCTGCGCGACGACGACTACGTCTTCCCCACCTACCGCGAGCACGGCGTCGCCTGGTGCCGGGGCGTGGACCCGACGAACCTGCTCGGCCTGTTCCGCGGGGTGAACCACGGCGGCTGGGACCCGGCCACCAACAACTTCCACCTGTACACGCTGGTCATCGGCTCGCAGACCCTGCACGCCACCGGCTATGCCATGGGTGTCGCCAAGGACGGCGCGGACTCCGCCGTGGTCGCGTACTTCGGTGACGGCGCCACCAGCCAGGGCGACG
The DNA here is from genome assembly GCF_042728795.1 of Streptomyces sp. NPDC060184. Taxonomy (NCBI): domain Bacteria; kingdom Bacillati; phylum Actinomycetota; class Actinomycetes; order Kitasatosporales; family Streptomycetaceae; genus Streptomyces; species Streptomyces sp. NPDC060184. The sequence goes on from NZ_JBHWYX010000001.1 coordinate 332,095, forward strand.
TGGCCGAGGCGTTCACCTACTCCGCGGTCTACAACGCGCCCGTCGTGTTCTTCTGCCAGAACAACCAGTGGGCGATCTCCGAGCCCACCGCCCGCCAGACCCGGGTGCCGCTCTACCAGCGCGCCCAGGGCTACGGCTTCCCCGGCGTCCGGGTCGACGGCAACGACGTGCTCGCCTGCCTCGCGGTGACCAAGGCCTCGCTGGAGCGGGCCCGCAGGGGTGAGGGCCCCACCCTCGTGGAGGCGTTCACCTACCGCATGGGCGCGCACACCACCTCCGACGACCCGACGAAGTACCGGGCCGACGAGGAGCGCGTCGCGTGGGAGGCGAAGGACCCGATCCTGCGGCTGCGCACGTACCTGGAGAAGCAGAAGTTCGCGGACGAGGCCTTCTTCACCGCCCTGGAGGCGGAGAGCGAGGCGCTCGGCAAGGGCGTGCGCGAGGCCGTCCGCGCCATGCCGGACCCCGGTCCGATGGCGATGTTCGACCACGTCTACGCCGACGGCTCCTCGCTCGTCGACGAGGAGCGGGCCGAGTTCATCGCCTACCAGGCATCGTTCGTCGAGGAGGGGAACTGACCGTGGCCGCGGAAAAGATGTCCATCGCGAAGGCGCTCAACGAGTCGCTGCGCCATGCCCTCGACACCGACCCCAAGGTCCTGATCATGGGTGAGGACGTCGGCAAGCTCGGCGGCGTCTTCCGGATCACGGACGGGCTGCAGAAGGACTTCGGCGAGGGACGGGTGATCGACACCCCGCTCGCCGAGTCCGGCATCGTCGGCACCGCGATCGGTCTGGCCCTGCGCGGCTACCGTCCCGTCGTCGAGATCCAGTTCGACGGCTTCGTCTTCCCCGCGTACGACCAGATCGTCACGCAGCTCGCGAAGATGCGCGCCCGCTCGCTCGGCACGATCAAGCTGCCCGTCGTGGTCCGCATCCCCTACGGCGGTGGCATCGGCGCGGTCGAGCACCACAGCGAGTCGCCCGAGGCGCTGTTCGCGCACGTCTCCGGTCTGAAGGTCGTCTCGCCGTCGAACGCGCACGACGCCTACTGGATGATGCAGCAGGCTCTCCAGTCCGACGATCCGGTCATCTTCTTCGAGCCGAAGCGGCGTTACTGGGACAAGGGCGAGGTCGACACCGAGGCCATCCCGGTCCCGCTGCACCGCGCCGTCACGGTCCGCGAGGGCAGCGACCTCACGCTCGTCGCGTACGGGCCGATGGTGAAGGTCTGCCTGGAGGCCGCCGCGGCGGCCGAGGAGGAGGGCAAGTCGGTCGAGGTCCTGGACCTGCGGTCGATGTCCCCGATCGACTTCGACGCCATCCAGGCCTCGGCCGAGAAGACCGGCCGGCTCGTCGTCGTGCACGAGGCCCCGGTCTTCTACGGCTCCGGCGCCGAGATCGCCGCCCGGATCACCGAGCGCTGCTTCTACCATCTCGAAGCACCCGTCCTGCGGGTCGGCGGCTACCACGTGCCGTACCCGCCGGCCCGGCTGGAGGACGAGTACCTGCCGGGTCTCGACCGGGTGCTCGACGCCGTCGACCGCTCGCTGGCGTACTGAGGAGAGGGGTCGTGACGATGACCGACACAACGGTCCGTTTCCGCGAGTTCAAGATGCCCGACGTGGGCGAGGGGCTCACCGAGGCGGAGATCCTCAAGTGGTTCGTCCAGCCCGGCGACACCGTCACCGACGGCCAGGTCGTCTGCGAGGTCGAGACCGCGAAGGCCGCCGTGGAGCTGCCGATCCCGTTCGACGGGGTGGTGCACGAGCTGCGCTTCCCCGAGGGCACCACGGTCGACGTGGGCCAGGTGATCATCGCGGTGGACGTGGCGCCCGGTTCGGGCCCCGCCGACGCCCCCGCGCAGGAGGCGGTGACCGCTCCGGAGGAGCCCGCCGCCGCCCCGGCCGCGGAGGAGGCGCCCAAGGGCCGCCAGTCCGTCCTGGTCGGCTACGGCGTCTCCGAGAGCTCCACCAAGCGCCGCCCCCGCAAGGGCGCCGAGCAGCCCGCCGCCGCGGCGGTCCAGGCGGTCCAGGGCGAGCTGAACGGCCAGGGCGCCGGAGCGGTGAAGGCGGTGGCGAAGAGCCGCCCGCTCGCCAAGCCCCCGGTCCGCAAGCTCGCGAAGGACCTCGGCATCGACCTGGCGCAGGTCACCCCGACCGGCCCGGACGGTGTCATCACCCGCGACGACGTGCACGCCGCCGCGACTCCGGCACCCGCGGTCGTCGAGGCCGCGCCGACGGAGCCGCCCGCCGGGAACCTGCCGTTCGAGACCGCGCCGTACGACACCGCTCCGGCCGAGGCGCCGCAGCCGGTGGCCGCGGTCCCGGGTGCGCGGGAGACCCGTATCCCGGTCAAGGGGGTCCGGAAGGCCATCGCGCAGGCGATGGTCACCAGCGCCTTCACCGCGCCGCACGTCACCGAGTTCGTCACGGTCGACATCACCCGCACGATGAAGCTCGTCGCGGAGCTGAAGGAGGACAAGGACCTCGCCGGGGTCCGGGTCAACCCGCTGCTCCTCATCGCGAAGGCCCTGCTCGTCGCGGTCAAGCGGAACCCGGGCGTCAACGCCGCCTGGGACGAGGCGAATCAGGAGATCGTCCAGAAGCACTACGTGAACCTGGGCATCGCCGCCGCCACCCCGCGCGGACTGATCGTGCCGAACATCAAGGACGCGCAGGACAAAACCCTGCCCGAACTCGCCGGTGCGCTCGGCGAGTTGGTCACCACGGCCCGCGAGGGCAAGACCTCCCCGGCGGCGATGGCGGGCGGCACGCTCACCATCACCAACGTGGGTGTATTCGGCGTCGACACCGGCACGCCCATCCTCAACCCGGGCGAGTCCGCGATCCTCGCGGTCGGCTCGATCAAGCTCCAGCCGTGGGTCCACAAGGGCAAGGTGAAGCCCCGTCACGTCATGACGCTGGCGCTGTCGTTCGACCACCGTCTGATCGACGGCGAACTCGGGTCGAGATTCCTCGCGGACATCGCCGCGATCCTGGAGCAGCCGAAGCGCCTGATCACCTGGGCCTGACGGCCCGGACGTCCTACGAGGTGGGCCCGCGCGCAGCAGCGTGCGGGCCCACTTTCCGTCTCCGGAGGCGGAAAGTGGGAGGCGGGAGGCGGGAGGCGGGAGGCGGAGTTACGGGAGGAAGAGGGGCCCGGTCTTCCCCGCGAGGGACACCTCGGCGAACACCGTCTTGCCGACCGTACGGCGCTCGATGCCCCACTTGTCGGCGAGGTTCGCCACGATCAGCAGCCCCCGCCCGAAACAGTCCGTGTCCACCGGCTTGCGGGTGTCGGGCAGCCGTTCCGCCCGCGCGTCGCTGACCTCGATCCGCAGAGTGGTCGCGGTGAGCAGGAGGCGTACGCGGAAGAGGCGGCCCTGTACGCCGCCGTGCAGTACCGCGTTGGTGGTCAACTCGCTGACCAGCAGCGCCACGTCGTCGGCCAGGTGTTCATGCCCCCACTCCGCGACGAGCCGCGCGGCCCGGCGCCGGCTGAGCCTGACGCTGCCGGGCGTGGGCGTGTAACTGAGCACGTCTTCATGGAGGACGGGTTCGGGGGCGGGGATTTCCTGGGCGGGCGTCATGGACACGTACCTCCGTGGAAACGGGCGGTGGCGATGCCGTGCCGGGGCGCCTGGGCCGGTACGTATCCGGCGCAGGGCAGGACGGTGCACTTCCGCCGGTGGCCTCGCTGTGCGAGCGGTGGAGTACCGAACGTAGCGCCCTAGATGTCCGGCACTCAAGGTTCCGGGAACTATATTCCCCGTTCGAGTGAGGCGGTGTTCCGAGTCTCAACCTGCTGCGAAACTGGTGGCGTTCATTGGGAGGCGACATGCAGGCATCCGGCAGGCGAGCAGCGGGCAACCGGGTCTCCACCGTTCTCGGGCGACGGCTGGGCGGAGAGCTTCAGCGACTGAGGGGCGCGGCCGGTAAGACGCAGAAGCAGGCAGCGGAAGCGTTGAGTGCGACCCAGACCAAGGTCGTAAAGATGGAGAGCGGCTGGGTGCCCATGCGCGATCCGGATATCTCGGCTCTCTGCGCAGCGTACGGAGTCGATGATCCGAAGGTCGTGGCGCACCTCTTGGAGCTGGCCAAGACCGATCGCGAGCGGCGAAAGGTCAAGGGCTGGTGGAACGACACTCCGACCACGGCCACGCAGATGGAATACATCGCGATGGAAGACGCTGCTGTGCGAGTCAGGCAGTGGCAGTTGGCGTTGGTCCCCGGTCTGTTTCAGACAGCTGAGTACACGCGAGCTCTGGGCGTGGCAGACATGTCGTGGGACGACATCGACGGAATCGAGGACGTTGTTGCCAACAGGGCGAAGCGTCAGCTGAAGTTGTACGGTGATGCTCCACTGCGCATCCATGCGGTCATCTGGGAGGCTGCGTTTCGCCAACTGATGGGTGGGCCAGCTGTGATGGCTCGACAGCTCGCGCACTTGTGTCAGCTGGCCGAGCTTCCGAACGTAGCCATTCAGGTACTCCCGTTCCGGGCGGGTGGTCATCCGTGCGTGGGCGGACCCTTCAACGTCCTGTCCTTCGGGGAGGACGAGGCGGTCGACGTTGTACACATGGATACTCCGCGTTCCACGATCTGGGTTGAGGACGCGGAAGAGAGTGCAGTCTTCGTTAACCTGTTCAACCAAGCGGCGCGAATGAGTCTGTCACCGTACGACTCGGTTCAGTTCATCGACGACCTTGCGAAGGAAATGAGCAATTGAAGCCGTACCACTTCCGTAAGTCCAGTTTCAGCAGCATGAACAGCGATTGCGTCGAGGTCGCCCGCAACGTCCCCGGCTCCGTGGCCGTACGCGACTCCAAGCGCCCCCACGGGCCGGTGATCGTCGTCGCGCCCGCCGCCTGGGCCGCCTTCGGCGCGGAGTTGTGCCGCTCGGAGGACCCCGCGTCCTGAGCGGCCCGCAGTCCAGGGCGGCGGCGCCGCCGCTGTGAGGACGGCGCCGTGTGCGGGGGCGGATGGGGCCGGGGCGGAGTGGTCCTACCCCTGGGCGGGCGCCGCCGGCCCCCGGGCGACCAGGACGTCGGCCGCGCGGCGCCAGCCCAGCGAGGAGTAGAGGCGCTGGCCCTCCTGGCTGGCGATGAGCAGTCCGGTACGGGCGCCCTGGGCAACGGCCGCTTCCGCCAGCGCGCTCATCACGGCGCTGCCCAGGCCGCGCCGCTGGTGTCCCGCGTACGTCTCGATGCGATCGGCGGTCGCGTCGGTGCCGGCCACGGCGATGGTGCCGTTGGCCGCCAGTTCTCCGGAGGGCGTACGGAACGTGACGACCGTGACCGGCCCGTCGGTGCGGAGCTCGCGTTCGTACGGCGCCGCGGGCGCGTGCTGCGGGTGCCCGGTCAGGTCGGTCGTCATGAGCCACTCCGACCGCTGGAGCACTTCCAGTCGGGCGGCGCCGAAGACCTCCTCGACGGTCTCCGGGCGCAGCGTGGGGACCGTGAGCCAGGTGGTCCGGGTCGCCGCGGCGACCGCTGCCGCCAGCCGTACCAAGGAGTCGGGCTCCTCGTCCGCCCGGAGCGCGAACACCTCCACCTCGCGGCCGGGTTGGCCGTACTCGGACCGCAGACCGTCCCCGGCGGGCTCGACCGGCTCGGCCTCGGGCAGGGAGCGGGCCACGGACCAGCCGTTCAGCCACCGTCGTATCAGCGCTGAGTCGATCGTCGTCATCCGGCGATTAGAGCACGGCCTCGACCAGCGGACGGGCGAACGCACGGAGGGCGGTCACCCGGCGACGGCCGAGGCGAGCCGCGCGACCGGGTCGCCGTCGACCTGGTGCTGCGAACGTCCGCCGGGCCAGGTCGAGAAGCCGTCGCCGATCCACCGGGGGATCACGTGGAAGTGCAAGTGGGGCACGGACTGTTCGGAGCCCGGGCCGCTGGCGTTGAGGATGTTGACCCCGTCGGCCCGGAGCGCGGACCGCATCCCGTCGGCGACCAGCCGCACCAGTGCCGTGGTCTCCGCGAGGACCGTCGGCGGGGTGTCGAAGAGGTCGGCGAAGTGCGAGGTGGGGACGACCAGGGTGTGGCCGGGGGCGATCGGCGAGAGCGGGGCGAAGGCGGAGGCCACCGGCCCACGGGTGACCCATGAGGCGGAGCCGGTCCGGATGAGAGCGCAGAAGACACAGTCCATGAGGTCCGACCCTGACAGACGCGACCGGGGCGGCGGGCCCGGCGGATCCGTCGGGGGTGTTCCGCACGAACCCGGACCAGTGGTGAACCGCAGGGCGCCCCCCGCCGCACGTACGGGCTGGGCCGGTTGGCGTGCCGCTTCACCGGTGCGGACGCAGGATCGTTTCCGATCCGGTGCCGGGGTTACTCGTGATGCATGGCACCGACCCCCGAATCACCCGATGACCAGGAAGAACCCGGCGGGCACCACCTCGCGGGACACCACCGCGCCGACGGGCGCCGGGATGCCGAGGCTCCCTCCCCGCAGCGCCGGCCCGATCCCGGGGCCGAGAACGTCGGCCCCGGTCCTGAGGTGGAGGCCAACGCCCCCGACAGCCCGACCGGCATGCCCAAGCGCTCGTGGTGGGCGGTGCTGAAGCGGACGGGCAAGGAGTTCAAGGACGACGAGCTGACCGACCGGGCGGCGGCCCTGACCTACTACGGCGTCCTCGCGCTCTTCCCGGCCCTGCTGGTGCTGGTCTCGATTCTCGGTCTCGCCGGGGAGTCGACCACCCAGAAGGTGATGGACAACCTGAAGAAGCTCGCGCCCGGACCGGCCCGCGACATGCTGACCGACGCCGTGGAGCAGTTGCAGAACAACGGCGGCATCGGGTCGGTCATGGCGGTCGTGGGCCTGGTGCTGGCGGTCTGGTCGGCGTCCGGCTACGTCGCGGCGTTCATCCGCTCCTCCAACGCCGTCTACGACCTGCCCGAGGGCCGCCCGGTGTGGAAGGTGCTGCCGCTGCGCTTCGTGCTGACCGTGGTCCTGATGGTGATGGCGGTGATCAGCGCGCTGATCGTCGTCTTCACCGGTCCCCTCGCCCGCCGTGCGGGTGAGACGCTCGGCCTCGGGGACACCGCGCTGACGGTGTGGTCGATCGCGAAGTGGCCCGTACTCGCCGTCCTCGTCATCCTGATGATCGCGATCCTCTACTGGGCCGCACCCAACGCCCGCGGCCGGGGATTCCGCTGGATCACCCCGGGCAGTCTCCTGGCCCTGCTGATCTGGCTGGTCGCTTCGGCGGGCTTCGCTCTGTACGTCGCCAACTTCGCTTCGTACAACAAGACGTACGGCACCCTCGCCGGGGTCATCGTGTTCCTGGTGTGGTTGTGGATCACCAACCTGGCGATTCTCCTCGGCCTCGAATTCGACGCGGAGCTGAGCCGGGAGCGGGCCATCGTCGGCGGGCTCCCGGAGACCGAGGAGCCGTACGTAGAACCGCGCGACACCTCCACGTGGTCCGAGGAGGACCGTCGCCGGCTCGGCTGAACCCTTGACCCGGGCCCCGGCCGACCGGGGGCACCGGGCGCGCGGGCGGGAGCGCGCATACGGCGCGCCGTGGGGGGTACGCGCGATATGGCCCATTCATGACAATCCAGTGTTGTGCGGCGCGTGGTTCCTCCCTTCCGGGTACCGCGCCGCGGGGAAGGCGGCGAACGGCCATGAGCACGGTTGAACACCCTTCCGGGCCGCACGTTCGCGGGAACGGGGCCCGTACCGGCATCGGCGGACCGGACGGCGCCAGGAGCGCACCGGCGGACGCGTCCCGGGCACGGCCGGCCTGGCCCTGAAGGGCAAGAAGGCGATAGCCCTGGCCACTCCCCCCAAGCCCGAGCGGGCCATCGACGACGTCAAGGCCGACACGGCAGAGATCAAGGAGAAGGCGCACCGATGAACGACATGCCCCAGTCCCGGTCTTCGCACGACGAATCCCCGACCCCCGAGGAGTCGCGGGCGAAGGCGGAGGCGACGCGCGAGCAGCTCGGACAGACCGTCGAAGCCCTGGCGGCCAAGGCGGACGTGAAGGCACAGGTCCAGCGGAAGGCCGAGGACGCCAAGGTCCATGCCCAGGCCACGGCGGACCAGGCCAGGGTCCAGGCACGGCTGGCGGCGATGGATGCCAAGGTCCAGATGCGGGAGAAGGCCGCCGACGCCCGGACCCAGGGGCGGGAGAAGGCGGCGTCGGCCAGGGACCGGGCCGCCCGGATCGCCCGGGGCGCGCGGGAGAAGCTTCCGCCGCCGGTGGTGGACAAGGCGGTGCGCACCAAGGACCGGATCGGCGCGGTCGCCACGTCCCTTGCCGCGAGGGTCGAGGAGAAGACCCCGGACGCGTTCGCGGAGCGGGCCGGGCGTGCCCAGCGGGCGGTCGGCCGCCGACGCGGCGCGCTGCTCGCCGGGGCCGCAGGCGCGCTGGTGCTTGTGGTGGTGAGGAAGCGCCGCGCCGGAAAACGCTGAGGTGTTCTCGGCCGAGGGGCCCCGCGCGATCCTTCGCGCGGGGCCCCTCGGGGTGTCCGTACCGTCCGGTGGTCAGCTCACGCGGCCGGGGCCAGCACCACGTAGGCGGTGCCGGGAACGGAGGCGGTGCCGTCGGCGTAGAGGGCGGTCACGCGGTAGAAGTGCGTGGTGCCCGCGACGGCGGTGCGGTCGGTGACGGAGGTGGCGCCGTACGGGGACGGGGCGTCCGGGATGGCCTCGTAGGCCCCGGTGACCGGGTTCCAGCGCTCGACCGTGTAGCCGGTGGCGTCCCCGGCCGACTGCCAGTCGAGCAGGACGCCGCCGGTGAGGACGGGCGTGCCGGTGACGGTGACCGGGGAGCCCTCGGGGGTCGCGACCGTGGGGGTCAGGTCCCGCTCGGTGACGGTCACGACGGGGTTGATCTCGGGGTCCACCATGCTGTGGTTGTTGGACTGGTCCTCGACGTCGACGAAGTAGCAGCGTTCCTCACCGTCGGGGAGCCGGACGTCGCGGTAGGAGGTGACGGTGGGGCCGACGTACTCGGACGACACCGCGTAGCAGACCGAGGTGCCCTCTTCCTCGTCGGTGACCAGCTCACCGATCAGGACGCGCTGGCGCTTGATGTCGGGCTCGCTGCCGACGTGCCAGCGCAGCTCGACGCCGTAGTCGGTCGCCTCGGCGGCCAGGTCGGTGACCGGCGCGGGGGGCGTGGTGTCGGCGGTGAGCGTGGTGGTGGTGACGGTCGGGGAGGCCACGGACTCCTTCGACTTGCTGTCGAACGCCTTCACCGCGTAGTGGTACGTGGTGCCGGCCGCCGGGAAGCTGTCGGTGCAGGTGTACTGGCGGCGGCCGTCCGCGAGCAGCTTCGACGTGGTGGTGCACCGGGCGAGCTCCGCCGTCGCGTCCAGAGGCAGGCTCTTCGAGCGGTAGACGTGGTAGTCGTACACCGAGCCGTCGGCGCTCTCCTTGATCCACGTGAGGGTGACCGAGGTGATGGCCGGTCGCGCGGTGACCTCGTGCGGCGCGGCGACGAGGCGGTACGCGGCGGCCGGCGGGTTGTTCGCGGCGGTGTAAGCGGAGGTGCGGCCCGCGCCGTCCACGGCGGCGACCCGGTACTGCCACACGGTGGAGCGGGTGACGGCGGTGTCGGTGAAGGAGGTGCCCGTCACGCTCTTGGTGACGGTGGTGTTGTTGCCGGTGCGGATCAGCGCGTAGTGGGTCGCGCCCGCCACCGGCTTCCACGTCACCGTGATGCCGGCGTCCGTGCCCGTCGCGGCGAGGCCGGTCGGGGTGGTCATCAGCGGCGAGACCACGGGGACGTCGGCCGAGCCGGTGGAGACGTTCCCGGCCTTGTCGACGGCGCGGACCTCGTAGTAATAGGTCTTGCCGGGCTCGGGGTTGAGGCCGGTGTAGCTGGTGGCCCCGCCCGCGGCGACCTGGGTGTACGTGGTGGTGCCGGCCAGGCGGCGGTAGATCCGGTACCCGGCGAGGTCCATCTCCACGCTCGCCGGATAGGTCATCTTCACCTTGCCGGACGCGGTGTCGTGGACGGCCTTCACGCCGGTGGGCGTGCGCGGCTTGACCTTGTCGTACGTCTTCGACGTGCGGGGCGCGTAGCCGAACTTGACGTTGGCGGCGCCCGTCCAGTTCACGTAGTCCACGCGCAGGGTGTGCTTGCCGGACGGGATGGTGAGGTTGACCGACTTCGACACGGTGGCCGAGCCGTTCTTCCAGATGTCGATCTTCCGCACGCCGTCGAGGTAGACCCGCACGCCGTCGCGCGCCGAGGCGGCGAGGGTGAAGGGGCCGCCGCCGCCGAAGTCGCGGGTGACGGAGTAGCGGACGGCGAAGTTGTCCTTCGGCAGACCGGATATGGGTGCGTTGCTGCCCCAGTTCTGGTCCATCGCGTTGTCGCAGTCGGTCTTCTTCGGCGTCCCGGCGAACGTGGTGTTCGCGTAGTAGGTGCGCGTGAAGTAGTTCGTCTTGCAGACCACCGTGGCCGCCGCCGCCGGAGTGGCGCCGATGGCCGAGAGCAGCGTGCAGGAGGTCGCCGCGACGGAGAGGGCCGCGACGGAGCGGAGCCGTACGCGGGAAGGGGGTGTCACGTGAGGAGGCCCTTTCGGACAAGGGTCGTGGAGCACAGCGGGAGTGGAGCGGGAAGGGGCCCGGTGCGCGGAGCGCGCGCGGTCCGGACCCCTCCCGTGGCACTGGTGCGGTGCCGTGGACTACTTCTTGAAGCCGTAGTCCAGGAGCTTCTTGACGTCGGTCGTGCGGGTGGCCTCGGAGGTGGAGGCCAGGACGGCGCCGATCACCGTCTTGCCGTTGCGGGTCGCGGCGAAGACCAGGCAGTACTTGGCGTTGCTGCCGGAGCCGGTCTTGATGCCGATCATGCCGCTGTAACTGCTCAGCAGCTTGTTGGTGTTGGTCCACGACATGTAGCGGTAGCCACCGCTCTTCGTGATGACCTTCTGCTTCGTCGACTTCGTCTTGACGAGGGCGCGGAAGGTCGAGTTCTTCATGGCGCTGCTGGCGATCTTCGTCAGGTCGCGCGGGGTCGAGTAGTTCGCGCCATTGCTTATGCCGTCGAACGAGTCGAAGTGCGTGTTCTTCAGGCCGAGGGCCTTCGCGTCGGCGTTCATCTTGCCGAGGAAGGACTTCACCCGGGCCGCGCGGGTCGTGCCGGTACCGAACTTGTCGGCCAGCGCGTACGCCGCGTCGCAGCCGGACGGCAGCATCAGGCCGTACAGCAGCTGGCGCACGGTGACCTTGTCGCCGACGATCAGGTGCGCGGAGGAGGCGCCCTTGGCGACGATGTAGTCGCTGTACGCCTTCTGGATCGTGACGGTGCTGTTCAGGTTGAGGTTCTTCTGCGCCAGCACCACCTTGGCGGTCATGATCTTGGTGGTGGACCCGGTGGCGCGACGGGTGTCGGCGCCCTTGGAGTAGAGGGTCGCGGCGTTGGCGTTGTTCATCACGAACCCGCCGGGCGCGACGACGGTGGGCGTCGGGACCGTGGCCGCCTGCGCGGTGGTGGCGAGCGCCCCACCGGCGATGACGGCACCGGCCGTCAGGGTTACGGTCGCCGCGACGGACGTGCGACGAATGCCCCTCATGCGGATCTTCAAGATAAATGCTCCAAATGCCACTGGAATGCGACTGCATGGGAGCCGCTGATGGTGAGACTCCTGAGACGGCCGCTTGGATGTGCTGGCGCCGGGGCGCGTTTGAGCGGCGTGCGGAGCGCTGCGCATCGTAACGCGCGTCGCCGACAGCCAGGTCGCCCCTGAGGCGGGCGTTTCTCCTGGTACGGGAGAGGCCCACGGGTTCACCGTGGCGTCCGGATCACGGACGGCTCCCCCCATGCGTCCATGTTGTATCTATGCTGTGCGCATGCCTGCCGCACCTCCCGCATCCCCTGCTGCCCACCGGGCGGAACCCAAACCGCCCCCCGCCGCCGAACGCGTCTACTCCCACGTCAAGGAAGCGGTACTCGACCGCCGTTACGAAGGCGGGACGCTCCTCACCGAAGGCGACCTCGCCGAGGCCGTCGGCGTCTCCCGGACCCCCGTGCGCGAGGCGCTGCTCCGCCTCGAAGTCGAAGGGCTGATCAAGCTCTACCCGAAGAAGGGCGCGCTCGTCCTCGCGGTCTCCGCCCAGGAGATCGCCGACGTCATCGAAACCCGGCTGCTCGTCGAGGAGTTCGCCGCCCGCAAGGCGGTGCCGGCCTCCCCCCGCCTGATCGGCAGGCTCGAAGAGCTGCTGGCCGAACAGGCCACCCTCGCGCGGGCCGGGGACCTGGCCGCCGTCTCCGTCGCCGACCGCTGCTTCCACGCCGAGATCGTGCGCAACGCGGGCAACCAGATCCTCTCCCGCCTCTACGACCAGCTCCGCGACCGGCAGTTGAGGATGGGCGTCGCCGTGATGGAGGCGCACCCCGGCAGGATCGCCACCAACATCACCGAGCACACGGAGCTGTTGGAAGCCATTCGATCGGGTGATGCCGAGGCCGCGGCGGAGGTCGTCCGGCGGCACGTCGGCCGGGTCAGGGTGCTGGTGCGGGGTGAGGACCGATGAGTTCCGCCGGTGCGCCCGCCCTCTCGCTGCCCGGAGACCCGCCCGGCGGCCGACGGGCCGTGTGGATCTGGGGCATCGGGGTCGCCGTCTACTTCGTCGCGATCATCTTCCGTACGAGCCTGGGCGTCGCCGGACTCGACGCCGCCGCGCGGTTCGACGTCAACGCCTCCGCCCTGTCGACCTTCTCCATCCTCCAGCTGCTCGTGTACGCGGGGATGCAGATACCCGTCGGCCTGCTGGTCGACCGGCTCGGCACCAAGAAGGTCCTCGGGCTCGGTGCGATCCTCTTTACCGCGGGCCAGCTCGGCTTCGCGCTCTCCCCGTCCTACGGCACCGCGCTCGCCTCGCGCGCCCTGCTCGGCTGCGGCGACGCCATGACGTTCATCAGCGTGCTGCGGCTCGGCAGCCGGTGGTTCCCGGCCCGGCGCGGACCGCTGATCGGGCAGGTCGCCGCCCTCTTCGGGATGGCGGGCAACCTCGTCTCCACCCTTTTCATCGCCCGCGCCCTGCACGGCTTCGGCTGGACGAAGACCTTCGTCGGCAGCTCGATGGCGGGCGTGCTGGTGCTCGTCCTGATGCTGCTCTTCCTGAAGGACCACCCCGAGGGCCACGAGCCCCCGCCCGTGGAGCACGCGGGCGCCGCGTACGTACGCCGCCAGATCGCCGCCTGCTGGCGGGAGCCCGGCACCCGGCTCGGGATGTGGGTCCACTTCACCACGCAGTTCCCGGCGATGGTGTTCCTGCTGCTGTGGGGGCTGCCGTTCCTCGTGGAGGACCAGGGGCTGAGCCGGGGCACCGCCGGAAGCCTGCTCACGCTGGTGGTGCTGGCGAACATGTCGGTGGGCCTCGTCTACGGCCAGGTCATCGCCCGCCACCACGCGGCCCGGCTCCCGCTCGCCCTCGGCACGGTCGGGGCGACGGCGGTGCTCTGGGCGGCCACGATCTTCCACCCCGGGCACGCGCCGATGTGGCTGCTGATCGTGTTGTGCGTGGTGCTGGGCGCCTGCGGCCCCGCGTCGATGATCGGCTTCGACTTCGGCCGGCCCGCCAACCCGCCCGAGCGCCAGGGCACCGCCTCCGGCATCGTCAACATGGGCGGCTTCATCGCCTCGATGACCACGCTGTTCCTGGTCGGGGTGCTGCTCGACGCGACCGGCGACGACTACACGATCGCGTTCTCCTCGGTGTTTCTTCTGGAGGCGCTCGGTCTCGTACAGATCCTGCGGCTGCGGAAGCGCGCGGCGGCCCGGGAGCGCGAGCACCACGTGGTCAGCCGGGTGGAGGCGGTGCACGTACCGGTGTGAGTCTCCCCGGCCGGTGCGGGTGCCGGTGGCGACCGGTCACCCGGTGGCGCCGGTGGCCCGGCGGGCGCGGGCCCGTACGAACCCCCAGGCGACGAGGGCGGCGGCCAGGACGGTGAGCGCGAGGCCCGCGACCGTGGCGGCCCGCTGGAACTCCGCGGTCTGCCGGGCGGTCCAGTGCGCGTCGGCGACGGAGCCGGTGAACAGCGCGGCGAGGACCGTACCGGCGATCGCGACGGCGGTGCCGGAGCTGACCTCGGACGCGGTGTCGACGAGGGCCGCGCCGGTCGTGGTCCGGTTCTCGGGCAGCCCGCGGAGCACGTTGACCCCGGCGACGACTCCGACCACCCGCATCCCGGCGGCCACCAGCACCAGGGCGAGCGCGACCCACCCGTAGCCGTACCCGCCCAGCAGGGAGTGGACGGCGAGCCCGGCGACCACCGCCGACGCGCTGAGCCGGGCGGCCCGTTCGAGCCCGGCCCGCTCCACGAACGGCCGGACGAACACGCCGCCCGCGACCAGCACCACCACCTGCGGCAGCATCCCGAGGGCCGCCTGGCCGGGCGACCAGCCCCAGTCGAGCTGGAGCCGCAGCGTCACCAGATAGCCGAGCCCGGCGGTCGCCAGCCCGGCCGCCGCCTTGAACGCCAGGCCGCTCGACACCAGCGGCGCGGCGAGCAGCCGGAGGTCGAGGAGCGGGTGGCGCGCCGACCGCTCGCGCAGGACGAACAGCACCGCCCCCGCCGCGACCACCGCCGAGGCCGCCCACGGGGCCCAGGAGCCGGTGCCCCGTTCCACGAAGAGCGTCGGCGCGAGGAGCGCCGCCACGATCGTCGCCGTACCGAGCGCCGCTCCGGCCGCGTCCACCGGATCGCGGTGGAGCTCCGCCGCCCCGTCGGGCGCGATGCCCCGGCGTATGCCCAGGAACGCGAGCGCGGCCACCGGCACGTTCACCAGCAGCAGCACCTGCCACGGCGCGACCGCGAGGACGAAACCGCCCGCCGCCGGTCCGACCGCGAGCCCCGCCAGGCCCACGGTGGAGATCAGGGTGGTCGCCCGTACGCGCAGCCCGTCGTCGTCGAACAGCCGGAAGGCGAGGGCCATCGAACCCGGCGTGGTCATCGCCGCCGCGACCCCCGTCACCGCGCGGACCGCGATCAGCTGCCCCGGGGTGGTGACGCACGCGGTCGCCAGACTCGCGACGCCCAGCAGCACCAGGCCGGTGAGCATCACCCGCCGCCGCCCGAACCGGTCGGCCACCGCGCCGGACGCGAGCATCAGCCCGCCGAACACCACCGCGTAGACCCCGGTCACCCACTGGAGCGCGGTGGTCGAGGCGTGCGTCTGCCGCCCGATCGTGGGGAGCGCGACGTTCAGGACCGAGTTGTCCAGCATCTCGACGAGGAACACCGCCGACAGCCCGGTCAGCGCGGGCCACGCCTCGCGGAGCGAGCGGGGGGACGGGGCTTTCGCGGGGGGCGCGGTCTTGGCCCCGGGCCCGTGGTGCGTACGCAAGGACGACGACCGCCTAAGATATAGAGTCCTATCTTACGGAGCTCAGCGTAGGGCGCCGAAATAAGATAGGCAAATGTATCTAACCGGCTCTGGGGCACGACCTTCAAGGAGACGAGATGGCCGAGCGGCGACGCGGACCGGCGCTGGAGAA
The DNA here is from genome assembly GCF_042728795.1 of Streptomyces sp. NPDC060184. Lineage (NCBI taxonomy): Bacteria > Bacillati > Actinomycetota > Actinomycetes > Kitasatosporales > Streptomycetaceae > Streptomyces > Streptomyces sp. NPDC060184. The sequence goes on from NZ_JBHWYX010000001.1 coordinate 347,561, forward strand.
GGCACTCCTCGACGCCGCCTGGGAAGAACTCACGGCCAACGGCTATGCCCGGTTCACCATGGACGCCGTCGTCCAGCGCGCGGGCACCAGCCCGCCCGTCCTCTACCGCCGCTGGTCCGACCGCGACGCCCTCGTCCGGGCCACCCTCCAGCACGTCATGAAGGGCGCCCTCCTCGACGTCCCCGACACGGGGAGCCTGCGCGGGGACGTGCTCACCCTCATGCGCGAGATCAACGCCACCCGCGTCGAACTCGTCACCGTCATGAGCGTGCAACTCGCCGACTACCACCGGGCCACCGGCCCCGGTGCCCCGCACGCCCCCCTCACCAGCGGGCGCGAGGAAGCCGTCGACGTGCTCTACGAACGTGCCGTCCGGCGCGGCGAGGCCCGGCCGGAACGCCTCACCGACCGCGTCAGGTCACTCCCCTTCGACCTGCTGCGCCACGAACTCCTCACGACCTTCGCCCCGGTCCCGGACGACGTGCTCGAAGAGATCGTCGACACCGTCTTCCTGCCGCTGGTCCGCTGACGCACCCCCCCCGGAGCCCTTACGGGGTCACGGCGAACCGGTGCAGGATCGCCGCCGCCAGGTCCTCGTCGCCCTCGACCTTGATCCGGTCCGCGACGGCCGACGGGCGCACCCGCCCGCAGGCCAGCCGGTAGTACGTCTCCCAGTCCATCGCCAGCGTCACGGCGGGGCCCAGCGACGGCGAACCGTCGATCGAGCCGCGCCCCTCCGCGTCCACCCGGACCGTACGGAGGAACTCCAGAGGCCCCTGGACGTCGAGCACCACGGCCGAGTTCGGCGGGGCCCCGGCGTCCTTGGCGACGACCTTCGGCAGCGCCTCCAGCAGGGTGTCGCGGACGATGTGGGCGCCCGGGGAGTCGAGGTTGCCGGGCTGCCCGAGCGCCGTACGCAGGTCCTGCTCGTGCACCCACACGTCGAAGGCCCGCATGTGCAGGGCGACTTCGAGGGTCTGCTCGGCCCCCAGGGGCGCCCGGACCGTCGTCTCGGGCGCGCGCGACTCGTTCCGCAGCTGCCGGGAGCGGCGGATGATCGTGTACTCCAGCTCCGAAGTCATCTCGGGCGAGGTGTGGTGGCGCCGTACGTCGACCTGCATCTCCATGTACCGCGCCATGTCGCTCTGCACGTGGTAGAGATCGCGCGGCAGCGTGTGGATGGGCCGCGGGTCGCCGAGCTGCTCGCACTCCATGCCGATGATGTGCGACACGATGTCGCGCACCGACCAGGCGGGGCACGGCGTACGGAGATTCCAGTCCCCCTCGGCGAGCGGCAGCACCAGCTCCGTTATCGCCTCGATGGAGTGGGTCCAGGCGTCGGCGTAGGGCTGGAGGCTGGGATGGACGGTCACGGGACCCCTCGTGCGGTTCTTCGGTGCGTGGGCTGGAGAGCAGGGCGTGCGGGCGGGTGGGCTGGCACTGACGGCGCTGTCTGCGAGCTGCGTGGGAGGTTCGTTCCTTCGGAAAGTTCCAAGTTACGCTGCGATCAGGCACCCCGGCAGTGCTTTCGTGTGACGATCGTAGGCCGGTGTTGACGGCTCGAATGCCAGGACGGTGGTACTGTGCGCGCCTCTCTGATCCAGATCGCGGTAAACCCGGACGAACCCGTCAATCACCGCAGAGCGAGGGCGGCTTCGCTCGTGGTCGGCGAGGCGTCAGGTCCACATCCGGCCGACCTGGTGGTCCTCCCCGAACTCTGGCCGGTCGGCGCCTTCGCCTTCACCCGGTTCGCCGACGAGGCCGAACCCCTCGAAGGCCCCACCCACGAGGTGATGTCCCGCGCGGCGGCCGAAGCGGGCGTCTGGCTGCACGCCGGATCCTTCGTCGAACGCGCCGAGGACGGCACCCTCTACAACACCTCCCTCGTCCTCGACCCCCGGGGCGAACGCGTCGCCGCCTACCGCAAGATTCACCGCTTCGGCTTCGACCAGGGCGAAGCGACCCTGATGGGCGCCGGAGACACCCTCGTCACCGTCCCCCTCCCGGACACCACCCTGGGCCTCGCCACCTGCTACGACCTCCGCTTCCCCGAACTCTTCCGGGGCCTCGTCGACGCCGGGGCCCAGACCCTCGTCGTCCCCGCCGGATGGCCCGAACGCCGCCGCGCCCACTGGACCCTCCTCGCCCGGGCCCGCGCCGTCGAGAACCAGGCGTACGTCCTCGCCGTCGGCACCGCCGGCACCCACGCCGACGTCCCCCAGGCGGGCCACACCCTCGCGGTCGACCCGTGGGGCGAAGTCCTCGCCGAGGCGGGGGCGGACGAGGAGATCCTGCGGGTGGAGTTCGACCCCGCGAAGGTGGAGAAGACCCGGTCGCAGTTCCCGGCGCTGAAGGACCGTCGGCTGGGGGTGGAGCGGCCGGGGACGGAGGGGTGAGGGGCGGTTCAGAACCTGATCGCGGTGATGAGGTCCGTCGTACCCGTCCCGGTCTCGCGCCCCCTCAGTCGTCCCCCTTGTCGTGGTCCTTCTCCGCCAGCACGATCACGCACATCGCGACCGCGATCAGCAGCGAGGCGTCGGCGTCCTCGCGGACGATGTCGATGCCGTACGTGTCGCGGACACTGAGCCACCGCCGGGAGATCTGGGCCAGCAGCTCACCGTCGTAGTCGACGGCGAACTCGCGGTCCAGGATCTTGCCGCTGACGTCGAGTTCGGTGCCGTCGGCCATGGTGACGCGGTAGTGGTTGCGGAGCAGCGACAGGTGCTTCTTCCTGACCCGGGCCAGCTCTTCGCCCTCGCGCTCGATGATCATCGTGTCGCGGACGCTGATCAGCTTCTGCCGCAGCTCCACGAGGACCCGGCCGTTCGCGTCCTTCAGCTCGAAGGTGTCGCGTACCCGCATGGCCTTGCCGTCGACGAGGAACACCTTGCGGCCCTCGGTGTCCTCGATCCAGTAGTCGTCGCCGATGGCGAACAGTCGCTCGCGTACGAGAAGTCTCATGGAGCACAGGTTCCCGGAGCCGTGCACGGAATGCATGGGGGCGCGCGAGGTGCCGTCGTCGTGCGGGCGTGGCCGGTAATGCCGGGGGGTGGCGGGCCCTTGTCCGCCCGCCACGCCTCCTGCCCCCTCAGTCGCCCACCTGGTGCTCCACCCGGTGGCGGATGTAGTCGTCCGGATGGGAACGGGCTATCGCCACCGCGGCGTCCACCAGGCCGTGAAGCCCGGGGGGTTGCGCCGACTTCCGCAGCGCCAGACCGGGGAGCAGGCTGCGTCGGACGTCGAGGTGTTCGTTCTCCACGAACTCCCGCAGCGCGGTCCTGTTCCATGCGGCCACCACGACCGGGTCCTCGGCGAAGGCGTCGGGACGCGTCGCCGGTCCGGAGCCCACCGCCTCGACACGGGGCATCTTCGGTGGCATGGCCGTCCACACGTGCGTGTCCGGCATTTCTACACGGGTGGCACCCTTGAGGCATGAACGATGCCGTCCCGGCGCCCACCCCCGCGCCCCACCGTGCCCGTGTCCGCGCCCCCGAGCTCATCGGCAAGGGCGGCTGGCTCAACACGGGTGGCCAGCAGTACACCCTTGCTGACCTGCGAGGACGTATCGTCGTCCTCGATTTCTGGACCTTCTGCTGTGTGAACTGCCTGCACGTCCTCGACGAGCTGCGCGAGCTGGAGGAGAAGCACCGCGACACCGTGGTGATCATCGGCGTGCACTCGCCGAAGTTCGTGCACGAGGCGGAGCACAGGGCCGTGGTGGACGCCGTGGAGCGGTACGAGGTGCACCACCCGGTGCTCGACGACCCGGAGCTCGCGACGTGGAAGCAGTACGCGGTCCGCGCCTGGCCGACGCTCGTGGTCATCGACCCCGAGGGTTACGTCGTCGCCCAGCACGCCGGTGAGGGCCACGCCCACGCCATCGCGAAGCTGGTGGACGAGCTGGAGGCCGAGCACGCGGCGAAGGGCACCCTGCGGCGCGGGGACGGCCCGTACGTGGCGCCCGAGCCGGTCGCGACCCACCTGCGGTTCCCCGGCAAGGCGCTGCTGCTGCCCGACGGCGGCTTCCTGGTCTCGGACACCACCCGCCACCGGCTGGTCGAGCTGGAGGCGGACGGCGAGACCGTGCGCGGCCACTACGGCACCGGCGAGCGCGGCTTCACCGACGGCGGCCGGGACGAGGTGCGGTTCAGCGAGCCGCAGGGACTCGCGGTGCTGCCGGACGGCCGGATCGCCGTCGCCGACACCGTCAACCACGCGCTGCGCGCCCTGGACCTCTCCACCGGCCGCACGGTGACGCTCGCCGGTACCGGCAACCAGTGGTGGCAGGGGTCCGCGACCTCCGGTCCGGCGCGCGAGGTGGACCTCTCCTCGCCGTGGGACATCGCCTGGTTCGGCGACCGCCTCTGGATCGCCATGGCGGGCGTGCACCAGCTGTGGACGTACGACCCCGGGGCCGGAACGGTCCAGGTCGCGGCGGGCACCACCAACGAAGGCCTCGTCGACGGCCCGGCGGCCGAGGCGTGGTTCGCGCAGCCGTCCGGTCTCGCGGCCTCCGTCGACGGGGAGCGGCTGTGGATCGCCGACTCCGAGACCTCGGCGCTGCGCTTCGTGGACCGCGCGGGCGTGGTGACCACGGCCGTGGGCACCGGGCTCTTCGACTTCGGGCACCGGGACGGGGCGGCGGACCAGGCGCTGTTCCAGCACCCGCTGGGCGTCACCGCGCTGCCGGACGGCTCGGTCGCGATCTCGGACACGTACAACAACGCGCTGCGCCGCTTCGACCCGGCGAGCGGCGAGGTGACGACGCTCGCGACCGATCTGCGGGAGCCGAGCGACGCCGTGCTGGTCGACGGCGACCTGGTGGTCGTGGAGTCGGCGCGGCACCGGCTGACCCGGCTGCGGCTGCCCGAGGAGGCCCTGCGGGTCGACGGCGGCGCGCACCGCACCCAGCGCGCGGCCACCGAGGTCGCCGCCGGAAGCCTCCGCCTGGACGTGATCTTCCAGGCACCGGCCGGTCAGAAGCTCGACCTGCGCTACGGCCCCTCCACCCGGCTGCTGGTCTCCTCGACCCCGCCGGAGCTGCTGGCCGAGGGTTCGGGCTCGGGCACGGACCTCTTCCGCGACCTGGTGCTCGCGGACGGGGTCACCGAGGGCATCCTGCACGTCTCGGCGATGGCCGCGTCCTGCGACGACGACCCGGCGAACGAGTACCCGGCCTGCCACGTCCACCAGCAGGACTGGGGCGTACCGGTCGTGGTGACGGCGGACGGCGTGGCCCGGCTGCCGCTGGTGCTCGCGGGCATGGACGAGCAGGGCTGACGCGCCGGATCGTGTCGGACGCGGACGCCGGGCCGGGGACATCCCCGGCCCGGCGTCCGCGTGGAACGGGCGCTCAGAACTCGTCGGCGCCGTTGCGCAGTTCGGGCGTCCAGTAGCCGGTCGCCCACTTCGCGGGGTCGACGGCGATCCCGCCGGACTGCGGGGCCTTCACGGTGGCCATGCCGGCGCCGCCGGGGAAGGTGATGGTGAAGTCCTCCGCCGTTTTGACCTCCTCGTCCGTGCCGCCGTCCGAGAGCCGCACCACCGCGTAGGCGGGAGCACCGGCGGTGAGGACGACCGCTTCGGCGGGCTTGCTCTTGGCGACCGCCGGGGCGGCGCCGAGGGCGTTCTCCAGGAACCGGATCTCCGGGAAGCCCGGCATCAGGCAGCTCTGTCCCGAGGTGTTCTTCGCGGTCAGCACGATGTGGGTGTAGGGCGGGCCGTCCTGGACCTCGGCGCTGATCGCGAGGGTCTTGGTGGTGCAGGCGGGGGTGCCCGCGGAGGTTCCGGTTCCGCCGCCCGCGGTCGTCCCCGTACCGGTGGCCCGGGCCGTACCGGTGCTCTTGGCCGTGCCGACGCTCTGCGCGGAGCCCGGGTCCGCCGTGGGGTCGGCGGGGGTGGCGGGCTTCGCCGAGCCGCTCAGTACCGTACCGGCGGACTCCGTGCCGGCGGACTTCGTGGCGGAGTCGGTGTCGTCGCAGGCGGTGAGCGTCAGGGAGAGCGCGGCGGTGGCCGCGGCGACGAGGACGGTGGTGCGGGTGCGGAAGGCGGATGTACGCATGGAGGTTCCCCCGGGAGCGGTGAGGCGACGGCGTGCCGGCGGAGGCCGTAACGCGGTGAGCTGCTGACATCTCCGAGTCTGGGACCCGTCGCTGACGTTCCGCTGGTGTCCTGCTGACGTCCCGCTGACGTTCCGCGCCCACGGGCCGCAGCCGCGCTGGAGCGGTTCTCCTCACGGTCGTCGCGGCCCCCGTGCCTGCCCTCCCGCCCGCGCGTCGGCCCGTCGTACGCCCGTCGCCGCTCAGCTCGGGGCGACCAGGGCCGGGGCGGCTCAGCCCGCGTCGGCGAGCCTGCGCAGGGCCAGCTCGTGCCGTATCCGGTGGTCCGCCCGTGCCGAGACCCGCAGCAGGACCTCCAGGGCGCGCACCGCACCCTCGTCGTATCCGGCGCGTTCCGCTTCTTCGGCCGCCCGGTCCAGCAGCAGGATGCCCCCGTCCTCCTCGCCGAGGGCCAGACGAGCCTCGCCCGCGACGGCGAGGAGCAGGGAGCGGCGGGCGGCCTCCTGCTGTTCCGGGCCCAGGTCCAGTGCCGCACGCGCGGTCGCCAGGGCGGCGGCGGGCCGGTCGGCCCCCAGCTGCAAGCGGGCGAGGTGCTGCAGGGCGAGCGTCTCCGTGTGCAGGTCGCCCTCCTCCCGGGCCAGCACGACGGCCCGTTCGCAGCTTTCCAGGGCCGTATCGGCCCCGCCCCGACCGGCCAGGACGACTGCCAGGTTGATGAGGGCCGTCGCCTCGCCCAGCCGGTCACCGGCCTGCCGGGCGAGGCCCGGTGAGCGCTCCAGGAGGTCGGCCGCCTCGGCGGTCCTGCCCTCCTCCACCAGCACCCAGCCCAGCAGGTTCAGTACCCGCGACTCGGCGTACGGGTCCCGCTGCGCCCGCGCGGAGTCCAGCGCCAGCTCCAGCAGGGGGGCCCAGCTGTCCCGTACCCGCCAGACCACCTGCGGCCACTGGAGCAGGATGATCCGCCAGGCCCGGTCGTGCAGGCCGGCCTCCCTGGCCGCGACGGCGGCCCGCGCCAGGTCGTCCCGTTCGGCCGCCAGCCAGCGCATCGCCGCGGCCCGGTCGGCGAAATCCCGTACGGCGGAGGGGCGGTGGTAGTCCTCGGGCAGGACGAAGCAGGGCTCGCCGCCGGGCTCCGCGGCCTCGGAGGCGGCGAGGGCGGTGGCGATGCAGTGGTCGAGGACGCGGATCAGGGCCTCCGGCCCGGCCGCCGGGTCGAGATCCCGGGCGTACAGGCGCACCAGGTCGTGCAACACCCAGTGCCCCGGCGCGGTCTCGGTCGCGAGGTGCGCGGAGCCGAGCCGTTCGAGGGCGGCCGAGGCGGCGGACGGACCGGTGCCGGCGAGCGCCGCGCAGGTGTACGGGTCGAAGTGGCCGCCGGGATGGTGGCCGAGCCGGGCCAGCAAGTGGACCGCCTCCGGTGGAAGGTGCTGGGCGGTCAGCCGGAGAGCGGCCGAGACTCCGATGTCGTCCACGTCGAGGCGGGCGAGCCGGCCGCGTTCGTCGGCGAGTTCCTCGGCCATTCCGGCGAGGGTCCGCTGCGGCCGGCCGGCCAGCCGGGCGGCCGTGACCCGCAGGGCGAGCGGGAGTCCTCCGCAGAGTTCGGCCAGGCGGTGGGCGGCCACGGGTTCGGCGCGGACCCTCTCCTCGCCGAGGACCCCGGCGAGCAGGGCCGTGCCGTCCCGGGGTTCCAGCGTGTCGAGCGGGACGGGCCGGGCGGCGTCCGAGGCGATGAGGCCCTCCAGCCGGTGGCGGCTGGTGACGACCGTGACGCAGTCGGTCCCACCGGGGAGCAGGGCGCGGACGGTGGCGGAGTCGCGGGCGTTGTCGAGGATCACGAGCAGTCGGCGCCGCTCGGTCAGGGAGCGGAAGAGCGCCGCCGCCGCGGTGGCGGACTCCGGGACGCGGCGCGGTGCCACGCCGAGGGCGAGCAGGAACTCGCGGAGGACGTCGACCGGTGCGGGCTCGCCCGTCTCGCTGAACCCGCGCAGGTCGGCGAAGAGGCGCCCGTCCGGGAACGCCGCGGGGTTGTGGTGCGCCCACTGGACGGCCAGCGAGGTCTTGCCCACCCCGGCCGGTCCGGTGACCAGGCACACCGGCGCCTCGCCCGCGGCGGCCCGGGTGAGCGCGGCCAGTTCGGCGGTACGCCCCTGGAATCCGCGGGGGGCGCGCGGCAGCAGATCGGTCGGGTGCGGGGCGGCCGACGGGTGCGGTACCGGCGCCGGGGCCGGAGGGGATGCGGGGAGCGTGGCTCCGGACCTCGGGGGCACCGGGCCGCCGGGCGCCGCGCCCGCGGCACCGGTCGCCTCCGCCTCCCGGCGGCTCGCGGGGGGCGCGGCGGGCCCGGGATCGCCACGCAGGATCAGCGCGTAGGCGTCCGCCAGCTCGCGGCCGGGGTCGATGCCCAGCTCGTCGGCGAGCAGCCGCCTCGTGCGGTGGAACCAGTCCAGGGCCTCGGACTGGCGCCCCGCCCGGTACAGCGCCAGGACCAGGGCCGCGGACAGGGACTCCCGCAACGGCTGGGCCGCGGCTTCCGCCCGCAGGAGCGTGGCGGCCCGGTGGTGCTCGCCGAGGTTCCCGTAGGCGCGGGCCAGCTCCTCCACCGTGGCCAGCCGGGATTCCTCCAGGGTGTGCGCCGCGGCCTGCAGCGGAGGCCCGGCGAGCGCCCCGCTGAGAGCGGGGCCCTGCCACAACGCGAGGGCGTCCTTGAGCATGAGGACGGAGTCGGTGGCGCTGCGCTGCTGCCGGGCCAGCATCAGGAGCTCCTCGAACCGCTGCGAGTCCAGCAGGGTTTCGGAAGCGCGCAGGACGTAGGCGTCGCCGAGGGTGAGCAGTTCCACGCCGTACACCGCGGCCTCCGCGTCCACCAGCAGGGCGCGGAGGCGTGAGACGTGTCCCTGGATGACGCTGCGGGCGTGCGGCGGGGGTACGTCGTCCCACAGGGACTCCGTCAACCGGGCGACCGGGACGGGTGTGTTGACCGACAGCAGCAGGGCGGCCAGCAGGCTGCGCCGCTTCGCGGGGCCGAGCGGCAGCGGTCCTCGGTGGGTGTCGACGGAGACCGCGCCGAGCAGCCGGAACTCCACGGGCGGCTTCCTTCCGGGCGGTACGCACCCGGGGTGGGGGCCCGGACCGGAAGCCAGGATATCGGGGCCTCGGCCGGGGGCCGCCGTTCGGGCCGTGCCGGGCAGCGGGCCCGCGGCCCGCGTGCCCGTCCGGTCCGGACGAGAGAACCCGGCCGGGGCTGCGGCAGTGCCGCGTACGTCCCGCTCGGGCCCGCGCGTTCACCCGGGGGACCGGCCGCCGCGTGCGCGCGTGCGGAGGGCCGGTCCCCGTCGGGTCACGGGTAGCGGCGCTCGTCCTCCGAGACGACCGTGGTGGTGGGCGGCACGATCATGCGGCGCCGCCGCGCGATGCTCATGTAGGCGAAGACCCCGACGAGGCCGACGAGCATCATGATCCAGCCGACCAGGTCGACGTTGACGGTGTCGATCTGCCAGTCGGTGGCGAACGCCAGTACCGCGCCGGCACCGATCAGGAGAATGCATCCTCCGAGTCCCATGATTCCCGCCTCCTCGACGACCCGGTGACTCCGGGCCGGTGTACGGATCGCGTACCCGGCCCGGCGTCAACCATGTCGGCGCAGGGGCCCGATGACTCGGTGTCAGCCTGCCAGGAACTCGGTCAGGGCGTTGGCCAGCAGGAACGGGTCGTCGGCGCCGCAGAGTTCGCGGGCGCTGTGCATCGACAGGATCGCCACACCGATGTCGACGGTCCGGATTCCGTGGCGGGCGGCGGTGATCGGGCCGATCGTGGTGCCGCAGGACACCGAGTTGTTGGAGACGAACGTCTGCATCGGCACGCCCGCCCGCTCGCAGGCGGTGGCGAAGACGGAGCGGCCGTTGCCGTCGGTCGCGTACCGCATGTTGACGTTGACCTTCAGGATCGGACCGCCGTTGACGACCGGGTGGTGCGTCGGGTCGTGGCGCTCCGCGTAGTTGGGGTGGATCGCGTGGCCGGTGTCGGAGGAGACGCAGACGGTTCCGGCGAAGGCGCGGGCCCGGTCCTCGTAACCGCCGCCCCGGGCGTACACCGAGCGCTCCATGACGGTGCCGAGCAGCGGGCCGTCGGCGCCGGTGTCGGACTGGGAGCCGTTCTCCTCGTGGTCGAAGGCGGCGAGCACCGGGATGTACGGGAGCGCGGTGCCCTCGGAGGCGTGGCGCCGGGCGACGGCGGCCAGGGCCGCGGCACCGGCGTGCACCGAGATCAGGTTGTCCATCCGGGGACCGGCCACCAGCTCCTCGTCGCGGCCCAGGTAGGACGGCTTCTCGACGGCGTGCGCCATCAGGTCCCAGCCGGTCACGTCCTCCGGGTCGACGCCCGCCTCCTCGGCGACGAACCGGATGAGGTCGCCCTCCGCCACCTTGCCCAGGCCCCAGATCGGCTGCATGTGCTTCTGGCGGTCCAGCTTCAGGCCGTCGTTGGCCGAGCGGTCGAGGTGGACGGCGAGCTGCGGGACGCGCAGCAGCGGGCGGTCGACCGAGGCGAGCACGTCGGTGCCGTCGCGCAGCGAGAGCCGGCCCGCGATGCCGAGGTCCCGGTCGAGCCAGGTGTTGAGCAGGGTCCCGCCGTAGATCTCCACGGCGACCTGGCGCCAGCCGTGCGCGCCGGTGTCGGGCAGCGGCTTGACCCGCAGGTTGGGCGAGTCGGTGTGGGCGCCGACGACACGGAACGGGGTGTGGGGGGACGCGCCCTCGGGGACGTACCAGGCGATGATGGCGCCGCCGCGCAGGACGTACTTCCCGCCGCTCGTCGCGTCCCAGGCCGCGGTCTCCTCGACCTGCCGGAACCCCGCCTTCTCCAGAAGGGCGGCGGTGTTGGCCACTGCGTGGTACGGCGACGGGCTGGCGGCCAGGAAGGACATCAGGTCATCGGTGTGGGACCTGTCGAAAGCGTGGGAGGAGGAACTCATGTTCTTCACTGTAACGACGCGTGTTGTGAACCATTCACGATCGGGTGGCGGGAGGACGTGGCGCGGACATGACGACGGCCCGCCCCCCGGTATGCGCCGTGGTGGGGGCGGGCCGTCGTCGGTGACGGAGTGACGGCTCAGGTCGTGTGTCGAGAGTGGCGCCGTCCGCCCGAAGGGCGGGACAGGCGGGACTGTCGACACACGGCCTAGAACGCGGCCTCGTCCAGCTCCATCAGGGAGTTGTCGACGGACTCGGCGAGCGCGCGCTCCGTCGAGACGCCGGGCAGGACGTTGGCGGCGAAGAACTTCGCTGCCGCGATCTTGCCCTGGTAGAAGGCGACGTCCTTGGCGGAGGCGGTCGGCAGCTTCTCCGCGGCCACCGCGGCGCCCTTGAGGAGGAGGTAGCCGACGACGACGTCACCGGAGGAGAGCAGCAGGCGGGTGGTGTTGAGGCCCACCTTGTAGATGCTCTTCACGTCCTCGCCGGTCGCGGTGAGGTCGGTGATCATCGTGCCGACGATCGCCTCCAGGTCCACGGCGGCCTTGGCGAGGGAGTCCAGCGCGGGGGCCAGCTCCTCGTTGCCCTGGGCGCCGGCGAGGAACTTCTTGATCTCCTCGGAGAGCGCGTTGAGCGAGGCGCCCTGGTCGCGGACGATCTTCCGGAAGAAGAAGTCCTGGCCCTGGATGGCCGTGGTGCCCTCGTACAGGGTGTCGATCTTCGCGTCACGGATGTACTGCTCGATCGGGTACTCCTGGAGGTACCCGGAGCCGCCGAAGGTCTGGAGCGACTGCGCCAGCTGCTCGTAGGAGCGCTCGGAGCCGTAGCCCTTCACGATCGGCAGCAGCAGGTCGTTGAGGCCGTGCAGCGCCTTGGCGTCCTCGCCCGCGGCCTCCTTGACCTGGATCGCGTCCTGGACGGAGGCGGTGTAGAGCACGAGGGAGCGCATGCCCTCGGCGTACGCCTTCTGCGTCATCAGGGAGCGGCGCACGTCGGGGTGGTGGGTGATGGTGACCTTGGGCGCGGTCTTGTCCATGAACTGCGACAGGTCCGAGCCCTGGACGCGCTCCTTGGCGTACTCCAGCGCGTTGAGGTAGCCGGTGGAGAGGGTGGCGATGGCCTTCGTGCCGACCATCATCCGGGCGAACTCGATGATCATGAACATCTGGCGGATGCCGTCGTGCTTGTCGCCGATCAGCCAGCCCTTGGCGGGGTGCTGGTCGCCGAAGGTCATCTCGCAGGTGTTGGAGGCCTTGAGGCCCATCTTGTGCTCGACGTTGGTGGCGTAGACGCCGTTGCGCTCGCCCAGCTCGCCGGTCTCCCAGTCGAAGTGGTACTTCGGGACGAGGAAGAGCGACAGGCCCTTGGTGCCCGGGCCTGCGCCCTCGGGGCGGGCCAGCACGTAGTGGAGGATGTTCTCCGACATGTCGTGCTCACCGGACGTGATGAAGCGCTTCACGCCCTCGATGTGCCAGGAGCCGTCCTCCTGCTGCACGGCCTTGGTGCGCCCGGCGCCGACGTCCGAACCGGCGTCCGGCTCGGTCAGCACCATCGTCGAGCCCCACTGCTTCTCGACGGCGATCTCCGCGACCTTCTTCTGCGCGTCGTTGCCCTCGGCGAAGAGGATGCCGGCGAACGCGGGGCCCGAGGAGTACATCCAGATGGCCGGGTTGGCGCCGAGCAGCAGCTCCGCGTACGCCCAGATCAGGGAGCGCGGGGACGTGGTGCCGCCGATCTCCTCCGGGAGGCCCAGGCGCCAGTACTCGGAGTCCATGAAGGCCTGGTACGACCGCTTGAAGGTCTCCGGGACCGGCGCGGTGTTGGTCGCGGGGTCGAAGACCGGCGGGTTGCGGTCGGCGTCGGCGTAGGAGTCGGCGAGCTCGTTCTCCGCGAGGCGGGTGACCTCGTCGAGGATGCTCTTCGCGGTCTCGACGTCCATCTCCGCGAACGGGCCGGTGCCGTACAGCTTGTCGCGCCCGAGCACCTCGAAGAGGTTGAACTCGATGTCGCGGAGATTCGACTTGTAGTGCCCCATGGGAAGGCTCCGTAATCAATAGCAGTGACGCGCAGCGCCCCGGGGAGTGATGCGGTCGGGCGACGGGCTGTGCGGAAGGCCGGCCGGCTGCATGACGCGTATCAGTCGACCTCTCCGATGATGCTACCCGCGAGTAATAAGGCGCAACCCCTGGAGCCGGAGATGTGTCCGATTACTCTTTGGGGCATGTACGGCTACGACCAGAACCCGGGTGCACAGCAGCAGATGGGTCAGATGGGGCAGATGGGCGGCGGCTACGCCGAGCAGCCGCTGTACCCCGAGCCTTCGCCGCCCTCCCTGGCGGACGCGGTACGGGCCTTCACCACCGGCACCCTCGCGGCGGAGGACTTCCAGCAGATCTTCGCGACCTCGAAGGTCTACTGCCCGCGCGGCGACGGCCCGGGTTTCCTCGCGCTGCACAACACCCAGCAGCCCGTGATCCCGATGTTCACCACGCTCAAGGAGCTGCGGCGGTACGCGGGCAAGGAGTCGAAGTACTTCGTGATCACCGGCGCCGAGGTGATCGACCTGCTCCCCACCGGATACGGCTTCGTCCTGGACATGGAGGGCGACCACCGGATGGTCTTCGACGCGAAGGCCGTCGAGCAGATGGTCGACTTCGCGATGCGGCGCATGTACGGCTGACGCCGCCCTCCCCGGTCGCTTCGTCCGGTCCTTCCCCAGGCTCGCACCCGCGTGGTGCGGGCCTTCTCCGTGCGCCGGGTGCGCGCCCCGTCCCCGCCCGCCGCGCCCCTGCTGGGATGCTCGCCACGCCCTGCGGGAATGAACGACGCCTTGCAAGATGTTCACTGTTCAACTAAATTGGAAGCAGATCCCGCCCGGAGGTGGCTCCCATGCCCGCAGTGACCGTAGAAAACCCGCTGACCCTGCCCAAGGTGGCCGCCTCGGGCGACGCCGTCGCCCGTCCCGTTCTCGCGGTCACCACCGCGCCGACCGGCTTCGAGGGCGAGGGATTCCCGGTGCGCCGCGCGTTCGCCGGGATCAACTACAAGTACCTCGACCCGTTCATCATGATGGACCAGATGGGCGAGGTGGAGTACGCGGCCGGCGAGCCGAAGGGGACCCCCTGGCACCCGCACCGCGGCTTCGAGACGGTGACCTACCTGATCGACGGCAGCTTCATCCACCAGGACTCCAACGGTGGCGGCGGCACCATCGAGAACGGTGACACCCAGTGGATGACGGCGGGCTCCGGCCTGCTGCACATCGAGGCCCCGCCGGAGTCGCTGGTCATGTCCGGCGGCCTCTTCCACGGCCTCCAGCTCTGGGTGAACCTGCCCAAGAGCCACAAGATGATGGACCCCCGCTACCAGGACATCCGCGGCGGCCAGGTCCAGCTCCTCGCCTCCCCGGACGGCGGCGCGCTGCTCCGCGTCATCGCCGGTGAGCTCGACGGCCACGAGGGCCCCGGCATCACCCACACCCCGATCACGATGATCCACGCGACCGTCCGGCCGGGCGCCGAGGTGACCCTGCCGTGGCGCGAGGACTTCAACGGCCTCGCGTACGTCCTCGCCGGCCGCGGCACCGCGGGCGCCGAGCGCCGCCCCGTCCACATGGGCCAGACCGCCGTCTTCGGCGCCGGTTCCTCGCTGACCGTCCGCGCCGACGAGCAGCAGGACGGGCACACCCCCGACCTGGAGGTCGTGCTCCTCGGCGGACGCCCGATCCGCGAGCCGATGGCCCACTACGGGCCGTTCGTGATGAACAGCCAGGCCGAACTGAAGAAGGCCTTCGAGGACTTCCAGGCCGGCCGCCTCGGCACCGTCCCGGCGGTCCACGGCATGTGATCGCCGATGTGCGGGTGACGGTCCGTCACCCGCACGCCCCACGGGGCGGGACAGCGTGTCCGCCCCGTGGTCGGGTGGGGGAGTGCCGAACCAGAAGCCCCTCCTGCCCGACGCCGCACGGCGGACGGCCGCCTGGTGCGGCGTCCTGCTCCTCGTCGCCGCGGTCGCGGCGGTCGTCGTCTGGCTGTCCGTCTACCTCAAGACCGCCGTCACCCCCGTGCTGCTCGCGCTGCTCGGTGCGGCGCTGCTCGGCCCGGTCCACCGCTGGCTGACCGCCCACCACGTGCAGCGCTCGCTCTCCGCCGGGCTGACCTGCGCCGCGCTGGTCGCGGTCGTCGGCGGGGCCGGGTACATCGTGGTCACCGCGCTCATCGACACCGGCGGCCAGATCGTGGACTCGCTCAAGGACGCCGGACAGTGGGTGATCGACCACTTCGACCTGGCCGGCCAGACGTCCGTGGACAACCTCGCGGGCAACGCCAAGAACCTCGTCGAGAAGTTCGGCGCCACCGCGGCCGGCGGTGTCCTCACCGGACTGAGCCTCATCGGCACGCTGATCGCGACCGCCGTCCTCGCCCTGCTGCTCACCTTCTTCTTCCTGCGCGACTCCGACCGCGCCGTACGGCTCGCCCACTCCCTCGCCCCGCACGGCTCCGGCGACCTGGTCGAGGCGATGGGGCGCCGGGCCTTCGAAGCGGTCGAGGGGTTCATGCGCGGCACCACCTTCATCGCGCTGATCGACGCCCTCTGCATCACCGTCGGCCTGCTGATCCTCCGGGTGCCCGGCGCGGTGGGACTGGGCGCGCTGGTCTTCGTCGGCGCCTACATCCCGTACCTGGGCGCCTTCCTCTCCGGCGCCGTCGCCGTCCTGGTCGCCCTCGCCGACCGGGGGTTCGTCATCGCGCTCTGGGCGCTCGGGGTGGTGCTCGCCGTCCAGGTGCTGGAGGGCCACGTGCTCCAGCCGATGATCCAGAGCCGTACCGTGCGGATGCATCCGGCCGTCATCCTGATCGTGCTGACCGCCGGAGCGAGCGTCGCCGGGATTCTCGGCATGCTGCTCGCCGTACCGCTCTGCGCGGCGGCCTTCGGAGTGGTCGAGGAGCTGCGGCTGAGGAAGCCGGGCCCCTCCGCACCGCCCCCGGCGGGCGACGACACGGCCTGAACCCACGGGTGAACGCGGCGGCATCCCGGCGTGTCCGGCGGGCCGCCGAGGCAGGGCGGGCCGGGGAACGTACGATCTCCGCGCGCGGTCCACGGCGGACCGGGGGAGGGGAACCTGTCCGTGGCGGTTACGGATCTCATCGACCTGTCCGGCCCGTGGGGCCGTGTCCTCAGCGGGACGCCGCTGAACCACGAGAAGCACACCCGGGCGCCGCAGTCGATCGCCGTCGACCCGGTGACGCACGACCTGTTCGTCGTGCAGATCCGCGACGCGCTGGAGTACGGCAACCTCTGCGTCTACCGCATGGACCGCGCCACCGGGCAGGCGCTCGACCACATGCACCTCAACGGCTTCGGTCACGGCTACCAGATCGGTGCGCAGCACATCGGCGGCACGACCTACCTGTGGACCGAAGCCGGACCCCTGCACGAGCAGTTCGGCACCCGGATCGCCCGCTTCCCCTACCTCCCGGGGGAGGTGGTCACGATGACCTCCTCCGTGCTGTCGGAGCCGTTCAGCCCGGTGCCGGACGCCACGTTCGTCGCGCCCAGCGTCGACCCGGTGTTCCAGCGCCTCACGGTCCGTTACCTGACCGCGCAGGGCTACCTGTTCACCCAGTACCCGATCGACCCGTCGACCGGTGACGTCGTGTGGACCCCCCTGCGCACGGTGGCGCACCCCCCGGCCGCGCAGGTACCGCGCCTGGCCGACACCTTCCAGGGCTTCGCCTCGCTCGGCGACCACCTCTACCTCTACACCGGCAATCCGGACGTGGACGACACCCACATCACCGCCCTCTCCTGGACGGACGGCTCCGTCCTCGCCGGGCCCCGGCTCATGACCGCCGTGCCGGGGCTGGAGCGCCGGGAGCCCGAGGGGCTGGCCATCGAACGGGTCGGCGCGGAGGCGCGGCTGCTCTTCGGGTTCAGCGGGAGCGACACCACGCCGCGCGAGGTCACCGTCTGCTTCCTCTCCACGGACGCACCCGTGCAGGGCGTGAAGGTGCCGGCCGACTGGACCGCGCTGACCCCCGCCGCCGGGATCACCGCGGGGACCGGGGCGCGGGCCCCGCGCGGGCGCCTGGTGGACCTCGCGGGGACCACCTTCCTCCAGCTGCGCGGGGTCTTCGAGGGGACCCTGGCGAAGGACACCCGGGTCGCCACCCTCCCGCCGACGCTGACGCCCAGCCGCACCCTCCGGGGGGAGGTCTCCCGCAACAACCGGGGCGGGCGCTGCGTCTGCCGGCTGGAGATCTCCCCCGGGGGCGGAGTCACGGTGTACGGGCCGACCTCGGACAACACCGTCACCTGGGTCGACCTGGACGCCTTCTCGGTGGCCTGGCGCTGACGTACGCCCGCGCCGCGACGCAGCCCCTCGCCGTCTCTTCTCCCCTGTCTCCCACGCACCCCGAGGACCCGTCATGCGCGTCTCGCCGCAGAGAACCCCCAGCCGCCGCGCCCTGCTGACCGCGGCCGTCACCGCCCCGGCGGCGGCGGTCGGCGCACCCCTGCTCGCCACCCCCGCAGCCGCGGCCACCACCGGGGGCGTCGAGGTCGTCCACGACTGGACGGCGCTCGTCCTGGCGTCCGGCGTCACCGCCTCCGCCGACGCCCCGGCCGCCCGCGTGGTCAGGATCGCCGGTACGGACTTCCTCCAGCTGCGCGGAGGCGTCAACTGCGCCTTCACCGGGGACGCCGTCCTGGGCACGGTCCCCGCCTCCCTGGCGGTGCCCAAGACCACCCGGGCGGTCTGCCCGCGCAACAACAAGGCCGGTGTCAACGCGTGCCGGGTGGAGATCAGCACGGCGGGCCGGGTCACGGTGTTCGGCGGCACGGCCGCCAACGGCATCACCTGGATCGCCCTGGACAGCTTCTCGGCCGTACTGGCCTGAGGTCCGTCCCCGACCGCCGGGCCGTCCGACCGCCGAGACGTCCCGGGCCGGCCGGCGGCCGGGCGGTCAGATCTGTTCGAACGGGATCGACGGTGCGGCGAGTTCCGCGGGCTCGGCGGACTCGTACAGCTCGAACCAGATCGACTTGCCCTCGCCGCGCGGATCGACCCCCCAGTTGTCCGCCAGCATCTCCATCAGGACCAGTCCGCGTCCGCTGGAGGCCATCTCGCCGGGGCGCCTTTTGTGCGGGAGTTCGTCGCTGCTGTCCGAGACCTCGAGCCGCAGCCGCCGCTCGCCGTGCTCGCCGGTCACCTCCGCGACCATCAGCGCGTTGCCGTCCGTGTGGACCAGCACGTTGGTGGCCATCTCGGAGAGCATCAGCACCGCGGAGTCGACCTGCTCCGGGTCCGCCCAGTCGTGCAGCAGCTCGCGGAGCAGCTGGCGCGCGACGGAGATCCGCTCCGGTTCGGCCTGCGCGATGGCGACGGCGGTGCGGCGCGGCGGGGCCTTCGACAGGGTCATGGGGGTGTCCCGGCGGAGCAGCACCAGCGCGATGTCGTCCTCGTGCCGTTCCGCCAGGGGGCCCGTCGTGTAGTGCGAGGTGGGACCGTGGACCGTCTCCACCAGCGCCTCGGCCAGGCTCTCCGGGTCGGCTCCGGGGGTCTCCATGACCGGGCGCAGCCGCTCCCAGCCGGTCGCGAGGTCGTGTCCGCCGGTCTCGATGAGACCGTCGGTGCAGAGCATGATCGTCTCGCCGGGTTCCAGCACCACCTGGGTCGTCGGGTAGTCGGCGTCGGTTTCGATGCCCAGGGGCATCCCGCCCGCCGTCTGGCGGATGACCGCGGTGCCGTCGTTGCTGATCACCACGGGGTCGGGGTGGCCCGCGCGGGCGATGTCGAGGGAGCCGTCGGCCGGGTCCACCTCGGCGTACAGGCAGGTCGCGAAGCGCGGGGCGGTCGCTTCGTCGTCGTCCCCGCCGTTCGTGTGCTCGTACCCGTCCGTCAGCCCGGCCAGGAAGCGGGAGGCCCGGGCCAGCACGGCGTCCGGGCGGTGCCCCTCGGAGGCGTACGCGCGCAGCGCGATGCGGAGCTGGCCCATCAGCCCGGCCGCGCGCACGTCGTGGCCCTGCACGTCGCCGATGATGAGCGCGACCCGGCCGTTGGGCAGCGGGATCATGTCGTACCAGTCCCCGCCGACCTGGAGGCCGCCGCCGGTGGGGATGTAACGGGCCGCGACGGTGATGCCCGGAGGACTCTTGCCCAGGGAGGGCATCATCGCCCGCTGGAGCCCCAGCGAGAGCTCCCGCTCGGTCTCGGCCGCCCCGGCGCGTGCGAGGGCCTGGGCGAGCATCCTGGCCACGGTGGTGAGCACCGCACGCTCGTCGGGGGAGAAGCCCACCGGCTCGCTGAACCCCGCCATCCAGGCGCCCATGGTGCGGCCGGAGACGATCAGGGGCAGGAAGGCCCAGGAGCTGCGGCCGAACGTGCGGGCGAGCGGCCAGAACATCGGGAAGCGGTGGGCGTACTCGTCGGGGGTCGGCAGATAGATCGCCTGGCCGGTGCGGGCGACCTCGGCGGCCGGGTACTCGGTCTGGAGCGGCATGTCGACGAAGGGCTCCTCCTCGCCGACGGTGTGCCCGTGGTGTCCGACGAGGGTCAGCCGGTCGCCGTCGATGCCGAAGACCGCGAGCCCGTCCGGCGAGAAGCCCGGCATCGAGAGCGACCCGGCGACCCGGAGTACTTCCTCCGTGGACCGGGCCTCGGCCAGCGCCCGCCCGGCGTCCAGCAGGAACGCCTCGCGCGAGCGCCGCCAGTCGCCGGTGACGGGGGTCTGCACGGCGGTGCCGGGGATGGGCTCCGCGACCTCCTGGAGGGTGCCCAGGAGCACGGCCTGCTCGACGGTCTTGCCTTCGGGCACGTGGGGCCTGGACCGGGTCCGCACGACGCGGACGACCGTGCCCTGCTCGTCGACGATCCGGAGCCGGGACTCCGCGAGGGTGTTCTCGGCGACCGCGAGGCCGACGACCGAGCGGACCTCGTTCCAGTCGGCCTGGTGGTAGCAGGCGCGTACGGCGGCCTCCCGGTACGTACCGGCCTCGGGCAGGCCGAGGAGACGGGCGGCCTGTGCGTCGATCGTGACCGTCCCGTCCGCGGTGTCCCAGCGCCAGAGCCCCGTCTCGATGGCCGCCAGGATGTCCTCGGTACGCATTGCCCCACTTTAGGAAGATGCGTTCCCTGGACGCCACCGTTGGCCCGGCGTCCCCGGGGTCCTGCGGGCCCGGCGGGGGTCGGGCCCGGCGGGTGCGCGGCGGGCGTCGTGAGGCCGCGATCGCACCCCTGGACGATCTTGAACTGGTTATGGCAATGAAGTGGCCCGGCTCCGGGCGGTAGCCTGGGGAGGCTCACAGACCCCAACCGCGAAGACTGGATGAACGACGATGCATCGGTACAGGTCCCACACCTGCGGCGAGCTCCGCGCCTCTGACGTCGGCACCGACGTCCGGCTGAGCGGCTGGCTGCACAATCGCCGAGACCTGGGCGGCATCCTCTTCATCGATCTCCGCGACCACTACGGCCTGGTCCAGCTCGTCGCCCGCCCCGGCACCCCGGGGAACGAGGCGCTCTCGAAGCTGACCAAGGAGACCGTCGTCCGGATCGACGGCAAGGTCTCCGCGCGCGGTGCCGAGAACGTGAACCCGGAGCTCCCGACCGGCGAGATCGAGATCGAGGTCACCGAGGTCGAGGTGCTCGGCGAGGCGGCCCCGCTGCCCTTCACGATCAACACCGAGGACGGTGTGAACGAGGAGCGCCGTCTGGAGTACCGCTTCCTCGACCTGCGCCGCGAGCGCATGCACCGCAACATCATGCTGCGCTCGGCCGTGATCGCCTCCATCCGCTCGAAGATGGTGGCGCTCGGCTTCAACGAGATGGCGACCCCGATCCTCACCGCGACCTCCCCCGAGGGCGCCCGTGACTTCGTCGTGCCGTCGCGTCTCAACCCCGGCAAGTTCTACGCGCTGCCGCAGGCCCCGCAGCAGTTCAAGCAGCTGCTGATGATCTCCGGCTTCGACCGCTACTTCCAGATCGCGCCCTGCTTCCGCGACGAGGACGCCCGCGCCGACCGCTCGCCGGGCGAGTTCTACCAGCTCGACGTCGAGATGTCGTTCGTCGAGCAGGAGGACGTCTTCCAGCCGATCGAGAAGCTGATGACCGAGCTCTTCACCGAGTTCGGCAACGGCCGCGAGGTCACCTCGCCGTTCCCGCGCATCCCGTTCCGCGAGTCGATGCTGAAGTACGGCAACGACAAGCCGGACCTCCGCGCCAAGCTGGAGCTCGTCGACATCTCGGACGTCTTCGCCGACTCCGGGTTCAAGGCGTTCGCCGGCAAGCACGTCCGCGCGCTGCCCGTCCCGGACACCGCCGGCCAGTCCCGCAAGTTCTTCGACGGCCTCGGTGAGTACGCCGTCGAGCACGGTGCCAAGGGCCTCGCCTGGGTCCGCGTCGGCGAGGACGGCACGCTGGCCGGTCCGATCGCCAAGTTCCTCACCGAGGCGGACGTCAAGACGCTCACCGAGCGCCTCTCGCTCGTCCCGGGCCACGCCGTCTTCTTCGGCGCCGGCGAGTTCGACGAGGTCTCCAAGATCATGTCGGCCGTCCGCGTCGAGGCCGCCAAGCGCTCCGGCAACTTCGAGGAGGGCGTCTTCCGGTTCTGCTGGATCGTCGACTTCCCGATGTACGAGAAGGACGAGGAGACCGGCAAGATCGACTTCTCGCACAACCCCTTCTCGATGCCCCAGGGCGGCCTGGAGGACCTGGAGACGAAGGACCCGCTGGACATCCTCGCCTGGCAGTACGACATCGTCTGCAACGGCATCGAGCTCTCCTCCGGCGCGATCCGGAACCACGAGCCCGAGCTGATGCTCAAGGCCTTCGAGATCGCCGGTTACGACCGCGAGACCGTCGAGCAGGAGTTCGCGGGCATGCTCCGCGCCTTCCGTCTCGGCGCCCCGCCGCACGGTGGCATCGCCCCGGGTGTCGACCGCATCGTGATGCTCCTGGCCGACGAGCCGAACATCCGTGAGACGATCGCGTTCCCGCTCAACGGCAACGCCCAGGACCTGATGATGGGCGCCCCGACGGTGCTGGACGAGGCCCGTCTGCGCGAGCTGAACATCCAGCTCCGCAAGCCGGTCGCCGTGTCGAAGGGCGAGGCCGCCAAGGCCGAGACCGCCGCAGCGGAGAAGACCGAGAAGTAGCGGGCGAGGGGAGCCGCCGCCCCGGCGTCGCGCTCCCCGCCGTTCCGCTCCGTACGCACGCGGTTCGGTGGCCCCGTTCCGTACGTTTCACGTGAAACAGCCCCCGATCGACCGATCGGGGGCTGTTCCGTCGTTCCGGGGTGCTGTCGGCCCCCGACCGGCACCAGCCGTGGTAACGGGTGGGAGGGTGTACCGCCGGATGGCCCCCGCCCGGATTCGCGAGGGGCGGGCGCGGCGAAGAGTGGCTTCTGAGAGGCAGTCAGCCGGAACCACTCAGGAGCCCGCCCCGTGTCCCCCTCCCTCCGCACCCCCGCCCGTGCCGTCCCGGGACCATCCCCCCGCCGCCCCTGTCCGCTCGCCGCTCCGGTCCTCGCGCTGCTTCTGGCGCTGCTCCCGGTGCTCACCGGCTGCGGAGCCCCCACCTCCTCGGGGGCGCCGCCGAAGGGCGTGGCCGGGACGCGTTCGGACGACGAGGGCGGCCGGGGGCCCTCGGGCGTCCCCGCCGCTCCCGCGCCGCCCGCGCCGCCCGCGCCGCCCGTACCGCCGCTGGAGATCCCGGGGCTGGGGCCGGAGACCCGGGCCCGGATCCCGGTCGACGCCCGGCAGGCATTCGTGGTGACCGGCAAGGGAGCGGACTCCAACGAGTCCACCGCCGTCCTCTACGTCCGGGACGCCCCGGACCGGAGCTGGACGCCCGCCTTCGAACCCTGGGCCGCCCACAACGGCATGGAGGGGTGGACCGACGAGCACTACACCGGGGACCTCAGGTCCCCCGTCGGCGTGTTCGGCCTCACCGACGCGGGCGGCAAGCTGCCCGACCCGGGCGCCCTGCTCCCCTACGACGAGGAGGAGTACTTCGCGGTGGAGGGCGACGGATTCTTCGGCGAGCCCCTGGAGGGCTCCTTCGACTACGTCGTCGCCATCAACTACAACCGTGTCGAGGGCGTCAGCCCGATCGACCACGAGCGCCCGCTCGGCGAGGACCGGGGCGGCGGCATCTGGATCCACGTGGACCACGGCGGGCCGACCCAGGGCTGCGTCTCGGTCTCGGAGGAGCGGATGAAGGAGCTGCTGCTCACGCTCGACCCGGCGAAGAAACCGGTCATCGTGATGGGCGACAGGGCGTCGCTGGCCCGCTGAGGGCCGCGGACGCCCGCCGGGCCTGCGAAGGGTGCGGACACGGAGAAGGGCGGGGCCACGGGGGCCCCGCCCTTCTCCCGTACGGATCGCGCTACGCGGCCGGCTTCTCCTCCAGGCGCGGGAAGAGCACCGCGCCCTTGGTGACCGTGGCACCGGCGGGCAGCCGGCCCCAGGTGCCCGCGTCCTGGACGCGCTGGTCGGCCAGGGCCCCCAGGGACGGCTCGGCGCCGAGCGACTCCCACAGCTTCTGCGAGGTCTCCGGCATCACCGGGTTCAGCAGCACCGCGACACCGCGCAGGGCCTCGGACGCCGTGTACAGGATCGTCGCGAGACGGGCCTGGCCCTCGGGCGAGGTGTCCTTGGCGACCTTCCACGGCTCCTGCTCCGTGATGTAGCCGTTGACCTGCTTCACGAAGTCGAAGATCGCGAGGATGCCGGCCTGGAAGTCGAGCTCCTCACCGATCTTCAGGTCGGCCGCGGCGACGGCCTTCGCCAGACCGTCCTGGACCGCCTGCTCGGCGTCACCGGCGGCGGTCGCCTCCGGCAGCGTGCCGCCGAAGTACTTGCCGATCATGGCGGCCACGCGGGAGGCGAGGTTGCCGTAGTCGTTGGCGAGCTCGGAGGTGTAGCGGGCGGTGAAGTCCTCCCACGAGAAGGAGCCGTCGCTGCCGAAGGCGATGGCGCGCAGGAAGTACCAGCGGTACGCGTCCACACCGAAGTGCGAGGTCAGGTCCTGCGGCTTGATGCCGGTCAGGTTCGACTTCGACATCTTCTCGCCGCCCACCATCAGCCAGCCGTTGGCCGCGACCTTGCCCGGCAGCGGAAGGCCCTGGGCCATCAGCATCGCGGGCCAGATCACCGCGTGGAAGCGGAGGATGTCCTTGCCGACCAGGTGGACGTTGGCGGGGAAGGTCGCGTCGAACTTCTCCTGGTTGGCGCCGTAGCCGACCGCCGTCGCGTAGTTGAGCAGGGCGTCGACCCACACGTAGATGACGTGCTTCTCGTCCCACGGCACCGGGACGCCCCAGTCGAAGGTCGAGCGGGAGATCGAGAGGTCCTGGAGGCCCTGCTTGACGAAGTTGACGACCTCGTTGCGGGCGGACTCCGGCTGGATGAAGCCGGGGTTGGCCTCGTAGAACTCCAGCAGCTTCGGGCCGTACTGGCTCAGCTTGAAGAAGTAGTTCTCCTCCTTGAGGATCTCCACCGGCTTCTTGTGGATCGGGCACAGGGGAGTGCCGTCCTCGGCCTGGATGAGGTCCCCGGGGAGCTTGTACTCCTCGCAGCCCACGCAGTACGGGCCTTCGTACCCGCCCTTGTAGATCTCGTCCTTGTCGTACAGGTCCTGGACGAACTCCTGCACCCGGTCGGTGTGACGCTTCTCCGTGGTGCGGATGAAGTCGTCGTTCGCGATGTTGAGGTGCTCCCAGAGGGGCTTCCACGCCTCTTCGACGAGCTTGTCGCACCAGGCCTGCGGGGTGACGCCGTGCTGATCGGCCGTGCGCATGATCTTCTGACCGTGCTCGTCCGTGCCGGTGAGGTACCACACCTTCTCGCCGCGCTGGCGGTGCCAGCGCGTGAGCACGTCGCCTGCGACGGTCGTGTAGGCGTGGCCCAGGTGAGGAGCGTCGTTGACGTAGTAAATGGGGGTCGAGACGTAGAACGACGTCTCTCCCTGCTTCTCGGATCCAGTGGCCGCCATGGTCAAAATCCTAACGGTCCGCGGATGGTTCCCCCGACTCACGGTTCCTCTCCGGGGCCCTCGGCCCGTTCCTCCCCCCGTTCCCCTCGCGTTCCTCCCCGCGGGAGAGCGGACGGCCGTGCGCGTCGCGGGCCGGGCGGGGTGGTCCGCTCGTCCACAGACGCGGACGGCGGGCCCGGTGACCGGGCCCGCCGTGACGTGCGGTGGAGCGGTTCGCGTGGTCCACGCGGATACGCGGATCAGCCGGCGGAGCCGCCGGACCGGGCCGTGATCCAGGCGGGGAGACCGGCGAGGATCTCCCGGTAGAACGTGGCGTCCGGGATCGAGGCGGGCGCGGGGCCCGCGTGGAAGAACCCGGCGTGCTCGGCGTCCAGCTTCCGCAGGAAGTCGAAGCCCTTGGCGTCGTGGTCGCCGAACGCGACGAACTGGAAGAAGAGCGGCAGCCGGGCGGCGTCGGCCAGCGCCTGCTTGGCCGCGACCTTGGCGTCCGGCGGGCCGTCCGTCTGGAAGACGACCAGCGCGGGGCCGGTGGCACCGGACTTCTCGTAGTGGGAGACGACCTCCTCGACGGCCCGGTGGTAGTGGGTCCGCCCCAGGCGCCCCAGACCGGCGTTCACCTCGTCGATGCGGCCCTCGTGGCCTTCGAGGCCGACCGTCGCCGTGCCGTCGATGTCGGTGGAGAAGAAGACGACGTCGACCGAGGCGTTCTCGTCCAGGTGCGCGGCGAGGGCCAGCGTGCGGTCGCCCAGGTGCTGGGCGCTGCCGTCCTTGTAGAACGGCCGCATCGAGCCGGAGCGGTCGAGCACCAGGTAGACGGAGGCCCGGAAGCCGGTCAGCCCCTGCGCCTTGAGCGCGGCCTGCGCGGACTTGTACGGGGCGACCAGGCCGGGGGCGCGCGACTTCACCCGGGCGAGGGAGGTGGCGGGCTTGGCGGCGGGGGTGGCGGGCGTCGCCGGGGCGGCTGCCGCCTCGGGCGCTGCCGCCTCGGCGGGCGCTTCGGCCGCTGCCTCGGGCGCCGCTGTCCCGGTGGCGGGCGCTTCGGGGGCTGCCGCGTCCGTGGTGTGCGCCTCGGGGGCCGGTTCGGGCTCGTACTCGATGATGATCGCGTCGAGGGCCGCCTCGGTGGCCTTCGCGGGAGCCTCGGCCGTCTGCGCGTCGGCCTCGGCCTTCTCGGCCTCTGGCTGTGCCGGTGCGGGCTCCGGGGCGGGCTCCGGTGCGGGGGCGGCCTCCGGCTCGGGCTCCGGGTCCATGTCGATGGTGATGGCGGCGGCGACGATCTCGGGCTCGATGACCGCCGCCTCCCCGGCCTCGGCCTTCGCGGGCTCGGGGGTCTCCGCGCTCTCGGCGGCCTCCGGGGCCTGAGCGGCCTCCGGGCTCGCGGGCCGCTCGTCCACCTCGGCGGCCGGGGCGGCAGCCTGCTCGGGCAGGGAGACCGGTGCGGCTTCGGCGGCCGGCTCGGCTTCGGCTTCGGCGGCGGGCTCGGCCTCGGCGACGGGCTCGGCTTCGGCTTCGGCGGCCGGTGCGGGCTCGGCGACCGGTACGGGCTTCGCCTCGGACGCGGGCCTGGGGCCCGTGCTCTGGGCGGGCACCGTCGGCTGCGGGGCGACGGACGGCTGGTCGAAGGCGGCGGCGACCAACGCGGCAGCGTTCCCCTGGTCCGACCGGTCCGCGCTGTCCGACCGGTCCGACCCGCCCGTGACCGCGTCCGAGGAGGAGCGCGAGGCGGAGGAGAGGGGGGATGCGGCGGGGGCGGGAACGGTCACCTTCGGTTCGGCGGCCGGGGCGCTCTCCGGGACCGCGTCCGATTCCGGCTCCGTCGATCGGGCGCGCTCACCCTGAGGAGGAACGGTGGCCGTGGTCGGCTCGTCCTGCTCCCGGCCGAACACCTTGCGCAGCAAGCTCCGAATGCCCATGGGCGAGGCCTTTCGCGTGAGTTGGGTGCGGGAAATGTCCGACCCGTGGAAAATCATCCCTGGCCAGGACGGATACGTAAGGTTAGCGGCCGGATCAGGCCGTTCGGCGGTCCGGCCCGCACGCGGGTGAACCGACGCGCAACCGTTTCCTTGTGAGAACCCAAGAGTTCGGCGGTCAGGCGCACTTCGGCGCTGGTCGACCGACCTGTTCCTCAACACCCGGACGGACGTACCTCGTCACGGTGTGCACACGATCCGTCCAGCGCCGGATGCCCGGTGGTCCGCCGCCGGCGGCGGACTCCGCGCGAGCGGCTGCCCCGTTACAGTCGGACCATGGTTTCGGTTTCCGGTGAGGCTCCGCAGGCGGCAGGCAGCGTCCGGGTCGATGTGTGGATCTGGTCGGTGCGGCTGACGAAGACCCGGGCACAGGCTGCTGCCGCCTGCCGGGCGGGGCACGTCAAGGTCGCGGGTGAACGCGCCAAGCCCGCGCAGTCGGTGCGGGTCGGCGACGAGGTGCGGCTGCGTCACGAGGGCCGGGACCGGATCGTCACCGTGTCGAAGATCGTGAAGAAGCGCGTTGGGGCACCGGTGGCGGTGGAGTGCTTCGTCGACAACAGCCCGCCCCCGCCGCCGCGTGAACTGGCGCTCCAGGTGCCCGTCCGCGACCGGGGCGCCGGCCGTCCCACCAAGCGCGACCGGCGCGAGATGGAGCGGCTCCAGGGCGGCCGGGAGAACGGTCCGCGCTGAAGCGGTGCACGGAGGGCGCGGCCGAGCGGCACCGGCGCGCACGCGGTACCGGCGGACGAGATGCGTAACTGCCGTTCACGCTCCGTGTTTCACGTGAAACACCGTCATGGCTGCGGCGAGGCGATGGCCCGGGCGGCTGCGACTTCCTGGCTGAGGGCGCCGAGGATGCCCTCCTCGATGGCGGTGAGGTCGGCCCGTACCCCCACCAGGGTCTCGCTGGTGCGGATTCCCGCCGCGAGCTCCCGCAACTGGCCCTCGATCATGACGGCTTCGCCGGGTTCGGGCGGTGGGGCTCCGTAATTCAGCCGTACCCGGGCGGCCGTTGCCGCGTCGACGATCCGCTCGACGGCGACGACCAGCGGCCACCAGGCCGCCGCGCGGGTGCCCACGGGCGGCGGTTCGGTGAGGGCGCGCTGGAACTCGGAGCGCACCGCCGACAGGTCGCGATAGAGCTTCCGGCGGGCACGGACCCGTTCGGCCCGGTCGTGGTCGCTGGTGAGGTCGAAGGCGTAGGCCACGTAGTCGGCGGTGTCCTCCACCGCGTCCGCCAGCCGGTCGCCGACGCGGGTGTGCCAGCTCTCCGGCCAGAGCAGATAGCCGGCCACCAGCACGATCGCGCAGCCGAGCAGGCTGTCGAGGAAGCGCGGCTGGACCAGGTTCACGCCCTGGTGGTTGAAGAGGTCGGAGAGCAGCAGGATGGGCGGGGTGACGGCGGCGGTCTGGAACGCGTATCCCTTCGCCGTCAGCGCCGGGATCAGCGCGGCGAGGACCACCATCGCCGGGACGAACCACCAGCCGGACGGAACCTCCGCCAGCAGGGGAGCGGCGACGAGCAGCCCGGCGGTGGTGCCCACGGCCCGCAGTACGGCGCGGGAGAACACCGAGCCGTAGTCCGGCTTGAGGACGAAGGTCACCGTGAGCGCCACCCAGTACGAGCGTTCCACCGGGATCAGTGAGGTGAGCGCCTGGGCCAGTCCGATGCAGAGGGCGAGGCGCAGCCCGTAGCGCCAGGACGCCTCGGAGAGCAGCACGGACCGCAGGGCGCGCCGGACCCGGACGCGCAGGGCGGCGGGCCGGCCGAGCCGGTCGTCCACGTTGTACGGATCGGGGTCGCCCCGGTGCACCACGGTGGCCGTGTGGCGCAGCGCGGTGTCCACGGCACGGGTGGCGGGCGAGTCGGGCGGGGGCAGGTCGGGTGCGGGGCGTCCGGTGCGGTCGCGTGCGACGTCGTCGGCGAGTGCGCGGACCGCCGCCGGGACGGCCTCGGGCAGCCGTCGCCCCTCCCCGTGGGCGGCGGGTGCCGCCTCGACCAGCGGGATCACCACGTTGAGCTGGGAGAGCGTCCGCACCATGGCGGGGCTGCGGCCGTGGTAGCGGGCCCGACGGGCGAGGATCAGGTCGTAGGAGGTGTTGAGGCGTTCGGTGACGTCCTGGCGGTGCAGTTCGTACGCGGGGGTTCCGGCGGCGTCGAGCAGGGCGGCGACCGCGCGGTAGGTGCGGGCGACGGCGGAGCGTTCGGGGAGCCGGCGGCGGAACGGCCACGAGAGCAGGGCGAGCGCCAGCACCACCAGCCCGCCGAACGCGAGCAGCACCGGGGCGACCCACCAGGGGTCGGGCATCGGGAGTCCCGCGCCCACCACGGAGTTGAGCAGGAGCAGCAGACCGGAGACGGAGGCCACGGCGCCGATCGTGGACATCATCCCGGAGACCAGCGCGACGGCGGTGAGCACGCCGACGGAGGCCCAGCCGGTTCCGTACACGAGCGAGCCGAGGGTGACACCGACGGCGCCGAAGAGCTGCGGTACGGCGATGTTGTAGATGCGCATCCGGTAGGCGTCGGCGGTGTCGCCGATGACGCCGGAGAGCGCCCCCATGGAGACGAGCGCCCCATAGGCGGGGCGGTCGGCGGCGAAGCCGACGGCGAGCGGTGCGGCCATGGCGACGGAGGCGCGCAGCACGGCCGCCCAGGGGATCGGGGTGGGCTGCGGTCGGAGTCCGCTGACCAGCCAGGGCGGCGGGGTCACGCGTCGCCTTCCGGTGCCGGCGTCGGCCGTGGCCACGGTTCACTCTCCTCGCGGGTCTGCCCGGGGCGCGGACCCGGCGGCCGTGCGGGCCGGGCCGGTCCGGGGCGTACGGTCCGGGGCGGGGGCGGGGGCGGGGGCGGGGGCGGGGGCGCGGGTCACGGGGCGTGGTGTCCGGCGGCGCCGCAGGGCCGCAGGGCGAAGACCGTCTTGCCCCGGGCGCCACCCGCACGGTTCTGCGCGAGCGCCTCGGGAGCCTTCTCCAGGGGCAGTTCGAGGTCGATGGGGACGACGAACGCCCCGCTGGTCACCGACGTCGCGAGGGCGTCGAGCAGCAGTGCGGTCGGCGCGAGCCGGAAGTCGACGGGGAGCGGGCCGGTGTGCGGGGTCCGGGTGCCACCGGCGCCCCGGGTGGTGAGCGCGATGCCGCCGTCCCGGACGAGTGCGGCGTGCTCGGCGAAGGCGTCCGGGGTCTCGGAGACGAGGTCGGCGAGGGCGTCCACCCCCTGCGGGCAGAGCTCCCGCAGGGCGGCGGGGAGCGCTTCGGGTCCGGCGGAGACGTCGAGGGTGCGGGCGGCCCCGAGGATGGTCATCCGGCGGCTCTCGTCGCCGCGCACGGCGGCCAGCACCCGGACGCTCCGGGCGGAGGCGAGCTGGGTGAGGTAGCTGCCGACGCCGCCCGCCGCCCCGACGATCAGCAGGGACTCGCCCTCACCGGCTCCGGTGGCGGCCAGGATCTGGCAGGCGGCGGTCGCGGCGGTCGGCAGGGCGGCGGCGACCTTCAGCGACAGGCCGGTCGGGACCGGGGCGATCGGCGAGTCCTGGTGGACGGAGACGTACTCGGCGTAGGCGCCCCCGCCGGGCAGCGGGGTGGTGACCCGGCCGAACACCGGGTCCCCCACCCGGAACCGGCTGGGGCCCCGGCCGATCATGTCCACCTGCCCGGCGAAGTCCACGCCGAGGATGTGCGGGAAGCCCCCGGGCGCCGTACCGGCCCCGGGGTCGTCGGCGCGCTGCCAGTCGTACGGGTTGAGGGCCGCGTAGGCGATCCGCACCCGTACCTCGCCCGGTCCCGGGTCGGGCTTGGGGAGTTCGACGAGGGCGGGCTCCCCGTGGAGCGCGGTGACGGCGATGGCTCGCATACGGCAACCTCCAGTCGCCCCAACCGTTCAGGCTCCCACTCTCGCCCGGCCCGTTCCGCCCCGCACGTCGGAGGCGGCCCGGCCGGCCCGCCGTGCCGCTCGGCCGTCAGCCCGGCCGGCGCGCGGCCAGCAGGTACCGGGCGACGACACCGGCCACCAGCAGGAGGGCGCCCACCCCCAGGACCCACCAGACCGTGGTGCGCAGCGAGGCGGTCAGCGCGTCGGAGACCGCCGCCGCACCGTCCCGGTCGCTCGCGGGCACCGCGTCCAGCATCTGCGCGCGGCCGACGGCGAGGAGCACCCGGAGCACGACGGCGCCCAGGACGAGTCCGCCGCCCACGACGGCGGTGGCGAAGAGTCCGGCCCGCCGCCCGCCCCGGACCGTCGACAGCCCCACCACCAGCACGAGGAGGACCACGGTCGCCACGGCCGGCCAGACGCTGGCGTACCGCAGCCATCCGAACGTCTCGCGCACATGGTCGGCCCGGTCCCCGGAGAGGACGGTGAGTTCGGTGCGCTCGACCGGGATCTGGTCGGCGAAGGGCACCCCGCTCACCTCCAGCTCCTTCTTCACCTGCTCGATCACCGGGGCCAGGTCGATGGTCACCGACTCGCCGGAGTCCCCGTCGAGCGCGGCCGTGATCGAGGTGTGGGCGGTGCGGTTCGCCGCGTCCCAGGCGGCACGGAACGCGTCCGTCGTCGTGAACGACAGGACGCCCTGGTGCAGGAAGTCCCGCATCGTCTCCTGGAGCCCGCCGAGGTCGATCCGCCGCATCGCCTCGTCGGTGATGAGGTCGGCGACGGTCTCGCGCACGGCGGGGTCGGAGGAGAGCGGGGAGACGGCGGCCACGTACCGGTCGGTGTCGTCGACCTCCAGGTCGACCCAGGCGGAGAGCGCGCTCAGCGGTACCAGGACGGCGAGCACGACGAGCAGCACGGCCGACAGGGGCACCGAGAGAGAGGTCCGCATCTCCTCAGGGAATCCCGGCGGCCGTGGTCGCGCCCCGAGCCGTCGTCCATTCGAGTTGCCGGGCGGCGCGGCCGGGTGTGCGCTGGAGTGACGAGGGGGCGACGGAAGGAGCTCTCCACCATGGCCACACACGCAGTCGTGCCCGGGTCGAAGCCCCGGGCATCGCAGGCCCGATCACCGGTACACCGGCACACCGCGATGGTGTGGGCGGTGCCCCTGCTCCTCGGCGTCATCTACGGCTTCTATGCCGCGTTCATCCGGCGGGACGGCGGTCCGAGCACCGGCGGTCAGGTCGCCCTGGGCTTCGCCGCAGGCGTGGCGTTCGCCGTGCTCTGCTACGCGCTGGCCCGGTTCGAGTACGCGGTCCCGCGCGAGGCGCGGGCGGCGGCCTACGGGGCGCTGACGGCGTGCGCGATCGGTTTCCTGGTGAGTCTGACCGACACCAGCGTGCTGCGCTCGGCCATCCTCGGCCTGGCGGTCGGCGTTCCGGTGGCGCTCGCCACGTACTACTTCTTCTACTCGCGGGAGGACTGGCCGGAGGAGAGGACCGACGACCGGACCACCGGCGGGACGATCTACCGGGCGACGGACAGGACCGCCCACAAGATCACCGACCGGCCGCTGCCCGGGGGAGGTGCGGGTGAGCGCCGAACCGGCCGTCGAGACGACCGGGCTGGTGAAGGCCTTCGGTGAGAACCGGGCCGTGGACGGCATCGATCTC
Organism: Streptomyces sp. NPDC060184; assembly: GCF_042728795.1. Lineage (NCBI taxonomy): Bacteria > Bacillati > Actinomycetota > Actinomycetes > Kitasatosporales > Streptomycetaceae > Streptomyces > Streptomyces sp. NPDC060184. Next base: position 380,094 of record NZ_JBHWYX010000001.1, read on the forward strand.
GCCGTCCCCACCGGAACCGTCTACGGAATCCTCGGCCCCAACGGCGCCGGGAAGACCACCGCCGTCCGGATGCTGGCGACCCTGCTGCGACCGGACGGCGGCAGCGCGCGCGTCTTCGGCCACGACGTGGTGCGCCAGGCCGACACGGTGCGCGGCCTGGTCAGCCTCACCGGGCAGTACGCCTCGGTCGACGAGGACCTCACCGGTACGGAGAACCTGGTGCTCCTCGCCCGGCTGCTCGGCCACTCCCGGACCGCCGCCCGCTCGCGCGCCGCGGAACTGCTCGAAGGCTTCGGGCTCGGCCCCGCCGCGGGGAAGCAGGTCAAGAACTACTCGGGCGGGATGCGCCGCCGCATCGACATCGCCGCGTCCATCCTCAACACCCCGCGCCTGCTCTTCCTCGACGAACCGACCACCGGTCTCGATCCCCGCAGCCGCAACCAGGTGTGGGACATCGTCCGGGCGGTCGTCGCCCAGGGCACCACGGTGATGCTGACGACGCAGTACCTGGACGAGGCCGACCGGCTGGCGTCCCGCATCGCGGTGATCGACCACGGCCGGGTGATCGCCGAGGGCACCAAGGGGGAGCTGAAGGCGTCGGTGGGCTCCGGGACGGTGCACCTGCGGCTGCGGGACGCCGCGCAGCGGCCCGAGGCCGAACGGGTGCTGGTCCGCACGCTCGGCGCGGTGGTCCAGCCGGACCCCGACCCGGTGGCCCTCACCGCCCGGGTCGACGGCTCGGGCTCCGAGCGGGGGGCGGCCGAGCGGGCCGCGCGGGCCCTGGCGGAGCTGGCCCGGGCGGGCATCACCGTCGACAACTTCGCGCTGGGCCAGCCCAGCCTCGACGAGGTCTTCCTCGCCCTCACGGACCGGAAGGGAACGGCGGCATGACGGCCACCACGACTCCGACGAACACCGGGCCGGCCGCCGAGGCCGACGCGTTCGCCGTACCGGACGCGGAGCGCCTCGCGACGCTGCTGGTCTCCGGCGAGCGCCCGCCCCGTCCGGGCGCGCTCTCCGTCTCCCTCACCTTCGGGTGGCGGGCGGTCCTGAAGATCAAGCACGTGCCGGAGCAGCTCTTCGACGTGACCGCGTTCCCGATCATGCTCGTGCTGATGTACACGTACCTCTTCGGCGGGGCGCTCGCCGGGTCCACCGGGGCGTACATCCAGTTCCTGCTGCCGGGCATCCTGGTGATGAGCGTCGTGATGATCACGATGTACACCGGGGTCTCGGTCAACACCGACATCGTCAAGGGCGTCTTCGACCGGTTCCGCACCCTGCCGATCTGGCGTCCCGCGCCGATGGTCGGCTACCTGCTCGGCGACGTGCTGCGCTATCTGCTGGCCTCGGCGGTGATGCTCACCGTCGGCGTGATCGTCGGCTACCGGCCGGACGGCGGTGTGCCCGGTGTGCTGGCGGGGGTCGCGCTGGTGCTGGTGTTCGCCTTCGCCTTCTCGTGGGTGTGGACGATGTTCGGGCTGCTGCTGCGCACCGAGAAGTCGGTGATGGGCGTCAGCATGATGGTGATCTTCCCGCTGACCTTCCTCAGCAACGTGTTCGTCGATCCGCGCACGATGCCGGGCTGGCTCCAGGCCTTCGTGAACAACAACCCGGTGACCCACGTGGCGACCGCCGTGCGGGAGCTGATGGCGGGCGGCTGGCCTGCGACCGCCGTCCTCTGGTCGCTGGGGTGGTCGGCGCTCCTGGTGGCGGTGTTCGGCCCGGTGACGATGCGGCTGTACAACCGGAAGTGAGCGGGGGCTCCGACGCGCCGACGGCGGTGCGGGCGAGCCCCCGCGAGGAACCGCCCGCACCGCCGTCGGGACCTTCGTCGCCGGGCTCTTCGCTCAGTCGCGTACGACCGTCACCGGGCAGGGGGCGTTCTGGGTGACATGGAGGCTGACCGATCCCAGCAGGGTCGCCTTGAAGCCGCTGTACCCGCGCGCGCCGACCACCAGCAGGTTCGCTCCCTCGGCGCGGTCGATGAGGTTCTGCGCCGGGTTGCCGATCACCACGACCTTGCTGATCGCCGCCGCGCGCTCCGCGCCGAGGGCTTCCTCCAGGGCCTCGGTGAGGGAGACCGTCGCCAGGGCCTGCGGGTCGAAGTCCTCCGGCATGCCGGGCATCAGCGACGCCCAGCTGGTGGCGGGGTACTCCCAGCTGTTGACGGCCTCGACGGTGTCGCCGGTGAGCTCGCCCTGGCGCACCGCCCAGTGCAGTGCCTTGATCGACGACGCCGAGCCGTCCACGCCTACGACGATCCTGCCCATGTTCTGCCTCCCGCTCGGTCCCGCTCGATCGACCGGTCTGGTTCGATCGCCCGGTCCCGCTCGATCCGATGTCCGGTCCGCTGTCCGGTCCACTCTAAGCAGACCGGACATTCCAGACATCAGGGCCGAGTCGCCCCCGCCGTGCGTGTCCGTACGGCGGGGGTGCCGGTCAGTCGAGCCGCAGGTCGGCCAGCTGCTGGGCGAACGGCACGATCGCGTCGAGCCCGTCGTCCAGGCCCAGCGTCCGGGAGGCGCCGGAGACCGTACGCCCCAGAATCGCCGAGGCCAGCTCGCCGCCGGCCCGCCGGACGCGGGACGGCAGGCCGTCGGTGTACTCGTCGCCGGACGAGCCCCAGTCCTCCGACGCCGCGTACACGGACGTCGGTACGGTCACGGCCCGCAGGTACGCGAAGAGCGGGCGCATGGCGTGCTCCAGGACCAGCGAGTGCCGGGCCGAGCCGCCGGTCGCGGCGATCACGACCGGCTTCCCGGTCAGCGCGGTGTTCTCGATCAGGTCGAAGAAGGACTTGAACAGACCGCTGTACGAGGCGCTGAAGACCGGGGTCACCGCGATCAGCCCGTCCGCCCCGGCCACCGCGTCGATGGCCTCCTGCAGGCCGGCCGACGGGAACCCGGTGATCAGGTTCTTCGCGATGTCGACGGCCAGGTCGCGCAGGTCGATCGCGCGGACCTCGACCCGGCGGTCCTGCCCGGTCTCCAGCTGCTCCCGGGTGGCCGTCGCCAGCCGGTCGGCCAGCATCCGGGTCGAGGACGGCTGGCTCAGCCCGGCCGACACGGCGACGATCCTGATCGGGGCGGTGGTGAGGCCGGTGGCGCCCACGGGTGCTGTCATGACGGTCAGACCTCCTTCGAGGCGGTGCGGGCGGCGGTGACGGCCGGGTGGACGGGGGCGGATTCCGGCACCCCGGCGGGGCGCAGGGCGGCGAACTCCTTGCGGAGCACCGGGACGACCTCCTCGCCGAGGATGTCGAGCTGCTCCAGGACCGTCTTGAGCGGGAGCCCGGCGTGGTCCATCAGGAACAGCTGGCGCTGGTAGTCGCCGACGGCGTCACGGAACGACAGGGTGCGCTCGATGACCTCCTGCGGGGAGCCGACGGTCAGCGGCGTCTCGCGGGTGAAGTCCTCCAGCGTCGGGCCGTGGCCGTAGACCGGGGCGTTGTCGAAGTACGGGCGGAACTGCTTGACGGCGTCCTGCGAGTTCTTGGCCATGAACACCTGGCCGCCGAGTCCGACGATGGCCTGGTCGGGGGTGCCGTGGCCGTAGTGCGCGTACCGCTGCCGGTACAGCTCCACCATCTTCTTGGTGTGGGACATCGGCCAGAAGATGTTGTTGTGGAAGAAGCCGTCGCCGTAGTACGCGGCCTGCTCGGCGATCTCGGGGGAGCGGATCGAGCCGTGCCAGACGAACGGCGGCACGCCGTCGAGCGGGCGGGGGGTGGCGGTGAAGGACTGCAGCGGCGTGCGGAACTTCCCCTCCCAGTCCACGACGTCCTCGCGCCACAGCTTGTGCAGCAGGGCGTAGTTCTCGATGGCGAGCGGGACGCCCTGGCGGATGTCCTTGCCGAACCACGGGTAGACCGGGCCGGTGTTGCCGCGGCCCATCATCAGGTCGACGCGGCCGTCCGCGAGGTGCTGGAGCGTGGCGTAGTCCTCGGCGATCTTCACCGGGTCGTTCGTCGTGATCAGCGTGGTGGAGGTCGAGAGGATGAGCTTCTCGGCGCGGGCGGCGATGTAGGCGAGCGTCGTGGTCGGCGACGACGGGACGAACGGCGGGTTGTGGTGCTCGCCGGTCGCGAAGACGTCCAGGCCGACCTCTTCGGCCTTCTGCGCGATGGCGAGGGTGGCCTTGATCCGCTCGTTCTCGGACGGCGTCCGGCCGGTCGTCGGGTCGGTGGTGACGTCCCCGACGGTGAAGATCCCGAACTGCATGACGTCCGCCTCCTGTGCTGTGTGGCCGCTTCAATGTTGTTGAAGCTTGAACTAACTGGTCCCACCCTACAACGGGGACCCCCCACTGGCTATTCCGCCCGCGCACCACCCGTTGCCCGGGAGGGAACGACGGGGGTGCGGGGGCGGCGGGAGCGGTTCACAGGCGTCTTCCGGGGCCTCCGTACGGGCGGCGACGGGTGCGTACCCTGGGGGACACGCGCTGTGGCCGGAGCTGCCGCAGCCGGCAGCGGCTGGACCTGCCGGGGCGGGGCACGCCGGAGCGCGTGCGGGACGGGGGAGAGCGACCGTGAGCGAGAGCGAGAACTGGAAGGAGCGCGGCGTCGCGCTGCGCGTCTTCGTGTACGTCTTCGCCACCCACGCCTTCGCGGGCTTCGTCTACCTGCTCTTCTGGGTGGGAGAGCACGCCCACACGTAGGGCCCGGCCCCGTCTGCGCGGGAGAGCGCGCCCACAGGGGGGCATCGGCCCCGCGAGGGCGTGGGGGGCCCGCGTCAGCGGCGGGCGACGGCCAGGCTGACCACGTACCGTTCCTCGACCGTCCCGTCCGGGAAGGCCGCGGACAGCAGGCCCCGTTCCTCGGCGAGGAAGGCGGCCGTCCCCTCCGCGCCGAGGACCAGGAAATCGGAGTAACTGGCGAGGTTGGCCAGATGCGTGCCGAGGGGGACCCTCCGGGACCACGTGAGCTGCCGGTGGACGGAGTCGAGCCCGTCCGGCAGCCCGCGGAACCGGGCCCGGGGGTCGTGCGGACGGTCCGGGGCGCCGAAGAGCCGCCGCAGCCGGGCGTCCTGGGCGGCGATCCAGGGGAGGGTGGCGTCCGAGTCGTTCCACCAGAGCGCGAGTGCGCCGCCGGGCCGGAGCACGCGCAGCGCTTCCGGGACGGAGGCCCGCGGATCGGTCCAGTGCCAGGACTGGGCGTAGGTGAGGAAGTCGAGGCAGGCGTCGGCCAGGGGCAGCCGGTCGCCGTCCCCGCGCACCAGCGGGACCCCGGGCAGCCGCCGTCGGAACTCCGAGGCCATCCCGCCGCCCGGCTCGACCGCGAGGACCCGCGCACCCCTGTCCCGCAGGAGCGCCGTCGCCAGTCCCGTACCGGCCCCGACGTCGGCGACGACGGCACCCTCGACCGGACGGCCGCCGAGCTCCTCGACCGCGTCCAGCAGGGCCGGAGGGTAGGAGGGGCGGTTCGTGGCGTACGCGGCGGCGGCGAGGTCGAACGAGCGGGCCTGCGAAGTCCGTTTCATACGGCCATTGTTGGCGGGGCGGGAGCCCGCGTCGCCACCGGTTTTCCGAGACCGGTGGCACCCGCCGGTCCCCGGGACGGGCAGGTGGGTGCGCGTTACACTCGCCCCATGACCTCCGTACCGTGCCGGAACTGGTGGCGCTCCTCCTAGGAGCGGCACCCCTTCCGCACGGAACCAGGGCCGTTCGACACGGACGGCCCTTCTCCGTCCCCGCGAACGGCGCCCGAGGCGCTACGGGGAGACGGACACGGATCAGCTCCACGGCGGGGCCGTCCTCCACGCAGCCACACCTCGCGAGGAGAGATCCCCATGACCACGATGACACCGCTCACCACCCCCGCCCCGGGCACCGCCCCGCTCGCCGCCGCGTCCCCGCTCGCCGCGTCCACCGTCGCCACCGCCCGCGGGCGCAGCGCCGAACTGGAGCGGGAGCTCGCCGCGGAACCGGGCCGCTTCCGGGTGATGACCGGGGACCGGCCGACCGGCCCCCTCCACCTCGGGCACTACTTCGGCACCCTCCACAACCGGGTCCGGCTCCAGGACCTGGGCGTGGAGGTCTTCGTGCTGATCCCCGACTACCAGGCGCTCACCGACCGGGAGGTCGTCGACCGGCTCGCCGAGACGATGGAGGGGCTTCTCCTCGACCACCTCGCCGTCGGCATCGACCCGTCGCGTTCGACGATCTTCAACCACAGCGCGGTGCCCGCCCTGAACCAGCTGCTGCTGCCCTTCCTCAGTCTGGTCTCGGTGGCCGAACTGGGCCGCAACCCCACCGTCAAGGACGAGATCGCCCACTCCCGCCAGGCGGCCGTCAGCGGTCTGATGTACACCTACCCGGTCCACCAGGCCGCCGACATCCTCTTCTGCAAGGGCAACCTCGTCCCGGTGGGCCAGGACCAGCTGCCGCACCTGGAGCTCACCCGGACCGTCGCCCGCCGCTTCGGCGAGCGCTACGCGCCGGTCTTCCCGCAGCCCGAGGCGCTGCTCTCCGCCGCCCCGCTGCTGCTCGGCACCGACGGCGGCAAGATGAGCAAGAGCCGCGGCAACGCCATCGCCCTCGGCGCGACCGCTGACGAGACCGCCCGGCTGATCAAGGGCGCGAAGACCGATGCCGACCGGCGCATCTCCTACGACCCCGAGCACCGGCCCGCGGTCTCCAACCTCGTGCTGCTCGCCGCGCTCTGTCAGGACCGCGACCCGTACGAGGTCGCCGAGGCCGTCGGGGACGGCGGAGCCGCTGTGCTCAAACGGACCGTGACGGAGGCTGTCAACACCCGGCTGGCGCCCATCCGGGCCCGGCGCGCGGAGTACGCGCGGGACCTGGGGTACGTACGCTCCGTGCTGCGCGCCGGGAACGCGCGCGCGAACGAGATCGCCGAACGCACCCTCGACGAGGTCCGGGAGGCCATGGGGACCCTGCGGTAGGGAGCGCTGTGCCGGGCGGCCCCTCGATCGGGACGCGCCGCCCGGCACCGGTCCCTCCGCGGTCACTTCTTGAGGAAGTCCAGCAGGTCCTGGTTGAACTTCTCCTTGTCGCCCGGCACCAGCGCGATGCCGTGCGAGCCGCCCTCGTAGACCTTCAGCGTGGCGTCCTTCACCAGCTTCGCGGTCTTGCGGCCGGTGGCGTCGATCGGGACGACCTGGTCGTCGTCACCGTGCACGACGAGGGTGGGGACGTCGAACTTCTTCAGGTCCTCGTGGAAGTCCGTGGCGGCGAAGGCGTCGACGCAGGCGACCGCGCCCTCGATGGTCTCGGCCATGGCCATGTACCAGAACGCGTCCTTGTTGCCCTGGGTGACCTTGTTGCCTTCGCGGTTGGCGGAGTGGAAGCCGACCGCGGTGTCCTTCCAGAACTGCGAACGTTCCGTCAGGATGCCCTTCTTGATGTCGTCGAAGACGCTCTGCGGGACACCCTCCGGGTTGTCCGGTCCCTGGAGCATCAGCGGCGGGATCGCGGAGAGCAGGACGGCGGACTTGATCCGCTCGGTGCCGTGCCGGCCGATGTACCGGGCCAGCTCACCGCCTCCCATGGAGTGCGCGACCAGGGTGACGTCCCGCAGGTCGAGCTGGGTGATCAGGTCGTGGAGGTCGTCGGCGAAGGTGTCGAAGTCGTAGCCGTCCCACACGGGGGTGGACCGGCCGTGGCCGCGGCGGTCGTGCGCGATGCCGCGGTAGCCGGCGTCCGCGACGGCCTTGAGCTGGTCCTGCCAGGCGTCACCGTTGAGTGGCCAGCCGTGGATGAAGACCACCGGGCGTCCCTGCCCCCAGTCCTTGTAGAAGATCTCGACTCCGTCGCGCGTGGTGCAGACGGGCATGTGTCTCTCCCTCTCCTCCGGTTCTGCCGTACGGGGACAACACGGCCCATTACGGCATGGGAGGGATTTCGACGGGGAGCGTTCTTGGGCCGAACGGGTGAAGGTGGACACGGTGGGAGCGATGCGCGGCGCCGGGCGGGCGTTTCACGTGAAACC
>NZ_JBHWYX010000002.1:0-293333 GCF_042728795.1 Streptomyces sp. NPDC060184
CGCGGCGGGCGCGGCCCGCGCGGCGGACGGGTCGCGGGCGGCGGACGGGTCGCGGGCCGGGGACGGCTCCCGGGCCACGGATGCGGCGGGGCGTACGGAGAAGGGCGGGCGTGCGGAGAGGAGCCCGCGGAGGGAGAAGGCGGGACGGCCGACGACGAGTGGGCGCTCCGCGAAAGCGGCGCCCGCGGCGAACGACCGCGAGAGCCCGGAACGCGGCCCGGTGCCTCCGGAGCGCGCGGTGCCTCGGGAGCGCCCGGTACCTCCGGAGCGCGCGGGGGGCCTGGACCGCGAAAACCGCCACGGGGGCGGGGAGCGGCCCGGGGATCTCTCGGACGGGCCGACCGCACGACGCTGACCGGTGCGGGCCTCGCTCCGGTCACTGGGCTGGGCCCGCTCGCGGGAGCGGGGCGTCCGTGGGCGCGGGGTGCGGGGGCTGACGGGGTGCGGGGGGCTCACGGGGTGCGGGGGGCTCACGGGGTGCGGGGGGGGCTCACGCGGTGCGCGGCGCCGGAACGTATACGACCGGGCGGGCCGCGTACGGCTTCCCGCCCGTCGCTCCCGCGCCCCGGACCGCCGCGCATTCCGGCTGTAACATGAAGTCGATCTGATCGACCAACTCTGTCTGATGCAGAGCTGGCGCGACCGTATGGCGGTCGTGGCGTCGCTCCGCACTCCTTGAGCGGGACGCCCGGCATCTACCGCAGTTCCGCGCGAAGAGGACAGCTCTCGGCAGCCCCCGTACGCCTCCACGGCGTCCCGGGCGCGGTGCCACCAGGCGGCAGAAAGGCACGGCCGTGGCGTCCACGGTCCCCGTCCGTCCCGGATACGGACAACTGCTGCGCACCCCCGGTGCGTGGACCTTCCTGCTCCCGGGCTTCGCCGCCCGGCAGCCCTTCGCGATGCTGACCATCGGCATCGTCCTGCTCGTCCAGCACACCACCGGCTCCTACGGCAGCGCGGGCGCCGTCGCGGCCGTCTCCGGCGTCTCGATGGCCCTGTTCGCCCCGCAGAGCGGCCGGCTGGCGGACCGGTTCGGGCAGCGGACCGTGCTGCTGCCCGGCGTACTGGTGCACGCGGTGTCGGTGGGCGCGCTCACGGCGCTCGCGCTGGCGCACGCGCCCCTGTGGGCGCTCTTCGCCGCCGCCGTACCGACCGGTGCCTCGATTCCGCAGATCGGCCCCATGGTGCGCGCCCGCTGGGCGGCACTGCTGGGGGCGGCACCCGGCCGCCCGGCCTCCCCGCTGATGGCGACCGCCGCCGCGTTCGAATCGGTGACCGACGAGTTCACCTTCGTGCTGGGGCCGGTGCTCACCACGGCGCTCTGCACCGGCGTGCACCCGGCGGCCGGTCTGGTCACCGAGGCCGCGCTGACCCTGCTCGGCGGGGTGCTCTTCGCCGCCCGGCGCTCCACCCAGCCCGCTCCGCACTCCCCCGCCGCGCACTCCGGCCCCCGCACCTCCGCCCTCGCCGTGCCCGGGGTCCGGGTGCTCGCGGTCACCTTCCTGGGCATCGGCGCGGTCTTCGGCGGCATGCAGGTCTCGCTGACCGCGTTCGCCGAGGAGATCGGCCACCCCGGGGTGAACGGCCTGCTGTACGGGGTCTTCGCCTCCGGCAACATGCTGGCCGGGATCGTCTGCGGTGCCGTCGCCTGGAAGCACGGCCCGCGCCGTCGGCTGCTCGTCGGGTACGCCGCCCTGACCCTCACCGCGTCGGCGCTCTGGGCGGTGCACTCCGCGCCGCTGATGGCCGGGCTCGGCTTCCTGGTCGGGCTCTCCATCGCCCCCGCGCTGATCAGCGGGTACACCCTGGTCGACGCGCTGGTCCCGGCCTCCGCCCGGACCGAGGCGTTCACCTGGCTGACCGGCGCGGTGGCCCTGGGGCAGGCGGCGGCCGTCACGGTGGCCGGACGGCTGGCCGACGCACGGGGTGCGAGCAGCGGATTCGTCGTACCGCTGGTGGCCACGGTGCTCGCTCTGGCGACCCTGCTGGCCCTGCGTTCGCGGCTTCTTCCGGCCGCGTCCGGACGGACCGTGGCACGTGGGATCGGTCACCGGGAGCCGGTCACGGTGGACTGATCCCACGGAATACGTCAGTATGGAACGTCGTTAGCACTCACTGAGTGAGAGTGCCAGGAGGAGCAAGTGCCGACCTATCAGTACCAGTGCACCGAATGTGGCGAAGGCCTTGAGGCGGTGCAGAAGTTCACCGATGACGCCTTGACCGTGTGCCCGAACTGCAATGGACGCCTCAAGAAGGTGTTCTCCGCGGTCGGCATCGTCTTCAAGGGTTCCGGTTTCTACCGGAACGACAGCCGTGGATCGTCGTCGAGCAGCACGCCTGCTTCGCCGTCCACGAAGTCGTCCGACTCCGCTTCGAAGTCGTCCTCGACGTCGGGCTCCGACTCGGGCTCGTCCTCGTCCTCGTCCTCCACCGCATCGGCCTCCTCGTCGGCCGGTTCGTCGTCCGCCTCGACCTCGTCGAGCGGCTCGGCCGCCTGAGGCAGCGGACCGTACCCCGCACCACCGCTTCACCGCGCGACAGCTTCACGCTGACAGAGCTTCACCGGGACTCCGCCGATCACCTCGGCGGAGTCCTTGTGCTGTCCCGGACGTAACTGTGCTGTCCCCGGAGGTACCTGTGCTGCCCCCGGTCGTAGCCGTGCTGTCCCCGCTGAAGGCCGTCCCGTCATTCCCGGCGGTACAGCCTTAGCCTGAACCGCATGGTGAACGCAGGCACGATCACGATCACGGACGCGGCCACGCACGGGACCGGGGGAACGTCATGAGCGCTGGTACGGCTACGGGTCCGGCGACAGCAGCGGCAGGTACGGGCGGGGCCTCCGGGGCCCGCGCGGAGATCGGTGTCATCGGGGGTTCGGGCCTCTACTCCTTCCTGGACGACGTCGCCGAAGTCCGGGTGAGAACGCCGTACGGGGACCCCAGCGACTCCGTGTTCCTCGGCGAGATCGCCGGGCGCCGGGTCGCCTTCCTGCCCCGGCACGGGCGCGGCCACCACCTTCCGCCGCACCGCATCAACTACCGCGCCAACCTGTGGGCGCTCCGTTCCCTCGGCGTGAGCCAGATCCTCGGCCCGTGCGCGGTGGGCGGGCTGCGGCCCGAGTACGGGCCCGGCACGCTGCTCGTCCCGGACCAGCTGGTCGACCGCACCAAGGCGCGCGCCCAGACCTACTACGACGGCGAACCGCTGCCCGACGGCACGGTGCCGAACGTCGTGCACCTCGGATTCGCCGACCCGTACTGCCCCCGGGGGCGTGCGGCGGCGCTCGCCGCCGCACGCGGGCGGGCCTGGGACGCGGTGGACGGCGGAACCCTGGTGGTGGTCGAGGGGCCGCGCTTCTCGACCCGCGCGGAATCGCGCTGGCACGCCGCGATGGGCTGGTCCGTGGTGGGGATGACGGGCCACCCCGAGGCCGTGCTCGCCCGCGAACTGGGCCTCTGCTACTCCACGCTGACCCTGGTCACGGACCTGGACGCGGGGGCCGAGGCGGGCGAGGGCGTCTCCCACGAGGAGGTCCTCCGGGTGTTCGCCGACAACGTCGACCGGCTGCGTTCGGTGCTCTTCGACGCGGTGGCCCTGCTGCCCTCCGAGGAGAGCCGCGACTGCGTGTGCACGCGGGCGCTGGACGGGCTCGACACGGGGATCGTGCTGCCGTAGGGGTTCTCGGCGCCGTAGGGGTTCTCGGCGCCGTAGGGGTTCTCCGCGCCGTGGGGGTTCTCGGCGCCGTGGGGGTTCTCCGCGCCGTGGGCGTTCTCTGCGCCGTGGGTGTTCCGGCCCGCGGAGGCGGGCTCGGCAGCCGGTTCGAGATCGGGCGGCAGCCTGTTCGAGGTCGGCTCGGCAGTCTGTTTCACCCCTGCGGGTGGCGGAGTTTTCCACAACCGGTGGACGGTCCACAGGCCCCGGCGGGATCGGTGCGCACGAGGGATCGTGAGGGGGGCCGACCGGGACATCCGGCGGACTTCCGCGTCCAGATCGAGGTGGCGCCATGTTCACGAGCACGACGACCCGTCCGTCGTCCGTCCCCCTGCCCGCCCCCGGGTGGGCCCGGCCCGGCGGGACGGCCCGGCTTCCGTCGCCCGTGCCGCCCGGGTGCGCGGTCCCCCGGTTCGCGCCGCTGCGGGTGAGGGGCGGTGGCGGCGCGCTGCGTTTACGGCGAGCGCTGTACGGCCGGCAGCGCGCTCTGGCGGCCGGCTTCGCGCTGGCGGCAGCCGCTCTCGCCGCGTCGGGGCTCGGCGCGGCGGAGGGCAGGGCGGTGGGGGTGGCCGGTGCGGAGCGTGTGCGTCCGCCGGTGCGCCTGGTCTCCGCGCCGGTGCGGATCGCGGACGCGGCGACGGTGCGGCTGCTGCGCCCCGGCGACCGGGTGGACGTGATCTCCGCTCCGGCCTCCGGGGGTGACGCGCGGGTGGTGGCGCGCGACGTGCGGGTCACCCGCGTTCCCGGCACGCCCGCCGGGGTCGTGGCCGGGCCGGAGGCGGCGCGGACCGAGGGGCCGCCGGCCCCGGGCGTCGGCGATCCGGACGGCGGCGCGCTGGTGATGCTGTCGGTCTCCCGCGAGACGGCGGTGGCGCTGGCGGGAGCCCATGCCTCGGGCGAGCTGCTGGTGGCGGTGTCCGATGCGTGACGACACGGCCCCGGCCCGCGCGCGGCCCGGCGGAGTGCCGGGCGCCGTGGCCGGCCGGGCGCCGGGCGGGCGGCTCAGATGTGGTGCGGGGGCTTCTCGTCGAGGAAGCGGGCGAGGTCGGCGGCGCTGCCCCCGGCCGCGGGGCGCTCTCCCCACCCCTGGTCCGTGTCGTCGGACGACTGCTGGTCCAGCGGGTCGCCGAAGTGCAGCTTCGGCCGCGGCCTGGGCTGCTCCGGTGCGGTCTGCTCAGGCGCGGTCTGCTGCTCCGGCTGCGGCTCGCTGGGTCCGGGGGCGGGGGCGGTGCTCATGCCTCCAGGGTACGGCCGTCCCGCCACCGGCCCCGCCGGACCGTACGGGCGCGGCACCCGGCGGTCCGGCGGCGCCCCCGGCGATGATCCGCCGGAGACCACCTGGGCGTTCAGCGGTCCTTCGGGTCCAGCCACCACAGCCCGAGGACCACCAGGAACGACAGGCAGAGGAAGCCGGCGCCCCACCAGGCGGTGCCGGTGTTGCCCTCCATCCACTCGTCGATGATCACCAGCAGCCCCCAGAGCTGGCCGACGACCACGGTCATCGCCAGCACCAGGCGGGCGGTCAGCTTGGCGGACCGCTCGGGTTCCTGGTCGGTGCCCGCTCCGGGCCCGGGACCGGTGTGCCGGACGCGGGGGTCTCCGTAGCCGCTGGTGGGCCGGATCTGCGGATAGCGCTCCTTGACGGGCCGGTTCAGTTCGGGCCGGGCGCTTCCCGGGTGGTAGTCGGGGTATTCCGGGCCCTGCGGCGACGGTCGTTCCTCGGTCATGCCTGGTCACCTCCCCTGCCCGCGTCCTTCCCCGCGCCCCTTCCGGCGTCCCTTCCGACGCCCCTTCCCGCGCCGCTCCCCGCGCCCCCGCCCGGACCGGCGCGGTGCGCGGACGCGGTACCGGTGCGGGCGGGCTCCCGGACGCTGCCGCTGCGGCCCGGCGCTTCGACGCCGTCGGTGGCACCGGGACAGCCGAGGCGGCCGGCCACCCGGGGGTTGGTCTCCTCCAACTGGCGGCAGACGCCCTCCTCGATGGACTCGCCGGACCGGGTTGTGCCGATCGCCCACACGCTGCCGTCGGCCTCCTCGGTGATGACCACCTTGGGCAGCCCGCGCGGCGGCGGACCGGCCGTGACCTCGCCGGTGCGCGCGTCGAAGACGCCCTCGTGGCAGGGGCAGTACAGCTCGCCCTCGATACCCCGGTCCTTCCGCCACAGCACGGCGCAGGCGAGGTGGGTGCAGATGGCGGAGTAGCCGACGAGGGTGCCGTCGTCGAGCCGTACGGCCACCGCGCGGTCCTCCTCGCCCGGGTAGCGGAAGGCGAGGGATTCGCCGGGCAGGAGCTGGGAGGCGATCCTCTTGGGCTGGGCCGGCTTGCCGTCGTCGGTGTCGCCGTGCCGGTGCAGAATGCCCGCAGCCACCCCGATGCCGCCGACGGCGAGTCCCCCGGAGACGGTGGTGACGATCCGGAGGTAGTCGCGGCGGGTGGTGAGGGCATCGGCGGAGATCCGGTCGTGCAGGGCTTCGCGGGGGTCGCCGCCGGTGGGCTGCCGTTCGTTGCCCGGGGGCTGTTCGGTGACGCTCATCGGCGGACGTCCTTACCGTTGATCTCGACGACGGGCAGCCCGCCGGGGACGGGCCACTGGACCTTGTCCGCGGGGACGACCATGGCGACCCCGGTACGTACCTCGGTCGAGCCGAACACGAAGGTGTCGGCGACCTGGACCCCGGGGCGCTCGGCCCGGAGCTCCTCGACGGTCCCGTAGAAGAGGGCGCCGGTGGGGCAGACGGTGGCGCACATGGGGGCGAGGCCGTAGGCGGTGCGGTCGTAGCAGAGGTTGCACTTCATCTGGAGCTTCGCGCCGAGGTCGATCTTGGGTACGCCGAAGGGGCAGGCGTTGACGCAGTTGGCGCAGCCGATGCAGCGGGTGGTGTCGGCCTGCTGCACCACGCCGTCGGCCGTCACGAGGATGGCGTCGGCGGGGCAGACCTCGGCGCACGGGGCGACGGGGTCCTCACAGTGCATGCAGACGGTCGGAAGGGAGGCGACGGACTGGCCCTCGTCGGTGTAGTCGAGGTGGATCATCGACTTGCCCCGGTGCGAGTCGCATTCGCGGCAGGCCGAGACGCAGGCCTGGCAGCCGATGCAGCGGCCGGGATCGATGAAGATCGTTCTGCCCATCACGGGGCGTCAGCTCCTCTCCGAAGTGCCACGGCCCTGCGGGGACGTGGGGGGCAGCGGGTCGGTCCGGGAGACCTGGGTCTCCGGGTACGCGACGTGCCCGGGTGCGACGGGCGGCGAGGGCACGGTGTCGAGCTCGGCCGCGTGCTCGATGCGGCAGGCGCACACCTTGTACTCGGGGATCTTCGAACGGGGGTCGAGCGCGTCGATGGTGAGGGCGTTGGCCGCGGTGGGGACCGGCCAGTGGTACGGCACGAAGATCGTGTCGGGCCGGATCGCCTCGGTGACGAGGGCGGGGAAGACCTCGCTGCCGCGCCGGGTGACGACCCGTACGGGTTCGCCGGTGCGGAAGCCGTGCGACGGGTGGACCTCCGCCCAGGGGCGGGGCGTCTGCTCCACGAGGGCGCCCAGCCGGCGGGTCTGGTTGCCGGAGAGGAAGTGCGCGACGGTGCGCCCGGTGGTCAGGGACATCGGGAACTCGTCGCTGTACGGGTCCATCGGCAGGTGCCACTCCACGACCTGGAGGTGGATTTTGCCATCCTCGTGGTAGGTCCGGCCGTCCTCGAAGAGGCGCGGGGTGCCGGGGTGGTCGGTGGAGGGGCAGGGCCAGGCGATGCCCCCGGTCTCCTCCAGCCGTTCGTAGGTGATGCCGTAGTAGTCGATGACGGTGCCCCGGGAGGCGGTGCGCAGTTCGTCGAAGACCTCGCGCGAGTCGGCGAAGGCGAACTTGTCGCCGGCGCCGAGGCGCCGGGCGAGTTCGCACATCACCCAGGTGTCGGTGCGTACGCCGGGGGGCGGTTCCTGGGCCTTGTTGTGCTTGACGACTCGGGCCTCCGCGTTGGCCATGACGCCTTCGTCCTCGGCCCAGGTGGTGACGGGGAAGACCACGTGGGCGTTGGCGGCGGTCTCGGAGAGGAAGAAGTCGAACTGGGCGTGGAACTCGGTGGCGTCGTACCCCTCCTTGACCACCCGGTAGTTCGGGAGGGAGACGAAGGGGTTGTTGCAGATGCCGATCAGGCCGCGGATCTCGCGGCGCTGCATCTGCCAGACCATCTCCATCATGGAGGTTCCGGCGGTGGGGAGTTCGGACTCCTCGATGCCCCAGACGTCGCAGATCTGGCGGCGGTGCTCCTCGTTGAGGATGGAGCGTCCGCCGGGCAGCAGGTCGGCCTTCTGGCCGTGTTCCCGGCCGCCCTGGCCGTTGCCCTGGCCGGTGAGGGTTCCGTATCCGGCGCCGGGTCTGCCGATGTGGCCGGTGGCGGCGCAGAGGTTGATCACGGTGAGGCAGTTCTCGACGCCCTGCGAGTGGTGCTCGATGCCCCGGGCGTGCCAGGCCATGGCCTTGGGGGCGCGGGCGAAGGTCCGGGCGACCTGGACGATCTGTTCGGCGGGTACGCCGCAGACCCCGGCCGCGCGGGACGGCGGGTACTCCAGCGCCTTGGCCTTCACCTCCTCCCAGCCGGTGGTGTGCTCGGCGAGGTACGCCTCGTCGGTGAGCCCTTCCTCGACGATCACGCAGAGCAGCGAGTTGAAGAACGCCGAGTCGGTGCCGGGTTTGAGCGCCACGTGGATGTCGGCGGTGCGGGCGATGGCGGTCTCGCGCGGGTCGACCACGATGAGGCTCGCGCCCCGGTCCCGGGCGCCCCAGACGTACTGGGTCAGCACGGGGAAGCACTCGCCGACGTTGGAACCGGCGATGAGCAGGCAGTCGGTGAGGAGGATGTCGGAGAAGGGGTTGCCGGCCCGGTCGATGCCGAAGGCGAGTTTGTTGGCCCCGGCGGCGCTGACCATGCAGAGCCGGCCGTTGTAGTCGACGTGCTTGGTCTTGAGCGCGACCCGGGCGAACTTGCCGACCAGGTAGGTCTTCTCGGAGAAGAGGCTGGCGCCGCCGAGGAGGCCGAACGCGTCCTTCCCGTACATCTCCTGGATGCGGCGGACCTCGGAGACGGTGAAGTCGAGCGCCTCGTCCCAGGAGACCTCCGCGAACTCCTCGTCGCGCGAGCGGCGCATCAGCGGGGCGGTGAGCCGGTCGGGGTGGTTGACCTGCTGGTAGGCGTTGATGCCCTTGGGGCAGAGCCGCATCCGGTTGATGTCGTGGTTGCGGGGTTCGACGCCGAAGACCTTGCCGCCGCGGTCGACCCGCAGGTACATCCCGCACTGGACGCCGCAGAAGCAGCAGTGGGTGGGGACGAGCGTCTCGCCGTCCTGGTCGGCGTGCCACTGGTCGGCGGGGATGCCTCCGGCGTCGCGGAACGCGCGGGTGCCGGGCGGGGCGAGGGAGGGGTCGAGGGGAACGGCGTCGCGGTGTTCGGACGGGGCGGGCGAGGCGCCCCCGCCGTGGTCGGCCGCGCGGGGGTCCGCGGTCACTTGAAGCCCTTCTTCACATGGGTGAGGTAGGCGCTGCCGCGCAGCACCCGCTTGCAGCGCGGGCAGTACTCGGCCCACTCGTCGAAGTCGAGCCGCAGGTCGCGCATGGTGCCGCGCAGGTTCTCGACGTAGGGCTCGGTGTCGATGGGCTGTCCGCAGCGGCGGCAGGCGAAGACCTCGTCCTCCTGGCGGGCGGTGTACTTGAACAGCTGCATGCCGACGGCGGCCGGGCGCTGGACGATGTGGAAGAACTTCCCGAACGGGATGTAGATGAGGGTGAAGACCACCGCCACCATGTGGAGGACGGCGAGGAATTCGTAGCCGCCGCCGTGCAGGAAGATCGACGAGAAGGTGAGCAGCAGCCCGGTGACGGCGATGACGATCAGCGCGATCAGCGGGACGAGGTCGTAGCCGAAGCGCTGCCCGGTGCCGGCGCCGCGGTCCTTCATCCGGCGCCAGAGGAAGTACGAGGCGCCGGGGATGACGAGGACGGCCGCGAGGTCCAGGCCGTGGAACATCACCCAGCCGATGAAGCCGAGCGAGTCGAAGCCGAGGATCTTGAACCCCCAGATCCGCATCTCGTAGCCGGGGCCCGACCCCGTGCCCGAGGTGAAGGTGAACCAGCCCCAGGTCAGCGGGAAGGTGATCAGGGCCGCCAGGATGCAGCCCCAGAAGATCAGCTGGTGGGCGGCCCAGCGGGCGTGCGAGCGGGCGCCGAGGAACTTCTGGAAGCCGAGGTACGTGGCGATCATCTTCGGCAGGGCGGTGGGGGTCCTGCGGAAGTTCTCCGCGGAGAAGAGGCTGCGCCAGCCCTGCTTGAAGAGGCGCGCGGCGCCGGGGGCGGAGATCCAGACCGTGTAGCGGTAGGCGACGCCGAAGGCCAGGAAGACGCTGGCGACGGCGTAGGGCAGCAGGGCGGAGTCGAAGTTCACCAGCAGTCGGCTGCCGAGGACGATCGCGAGGATCAGCAGGGCCGAGACGGCCGCGCCGACCAGCGTCGCCCGCGCGTTGACGGACCGGGGAAGGGCGGCTGCCGCCTTGCGCAGGGCGCCGCCCGGACCTGAGGGGGCGGGCTCTTCGGTCGTCACCCGCGCCGAGACGCCGGAGGAGGAGGTCGGATCACCGTGCGTGGGTGGTTCGGCGGAGGCTTCTGGTGGCTCGGTCACCCGACCACCGTAGGTAGCTATGGGTATGTTCACCCTGTTTTACGCCTCGCCCGGGTGAGCACATCCCCTGCATGGCGGCGCCCACACCCCGCACCCCGGACACGGCCGGCCGGCCCGCGTGGAGCCCGTGGGAGACGGAGGCGGCGCGGGCGTCCACCCGGCGTCCGCCGACTCGCCCCGCCCGACGGGCAGTTCGGCGGAGCTTCGGGGCGGGAGCGGGAACTTTCCGTCGCCGTCCCACGTTTTTTCCAACCCCGGCGACGATGTCGGAGCCAGGGACTACGTTAAGCACGCACCACGTCACATGCGGCAACGGCCTGGAGAAAGCACCTTGAGCGATCCGTACGAGACAACCGAGCAGCACCTCGACCGACTCCTGCGACGGGCCCTCAACTCCTTCGACCTGCCCGACGGCACGGTCGAGCGGCTCGGCACGGCTCTCGCGCACAGCAGCACCCTGCACTCCTCGCACCACAGCGCGGAGCTGCACCGCGAGACGTACCGCCACACCTACCTGCTCGCCGACGGCAGCGCGCTGAGCCTCTGGGAGCTGGTGCACGGCGGCGGCCGGGACGCCCCCACCGCCAGGGAGCACGAGCTGTACGACGAGGAGGCGGACGCGCACGTCGCCGCCGCCCGGGTCACCGGCGTGTTCACGGACGCCCCCGCGTTCGCCGAGGACCTGCCCACCGTCGACCTGGACGCCCTGAACGCGCTGACGGCCGCTCACCCGGGCCCGCAGCCCCGGACGTACGCGCCGGACAACAGCGCCGACCACGCCCGCCGGGTGCTGCGCCGCGCGGAGAACCCGGACCGCCCGGGCGGGGCCACG
The DNA here is from genome assembly GCF_042728795.1 of Streptomyces sp. NPDC060184. Taxonomy (NCBI): domain Bacteria; kingdom Bacillati; phylum Actinomycetota; class Actinomycetes; order Kitasatosporales; family Streptomycetaceae; genus Streptomyces; species Streptomyces sp. NPDC060184. The sequence continues at coordinate 11,206 of NZ_JBHWYX010000002.1, forward strand.
GCCCGGCTGCTCCGCTCGGCCTTCGCCCACCACATCACCCAGATCTTCGGCCGGCAGTTCCGGGTGGGCGACCACGACGCCGGGTTCACCCTCTACGAGCACGCGTTCCTGCTCTTCGACGGCAGCGAGACCAGCCTCTGGGAGGTCGAGCACACCGCGACCGAGGACGGCCGCCACATGTGCGAGGTCTACACCGACGAACAGACCGCCCGCGACGCGATGGAGCACCGCGCCCGCATCTGCTGACCGCTGAGCCCTGCCGGGCGCCCGGGGTACGGGGGCCGGGTCCCTCTGGAAAACGGGGCCCGGCAGCACGGGCCGGGCACAAAGGAGCCGGACCCCGGAGAACCGCCCCCGAGCCCGTCCCCGCACGCCCCCGGACATGAGCGAGCCCCGACGCCGGGGGGGGGTGGGCGCCGGGACTCGGTTCAGGGGACCGGTGCGAAGACCGGTCGTCGGGCCGGTGCGAACCGGCTTGATGGGGAGATTACGGGTTATTGGCTCACGCCGCAGCGTCAAAGCCCGTGTCGCGCGCCATTCGCTTCAATTCGACCAACGCGTGCTTCTCGATCTGGCGGATCCGCTCGCGCGTCAGACCGTGTTCCTTGCCCACTTCGGTCAGCGTCCGCTCGCGGCCGTCCTCGATGCCGTACCGCATCCGGATGATGGAGGCGGTGCGGTTGTCGAGCTTGCCGATCAGCTCCTCCAGCTCCTCGCTGCGCAGCAGCGACATGACGGACTGCTCGGGCGAGACCGCGGAGGTGTCCTCCAGCAGGTCGCCGAACTGCGTGTCGCCGTTGTCGTCGACCGGCATGTTGAGGCTGACCGGGTCGCGGGCCCAGTCCAGGACGTTGCTCACGCGCTCGGGGTCGGAGCCCAGCTCCGCGGCGATCTCCGCGTGCTCCGGGTCGCGCCCGTGCTCGCGGTTGAACTCGCGCTGGACCCGGCGGATGCGGCCCAGCTCCTCCACCAGGTGGACGGGGAGGCGGATCGTGCGCGACTGGTCGGCTATCGAGCGGGTGATGGCCTGGCGGATCCACCAGGTGGCGTACGTGGAGAACTTGAAGCCCTTGGCGTAGTCGAACTTCTCGACCGCGCGCACCAGGCCGGCGTTCCCTTCCTGGATCAGGTCGAGCAGCGGCAGACCCGCACGGGGGTAGCGACGGGCCACGGCGACGACGAGACGGAGGTTGGAGCGGATGAAGACGTCCTTGGCGCGCTCGCTCTCGGCGAAGAGCGCTTCCAGTTCCTCGGGCTTCGCCCCGCCGGCGTCGCTCTCCACTTCACCGTCGAGGATCTTGCGGGCGTAGACACCCGCCTCGATGGTCTGCGAGAGCTCGACCTCCTTGGCGGCGTCGAGCAGGGGCGTTCGCGCGATCTCGTCGAGGTACATGCCGACCAGGTCGCGGTCGGCGATCTCTCCGCTTCCACCGCGAACACTGCGGGCCCGTTCGGTCCCACCGGTGGGTGACGAACGACGGGCGACGGCACGGGTTGCCATGCGTGCTCCCTTGCTGAGTAGGTCGCGACACCCTTTCGGGTGCCCTGCATCCGATGGAAACAACGACTGGAATCCGGACAGAATTCCCCAGCACCGGCTTCAGTTTCGCGATCATGCAGTACCCTGTCGGCCGCCGACAGGAGGACAGATGTCTCGCATACCCTCGGACGCGCAGGTCAGACCCGGTACGGAGGGTGATCTCGAAGCGCTCACGGACATCTACAACCATTACGTCCGTGAGACCGCGCTCACATTCGACGTCACCCCCTTCACCCCCGAGGAGCGCCTGCCCTGGCTGCGCGCCCACCCGGCGCACGGCCCCCACCGCCTGCTCGTCGCCGAGGACACCCGTACGGCGGAGGCGGGCGGGAGCCGGGTGCTGGGGTACGCCACCAGCAGCGCGTTCCGCCCCAAGGCGGCGTACGGGACATCGGTCGAGGTCAGCGTCTACTGCGCACCGGACGCGACGGGCCGGGGCCTCGGGACCCTGCTGTACGCGGCGCTCTTCGAGGCGCTGGCCGGGGAGGACCTGCACCGCGCGTACGCGGGCATCACCCAGCCCAACGAGGCGTCCGGGCGCCTCCACGCGGCCTTCGGCTTCCGCCCGCTCGGCACGTACACCGAGGTGGGGCGGAAGTTCGGGCGGTACTGGGACGTGAGCTGGTTCGAGAAGCCCCTGCGGGGGCGGTGACGCCGACGGCTCAGCCGAACTGGACCGAGCGCTTGGCCAGCCCCAGCCAGAAGCCGTCGATCACGCTACGGCCCCGGTCGAGCTCGCCCTCGGAGGCGCCGAGCGTCACGAAGAGTGGCGCGAAATGCTCGGTGCGGGGGTGGGCGAGGCCGCCGGCCGGGGACTTCCGCTCGAAGTCGAGCAGCGCGTCGACGTCCTGCGCCTGCAGGGCCCTGTTCCCCCAGTCGTCGAACTCCGCCGACCATCCCGGGGTGCCGCCCCCGGTGTGGCGAAGCGCGGCGAGGTTGTGGGTGAAGAAGCCGCTGCCCACGATCAGCACGCCCTCGTCGCGCAGCGGGGCGAGCTTGCGGCCGATCTCCATCAGCTTGCGCGGGTCGAGCGTGGGCATGGAGATCTGGAGCACCGGGATGTCGGCGCCGGGGAACATCTCCACCAGCGGGACGTACGCCCCGTGGTCGAGGCCGCGCTCGGGGATGTCCTGCACCGGGTTGCCCGCGGCGCGCAGCAGCTTGCGGACGTCCTCGGCCAGCTTCGGGGCGCCCGGGGCCGCGTACTCCACCTGGTAGTAGTGCTCGGGGAAGCCCCAGAAGTCGTGGACGAGCGGCACGGTCGTGGTGGCGCCGATCGCGAGGGGCGCCTCCTCCCAGTGGGCGGAGACGATCAGGATCGCGCGCGGGCGGGGCAGCTCGGCGGACCAGGCGGCCAGCTCGGCGGTCCAGACCGGGTCGTCGGCGAGCGGCGGGGCACCGTGCGAGAGGTAGAGCGCGGGCATGCGCTCGGCGGTGGTGGTCATGACGCTTCCCCATCCTTGAAACTTCAAGTTCCTACGGATACGACCGTAACGCGAGCTAGTTCAACTTTCAAGGAAAGTCGTACAGTGGGCTCATGACCACGGCACCCACGACCGGCACCCGGTGGCTCACCGACGACGAGCAGCGCGTCTGGCGTGCCTACATCCAGACCACCACGCTGCTGGAAGACCATCTCGACCGCCAGTTGCAGCGGGACGCGGGCATGCCGCACCTCTACTACGGACTGCTCGTCCAGCTCTCCCAGTCACCCGGGGGGCAGCTGAGGATGACCGAGCTGGCGAAGGACGCCAAGATCACCCGCTCCCGCCTCTCGCACGCCATCGCGCGGCTGGAGAAGAACGGCTGGGTGCGCCGGGAGGACTGCCCGACCGACAAGCGCGGCCAGAACGCGGTGCTCACCGAGGAGGGCCACGCGATGCTGCGGCGCTCGGCGCCCGGCCATGTCGCCGCCGTCCGGCAGGCGGTGTTCGACCGGCTCACCCCCGAGCAGGTGCGCGGGCTCGGGGAGATCATGCGGATCCTCGCCGCCGAACTGCAGCCGGACGGCTCGGCCGCGGACCTGCCCTGGCTCCGCTGACGCGGAGACGGCGCCGGCGGGTACGGACGGCGGGAGCGGATACGGATCTGCCCCGGCCCACCGCGGGAGCGGATACGGATCTGCCCCGGCCCACCGCGGGGGCGGCGGGACCGGGGCAGGAGTACCGGGCGCGGACCGGCCGGGCGGCCGGTCCGCCGATCAGTGCGCGATCACCGGGACCTTGAACTCTTCCTCATCGGCGTCACGCGTGCCGCCGCCCTGGCTCACCGGGCCCGTGCCGGGCTTGCCGGTGTTGATCAGGGTGAAGGCGATGGCGGAGGCGACGACGAGGATGCCGACCGCCCACCAGATCGCGCTGGTGTAGCCGTCCACCAGAGCCTGGAGCTGAAGCAGCTTCGGGTCGGTGGCGCCCGCCGCGTGGTCGGCGACGAACGCGGTGGTGGCGCTGGCGGCGATGGTGTTCAGCAGCGCGGTACCGATGGCGCCGCCGACCTGCTGCGAGGTGTTGACCATCGCGGAGGCGACGCCCGCGTCACGCGGCTCGATGCCGTGCGTGGCCATGGACATGGCCGGCATGAACGCCGTACCCATGCCGAGGCCGAGCAGGACCATGCCCGGCAGGATGACGCCGGCGTACGAGGAACCGACCTCCAGGCGCGTCAGCAGCAGCATGCCGACGGCGGCGAGCAGGAAGCCCGGCCCCATCAGCAGGCGCGGCGGCACGCGGGTCATCAGGCGGGCGCCGATCTGCGTGGAGCCCGTGATCATGCCCGCGACCATCGGCAGGAAGGCGAAGCCGGTCGAGAGCGAGCTGTACCCCTTGACCACCTGGAGGTAGTAGGTGAGGAAGAGGAAGAGACCGAACATGCCGATGACGGCGAGGCCCAGCGAGAGGTAGATGCCACCGCGGTTGCGGTCGGCGAGCACCCGGAGCGGCAGCAGCGGCGACTTCACGCGCGCCTCGACCACGATGAAGGCGGCGAGCAGCACGACGGCCGCGACGAACGAACCGACCGTCAGCGCGTCCGACCAGCCGGCCGACTCGGCGCGGGTGAAGCCGTAGACCAGCGAGACCAGGCCGAGGGTGGAGAGCAGCACGCCCGGGATGTCGAGCGAGGAGCGGTTGCGGGTACCGGCGGGCTCACGGATGTACAGGTACGCGCCGATCGCCGCGATGACCGCGAACGGGATGTTGACGAAGAAGGTCCAGCGCCAGTTCAGCGAGTCGGTGAGGAAGCCGCCGAGCAGCAGGCCGACCGCGCCGCCGCCACCGGCGATGGCACCGAAGATGCCGAACGCCTTGGCGCGCTCCTTGGCGTCGGTGAACGTCACGGCGAGCAGCGAGAGGGCCGCCGGCGCGAGGAGCGCGCCGAAGACACCCTGGAGGGCGCGGGAGCCGAACAGCAGCGCCTGGCCGGTGGCCGCGCCACCGAGCGCGGAGGCCAGCGCGAAGCCGATCAGGCCGATGGTGAAGGTGCGCTTGCGGCCGAACAGGTCGGAGATCCGGCCGCCGAAGAGCAGCAGCCCGCCGAAGGCGAGGGCGTAGGCCGTGATGACCCACTGCTTGTTGGCGTCGGAGATGCCGAGGTCCACCTGGGCCTTGGGCAGCGCGATGTTCACGATCGTCGCGTCGAGCACGACCATCAGCTGGGCGAGGGCGATGAAGGCGAGCGCCTTCCACCGCCCGGGGTCGGGAGCCGGGATTCCGGCGTTCTTCGGCAGGGTCTGGGACATGGGAGTGGCCACCTAAGGACATGCGCGGGATCGGCGGGACCGTCGCTCGCGAAGGGTTCGTGGGGTGCACGCGTGGGACGTGCGGGCGTGGGACGTGGGTGCGGTGCGGTGCGGGCGCGGTGGTGCCCGCGGCGCACGCGCAGCACCCGGTGGGCGCGCGCGAACGCACCCGTACACGGGTGAAGAAGGACGATTCGTCGGGGAAAGGCTGTCGGGACGGGCTCCACGGGGCGCGGGGTCGGGCGGTCGGACGCCCGGTGCGGCGGGCGGGCACGGGCGGGAGCGGCGCCGCGCGAGCGGACGCCCTCCCCCGGGGCGGGCCGTGCGGCCCGGTCCCGGTCACCGGCGACGTTGCCGGTCCCGTGGGAAGCGGAGAGAGATACAGGGAAGAACGGAAGGAAACAGGGGAAAAAAGTCGGGAAGCGGGAGAACTTCGGACACCGGGGGGTCCGGGTCAGCGGGTGGAAGGGGGGTGCGTGTGGCGTCAGCGCCGCCGCAGGTCCTCCAAGGTCGCTGCCGTACCGGGGAGTTCGGAGCGGGCCGGGGTCCGCAGTCCGTCCAGGAACAGTTGCAGGTGGCGGTGGGCGAACTGGTCGATGTCCACGCACGCGACACCGGGGAGGGGCCGGGTGAGCTGGGAGAGGGCGATCATCAGGTCACCGACCGCGATGTCGGTGCGCAGCCGCCCGGAGGTCATGGCCCGCCGCACGAGTTCTTCGACGGCCTCTTCGAGGTGCCGGCGTTCGGCGAGCAGTTCGGGGTGGGCTTTGTCGAACGTACCGGAGAGCAGGGGGCACAGGGCCCCGACGCGTTCGTCGGCCGCGGCGTGCACGAAGCGGCTGAGCGCGTCGAACGTGTCGCTCTCCTCGGCCATGGCCTCTTCGGCCCGGTCGGCGGTACGGGACAGGACCGCGAGGACGACCTCGTGGGTCAGCGCGGCCCGGTCGGGGAAGTTCCGGTAGAGCGTGGCGTTGCCGACGCCGGCCCTCCGGGCGACGTCGTCGAGGGGCACGTCCGGCCCGAGTTCGACGAACATCTCCCGGGCGGCAGTGACGATCCGCTCGCGGTTGCGCAGCGCGTCGGCCCGCGGGCGGGACGTACGGCGCCGGCACTCCGGTGCGGTTCGAGCGACGGTCTCCACGACGTGGACCTTCTCCGTGTACGAGTACGGGCGGCCCTCCGGTCACAACCGGGGACCACGTCCCCACTTCGCGAGGACACACGTTCAAACGGGGAAGCGGTCCCCGGTTATTTCGCCCGGTCGAGTGACCTGCGTCACAGATGCTTCCGGCGGGGAAAACCCTCCGATCGGCTTACCCAACGAGCGGGCCGGGGCCGCCGGACAGAGGCTGACGCCAGAGCGCAGTCCGGGTCGGCCGACTGCCGCGTATCCCGGAGGCGCGCCCATGCAGCACCCTCGCCGAGGGATACGCAGCTGTCGCCGCCCGCTCGCACTCGCGGGGGCGACCGCCCTGGTCATCGCCACACTGGCCTCCGCGAGCACCACCCTGCCCGACGCGAACCAGGCCTCCGCGGGCCCGGCCTCCCTCTCGCGCACGTCCGCGCTCGGCCCCTGCCGGATATCCGCCGCCCTGGGCGTGCAGATGTCGGAGGGCATGCCGACGCCGCCCGGATACGCCCACTCCACCGGCAGGGTGCGGGCTCTGAACCTCATGATCGACTTTCCGGACGCGCGGGGCAGCGGGAGCGCGGCGGACCGGATGGCGGAGTTCTTCCCGCAGACCTCGGACTGGTTCCGCCGGAGCTCGTACGGGCGGCTCGACTATGTGCCCGAGGCGCCGGTGAAGGGCTGGCTGCGGATGCCGCTGCCGTTCGCGGAGTACGGGATAGAGCGCGGCTCACCGTACGAACCGGGCTACCGGCAGCTGGTGTCGGACATCGTCCAGGCCGCCGACGCACGCGTGGACTTCTCCCAGTACGACCTGGTCAACGTGCTGGTCACGCCGAATGCGGGCCCCTCGGCCCTCGACACCGTGCTCTCCGTGACCTTCCCCGACAACGTCGACGCGCCGCGCGCCGACGGCGTGCCGCTGGCGAACACCTCGTTCGTCTACAGCCGCCAGGACGACGGCTCGGGCTCGTACGCCCGGACCGGCTACCGGGTGCTCCCCCACGAGAACGGCCACGTCTTCGGCCTGCCCGACCTCTACACCGCGGAGGGCGGCGGCTCGGTCGGGCACTGGGACATCATGTCCGAGGACTGGGGCGCCAACAACGACTTCCTCGGCTGGCACAAGTGGAAGCTGGGCTGGCTCGACAACGGGCAGATCGTCTGCGCCTCGGAGTCCGGCACCACCGAGGAGACGCTCGAACCGCTGGAGACCGACGGGGGCACCAAGCTCGCGGTCGTACCGCTGAGCGAGGAGTCCGGGTACGTCGTCGAGGTGCGCACCCCCGGCGGGAACGACGAGGCGGTCTGCCGGCCGGGGGTGCTGATCTACCAGGTGGACTCCGGCGTGGAGACGGGCCAGGGACCGGTCTCCGTCGCGGACAGCACCGACGACAGCGGCGGCTGCACCCGTCGGCCCAATGTGCACGCGGAGCTCTCCGACGCGCCGTTCCAGCCGGGCGAGACCTTCACCGACCGGGCCAACGGCATCCGGGTGTCGGTGCTCGGCAAGGACGGCGACGGCGAGTACCGGGTCCGGATCACCCGTTCCTGACCGGCCCGGGCGGGCCGCCGCACGGAGGCGGACCCGGCGCGCCGAACACCCGGGGCGTCAGTCCCGCAACACGTCGATCACACTGCTGAGATGGGCACGGACGGCCGCCTCGGCCGCCTGCGGCTCCCCGGCCACGATCGCCTCGATCATGGTCAGGTGCTCGTTCAGGGACTGCTGGGGACGACCGGGCCTCAGGGCCAACTGGAACTGGTGGCGCACCAGTTGGCCGTTGAGGCGTTCCAGGAGCTCCACCGCGGTCCGCTGGCCCGAGAACTCCCGTACACAGGTGTGGAGTTGGTGGTTCAGCTCCGAGTAGGTGAGAGGGTCGCCGTCCGCCACCGCCTTGGCCATCGCCTCGCCCAGGCCCGTCAGCTCCTCGCGCTGCGCCCCGGTGGCCAGGACCGCCGCCTTGGCCGCGCACAGCCCTTCGAGCGCCATGCGGCACTCGGTGATGGCCACCGCCTCCTCCACGGTCACCACGCGCACCCGGGACCCCCGGTTGCGGATCCGCTCCACCAGCCCCTCCGCGGCGAGGTCGATCAGCGCCGCACGGATGCTGGCCCGCGTCACACCGAACTGCTCGGCGAGTTCGTTCTCCACCAGGCGCTGGGCCGGTGCCATCTCGCCCCGCAGAATCGCCTGCCGGAGCCGGGACAGGGCCAGTTGCTTGGCCTGCTCCCCGCTGCCCGGACTGGCTTCCTTCGGCATTCGTGCCCTCCCTGGGTGAGTGCTTGTCGTCGCCCAATCTAAGGGCTGTGCCGCGGCCAACAGGATTGTCGCCAATTTTGTCCCCGATGGTGCGGGCCGGGGAGGCACGGACCGGGCGACCGGGGCCACGGGCTCCGGTCCGGGATCCCGCCCCGGCGCCTCGGCCTTCCGGGCCGGGCGCGAACCGGCCGCACCCGCCCCGGAACACCTCACGAGCGCGCCCGCACCGCCTGGGAACAGGGAAAAGACCGCCGGAGAAGGAAATGCAGCTTGCTGCAGCGGGCCCGTGCATGAAGCTGCAGCAACAGCCCCTCCCCGGAACCGCCGGCTCCGTGAAACTATCCAGCACATTACGAAGGGGGGCGAGAGAACGTGGACTATTCCGTACTGATTCCTTTTCTGCCGCGACGCACCGAGCAGGTCCTTCCTTATGCGGCCCTGGTCGAATGGACGGGGGCCCGGAGACTCTGGCAGGGACAGAGTCTCCTGATGGAGCCATTCCAGACTTTCTCCTCCGTGGCGGGTGCGGGATTCCGGGTTCCGACGGGCCTCGGGGTCACCTTGATGCCCCTGCGGCACCCCTTCGAGGCCGCGCACCTCGTCAAGTCCCTGGCGATGGCCACCGGCGAGAGCGTGCTGGCCGGATTCGGCCCCGGCGGCAAGACCTTCCAGCAGAGCCTGCTCGGCGCGCCCTACCGCAGCCAGCTGGGTGCGGTACGGGAGTACCTGACGATCGTGCGGGAGCTGCTCGGCGGTGACCCCGTCGAGGTGAAGGGCGAGTTCTACAGCTGCCACGCCCGGATGGGACCGTCCATGTCCCCGGAGGTCCGGCTCGGACTCGGCGTACTGCGGCCCGGCATGGCGCGGCTGGCCGGCGAGGTCGCCGACACGGCGGTCACCTGGCTGACACCCGCCGCCTATCTGGACGGTGTGGTGCGCCCGGCGCTGCGCGAGGGCGCCGACACGGCGGGCCGGCCGGAGCCGACGGTGACGGCGATGGTGCCCGTGGCACTGGAGCGCCCGGGGCGGGACGTATCCGATTTCGTGCTCTCCAGCAATTCAGGGCACATGGTGGCGCCGCATTACATCGACATGCTGGGCAAAGCAGGGATCGACTATTCGACGATGGACCCGAAATCGGCGGGGCGACTCATGGCCGATGCCGGCGCATTCATTCACGGGGACATCGAAAGTGTCGTCAAACAACTCGATGAATACCGCCTCGCCGGGGTCGATGAAATCGTCCTCAATCTGACCGGTGTGGCCAATCTCTATGGCCCGAAGGCCGCCATGGAAGATCTGAAGAAGATTCTCACGGCGGTCGGCGCCGATCGGAGGGAAACCCATGCATGAGGCTCTGATCGGCCGTGCCGGTCTGCATCTGCGGTCCTGGGTCACCGGGCGCGGACTGCTGGGCGACGCCCCCGGGGGCGGTACGGCGACCGTCGTCCTGGAGGACGCCGTCCATCTGCCGGCCCTGCTCGCCTCGGACGTCGTGGGCCCCCGGACCCTGGTGCTCGTGCCGGTGGGAGCGGGGGAGACGGCCGACGCGGAGGAGTCCTCCGGCACGCCCCACGAGTCGGGCGCCGTCGTCGTGGGCTTCGAGGGCTCGCTCAGCGAGCCGGGCGGCGACGCCTCGATCGGCGGCGCCCTCTTCCTCCAGGTGCAGGACTACGGCACCAGCCCGTACATGTCCCTCCTGGGCACCACCCTGGTCCGGGTCGCCGGCGAGACGGACTTCGAGGCGTTCCTCGCGGACGCCGACCGGGCCCGGCTGGAGGGGGAGTTCGCCGCCTTCGCGGTGAGCCCCGCGGTCCAGCTCGCCGATCTGCCCGCGCTGGGCAGCGGCGAGACGGGCGACGGCCCCCGCACCCGGCTCTGGGTGGCGGCCGACGGCGGCGTCTGCGTCTCCCCGCTGGGCGCCCGACTGGGCACCGTGGGCGACTCCGCCGCCGCGCTGGACGCCCGGTGGGCCGCCCTCACCGCCGACGACACGACCGGCGCCGCGCTCTGTCTCACCACCGCCGTCCCGGAGGACGCGCGCGTCTCGGACATCGCCGAACGCCCTTGGCTGGCCCGGTACATGGCCGCGCTGGACGTCCTGCGCGACCTCCATGTGCACGGGGTCACCGATGTGCGGGTCTCCGGGTTCGGCGGACGACTGGTGGACACGCTGGAGCAGGTGGACGCACCGCGCGACGCCGACGACCCGCGCGCGCCCTTCCTGGCCTGGACCCCGGAGGCCGCGTACGTACGGGTGCCGGGGCTCGACCGGACCTTCCGGCTCGGCCGCCCCGCCGCCCAGGTCGCCGAACGGCTGCTGGTGCACGGCTCCGCCGGGGCGGCGCTGGAGCACGCGCGCGCCGAGGCGGGTCCGGACGCCCCGGCGCCGCTGACCGAGGCGGCCGTCGCGACGGTGCTGGCCTTCTTCGCCGAGCGGGGCGTCCCCCTGCTTCCGGAGACGCGGCCGGAGGAACTGCCGGACGCGTCCGCGGCGGAGGTGACCGGAGCGTGACCACGACAGCGACAACCAGGGAGTACCCGCCCGGACTCGCCGGTGAGGTCCTGGCCGGGTACGGCGACCGGGTGGTGCTGCACGACCTCTACGACGCGGTCGGTGCCCCCGTCTACCACGACCTCGCCGCGGCCGACACCAGCGAGATCCGCGAAGTCCTGCGGGTGGCGCGGAAGGTGGCCGGACCGGTGCTGGAACTCGCTTCCGGATCAGGTCGGTTGACCCTGCCCCTGCTCGGACTGGGCCGCCGTGTGACGGCGCTGGAGCTCAAGGCAGAGATGCTGGACCTGCTGCGGGAACGGCTCACGAAGGTCCCGCCGGGGGTGCGGGCGCGCTGCGTACCCGTACAGGGCGACATGGCCGCCTTCGACCTGGGCCGCGCCTTCGGTCTGGTGGTGCTCGGCACCACCTCGGTGTCGCTGCTCGACGACGCGGGCCGGGCCGGGTTGTTCGCCTCGGTACGGGCCCACCTCGCTCCGGAGGGGCGGTTCCTGCTCTCCACCGTGGACATGGTGGACCCGGTGGACGGGTCCGCCAAGGACGCGGACCTGGACATCGAGGGGCAGGGCGGGAGCGGCCGGCGGTACCGGATGATCGAGCACTGGCCCGAGGGTGCCCCCGCCCGGCGCGTCACGATCCTGCCGCCCGCGGCGGAGGCCGACGCGTCCGACCGGATCGAGGTGCTCACCACGTCGATCCGGGTCCTCCCGGCCCTGCGGCTGGAACGTGAACTCGCCGGTGCCGGGCTGCGGATCACCGCCCGGCACACCCTTCCGGCGAGTGGTCCGAGACACCGTGACGTCCTGCTGGAAGCGGAGGCCGTGTGATGGGAACCGAACTCTGGCCCTCCCTCCAGGCCCCGGCGCTGCACGGCGACGACGAGCTCTGCACGGTCTCCGCGCACGGGGTGCGGGTCCGCTTCCTGGACGGCCGCGAGCTCCTGTGCGGCACCAGCGGCCTGTGGAACGCGAACCTCGGGTACGGCAACGAGGCGGTCGCGGAGGCCTGTTCCGCCGCGCTGCGGGACGCCTCGTTCCTCTCGGTCTTCCGCTACGAGAACGTCTACGCCCGGCGCGCCGCGCGGGAGCTGGTGGAGGCCGCCGGTGCGGACACGTACGCACGGGTGCTGTTCTCCACCTCCGGGGGCGCCGCCAACGACCTGGTGATGAAGCTGGCCCGGCACCACCACGCGCTGCGCGGCCAGGGGCAGCGCAAGCTGGTGGTGGGGCTCCGCGACAGCTACCACGGGCTGACCTTCGGCGGGTTCGCGCTCACCGGCGAGAACCTGGGGCAGCCGGTGTACGGGGTCGACCAGCGGCTGGTGCGGCACGTGTCGCCGAACGCCCCCGAGGAGATCCGTACGCTGGCCGCCCGGCAGGGCGCGCAGATCGCCGCCGTGGTGGTCGAACCGGTGCTCGGCACGGGTGCGGTGGTGCTGACCCCCGAGTACGTGGACACCCTGCTGGAGCTGCGCGAGCGGTACGGGTTCCTGCTGGTCGCCGACGAGGTGGCCACCGGGTTCGGGCGTACCGGCAGTCTCTTCGCCTCCCAGCGGTGGCCCGCTCCCCCGGACGTGCTGATCACGTCGAAGGGGCTGACCAACGGCACCAGCGCGGCGGCGGCGGTCCTGGTGTCCGGTGCGGTGGCCGAGCCCTTCGACGCCACCGGGGACGTGCTCGTGCACGGCGAGACCCAGGCGGGCACCCCGGTGACCTGCGCGGCGATCTCCGCCACGCTCGCCGAGATGCGCCGGCTGGACGCGGTCGCCTCGGCCCGCCGCCTCTCGGCGCGGCTGGACACCGCGCTGGACGCCCTGGTGGCCCGCCACCCCCGGGTGAGCGCGACCACCGGAGCGGGCTGCTTCCGGTCGATCCGGCTCTCCGCCGCGGGCGACGAGGGCACCCCGCTGCCGCCGGAGGAAGTCCCGGCGCTGGTCGCGGCGGTCCGACGGGCGGGCGCCCTGGTCCACCCCAGCGTGTCCGGGGTGCAGATCCTGCCCGCGCTGACCTACACCGACGAGGACCTCGACGAACTCCTGCTCCGCATCGAGGCCGGGATCGACGCCCACACCGCGTCGGACGCGGCGGCGGTCGGTGCGGCGGCGGGGACGGGGGCGGTCTGATGGAGGTGGTCTGGAGTCTCAGCAGGCACCCGCTGACCCGGGTGGCGTACGGCCTGGACGGCCTGTCCAGGTGGCTGCCGCAGCACGAGGGCCGGCGGCTGACCGTCCTCGCGGACGCGGCCGTCGCCGAGGGCGAGGCGGTGGCCCGGGTGCGGGAGCGGGCGGTCTGGGCGGGCTGGGACACCGAGCGGACCGTCCTCACCGGCCCCGGCGACCTGGACAGCGTCCAGGAACTCGCCGGACGGCTGGCGGGCAGCGACCTGGTGGTCGCCGTGGGCGGCGGTTCCCTCCTCGACCAGGCGAAACTCGCCGTCCTGCTGCACTCCGACCCGGACGTGCGCGACCGGCTGGCGGTCCGCCACCGCAGCGGGCTCATCCTGCTGTCGGCGGGCTCGGTCCCGCGTCTGCCGCTCGTCTCCGTACCGACCACGGTGGGCACCGGCAGCGAGCTGAGCGGCGCGGTCTGTCTGGCCACGCCCACCGGGAAGCGGCTGGTGCTGGGCAACGGGCTCCAGCCCGAGGTGGCGGTCTACGATCCGGCCGCCACCCGGACGCTGCCGCTCGAACTCCTCGCCGAGGGGGTGCTGGAGGTCTTCTTCCGGCTCTCCGGGATGTACGCCGGGGATCTGCGGGAACTGCCGGTGGAGGACGCCTTCGCCCGGACGCTGCTGGGGCTGCTAGTGGGCCTCGGCGACCGGGTGGCGGCGGCGCGGGCGACCGGTGCGGGGGCGGACGACACGCTGCGCCTGGAGATCGCCAAGCTGAGCGGGCTGAGCCATCAGCAGTGGCTCAACCTGGGCCGGGAACCCGCCGCCTGCAAGGGCTGGTACCTCGCCAACGAGCTCTCCACAGCCCTCGGGGTCCGCAAGATGACGGCCGCCGCCGCGCTGCTGCCGCCGTTGTGGCGGCGGATCGCGGACGGCGACACCCGCTGGGGTTCGGCGTCCCGGCTGGCCCGGCTCTGGCGGGCGGTCGCGGACGGGCGGTCGGTGCCGACGCCCGAGGACCCGGTCGAGGGCGTCACCGCCCTGCTGGACGACTGGTCCATCGCCCGCGAGCTCCGTGCCACGCCCGAGCGGACCGCCGAGGTGGCCCGCGCCACCCTGCGGGCCTGGGGCGACGGGCTGCCGACCCTCGGCGCGCTCGCCCTGCCCGACGTGCGCGCGGCCCTGACGGAGGCGGTCCGCACCCCCGTCCCGTCCTGAGGACCGGCCCCCGCGGCGTGGCCCCTGCCCCCGGGCGGCCCCCGCGGTGCGGCCCCTCACCCACAGACTTCCGCCGGCACCCGCCGGCGGACGCACCACCAGGAGATCAACACCTCGGAAAGGAGGAGAACCCATGCAGAACACGGACACCAAGGCCCCTCTGGAGCTGGCTCTTCAGGAGCTGGAGGCGCACGAGCTGGACATGCAGGAGCTGGAGGCGCTCGACGCGCCCTTCGGCTGGAGCGACGTCCTCAGCTTCGTCGGCGGTCTCAGCGCGGGCGCGGTCGTTTCCTACGTCTCGCTGATCACGCTGGCCACCTGATCCACTCCCGGGGTCCGGCCCACCGGGCCGCCCCCGCCGAGCGCGATCCCCGTACGACCCACGCGGTACCCACACAGAGATTGAGGTGAAAGCAATGCAGGAGAACAACAACTCGGCTCTCGAACTGGCCATGCAGGAACTGGACATGGAGGAGCTGGAGGGCATGGACGCCCCCGACTGGTGGAACAGCTTCCTGGTCAGCTTCGGAGTGTCGGCGGCCGTCAGCACCACCTACGCCTCGCTGGTCATCACGTCGGTCGTCGTCGCGACCTGACCGGTCCGGCACGCCGAGGGTCCCTGTTCCGGATGCAGGACTGGTGCATCCGGGACAGGGCCCCGGCGAGATCGTACGTGCGGCCGGGCCGTGTCCCGACCCGGTACCGCGCCGCCGTGCCCGGGGGACCCCGGCGCGGCGGCGCGCCGTTCCCGTATCTCCGAGTATGCCCAGAACCCGCCGGACGACTCCGCGCGTCGCGGCGGCGCACCCCACCACCGCACCCCGACGGCACCGCACCGCCGGGCCGCCCCTCCGATCCGAAGCGCAGGACCCCGCACGACCGAAGGAGAGTTCCCTCCATGTCCCAGACTGCTTCCCGCGGCTTTCCGTGGGCCCTCGCGGGCTGCTGGCTGGTCGCCGTCATGGCCGCCCCCGGCATCGTCTCGGCACTCACCAGCGGCCGTACGCGGACCGTCGCGCTGCTGGTCTGCGTGGGTGTCGAACTGCTGATGATCGCCGGCTTCGGCCTCTGGCTCCGCGCGCGGGGAAGGTCCTGACCATGACCGACACAGTCGTCGAGGTCGAGGGCCTCACCAAGCGGTACGGCGAGCTGACCGCGGTCGAGGACGTCTCCTTCCGCGTCGCGTCCGGCAGGGTCGTGGGGCTCCTCGGGCGGAACGGGGCCGGCAAGACGACGACCCTGCGCATGCTGCTGGGCCTCGCCCGGCCGACCTCCGGACACGCCACCGTCTTCGGGCTGCCCTACGGCGAACTCCCGCGCGCCGCGCACCGGGTGGGCGTCTCCATGGACGGCATCGGCCCGTCCAACGCGGCCACCGGCCGGGGCGACCTGCGGATCTGGGCCAGTGCGCTGGGGCTCGGCAGGAAGCGGGTGGACGAGGTCCTGGAGCGGGTGGGCCTGGAGGGCGACGCGCACCGCAGACTGCGCGGCTACTCCACCGGCATGCGCCAACGCCACGCCCTGGCCACCGCGTTGCTCGCCGACCCCGAACTCCTCATCCTCGACGAACCGGCCAACGGCCTCGACCCGGACGGCATCCGGTGGCTGCGGGAGTTCCTGCGGTCCCTCGCCGACGAGGGCCGGACCGTGCTGCTCTCCAGCCATCTGCTCGCCGAGGTCGAGCAGATCGCCGACGACATCGTCATCCTGCAACGCACCCTGCGGTACAGCGGTACGGCGGCGGACCTCACCCGGGACGGCTCGGTGAGCCTGGAGGACCGCTTCTTCGAACTCGCCGGCACCGCGGGCAAGGAGCCCAGCCATGCGTGATCTCATCGCCTCCGAATGGCAGAAGGTGTGGACCGGCAAGGCCTGGTGGGCGCTGGCCCTCGCGGCGACGCTGCTCTGCGTCCTCGCCGACGCCGGGTTCCTCACCCAGGCTCTCGACGAGCTGGACCAGGGCACCACCACCGTGGCGCGGACCACCGCGTCCCTGGTGCAGGGCTGGTTCATGGTGGAGCTGGTCGCCGCGCTCGCCACCATGCTCGCGATGACCCGCGAGTTCTCCAGCGGCTCGGTCATGCGGACGACACTGCTCGGCGGCAGCCGCCTGCGGGTCCTCGGCGCGAAGCTCACGGTCGCCGCGGCGACCGGCGCGGTGTTCGCCCTGGGGGCCGGGGTCCTGGCGGCCGTCAGCCCCTGGGTCTTCCTCGCCGGTCAGGACTTCGGCCCGCAGTGGACGGCGGAGGCGACCCGGACGCTGCTCGGCGTGATGGGAGTCGTCGTGGCGGGCGCCCTGTGGGGCTGCCTGCTCGGCCTGATCATCCGTCAGCAGGTGGTCGCGGTGGTCGTGATGCTGCTGAGCACCTGGCTGGTCAGCGGTGGACTCCAGCGACTCGCCCCCGACGTCGGCAGGTTCACCATCGACGAGGCGATGGCCGCCGTCTACCAGGACAGCTCCACCGCCGGGCTGCTCTCCACCCCTTGGGCGATCGTCGTGCTCGCCGCCTGGATCGCCGCCGCCGCCGTGGCGGGCCGCGCGCTCTTCCTCCGCAGGGACCTGCCGTGAAACTCGCCCTGAAGCGCCCGGAGCCCGCGGCGCCCGCACTCCCCCCGCTGCCGGAGCGCCCCGCGCTGGCCGACGAGGTGCTGGTGCACGAGCCGGCGGGCGAAGGCGCCCCGTGGATCGTGCAGTTCGGCGCCGGGCGGTACCTGCGGGTCGGCGCCGGGATGGCCCGGCTGCTGCGCTCGGCGGACGGCACGAACACCGCCCAGGACATCGCGGAACACCTCGGCCGCCCCTGGACCGCCGAGCTGGTGGGTGAGGGCCTGCTGCGCGCCCAGAAGATGGAGCTGCTCCAGGACCCGGCCCGCGAGCCCGTGCGGACCCGGCGTTTCGCGTTCGTGCCGCCGCTGACCTTCCAGTACACGGTGGTGCGCCCGGACCGGCTGCTCGCCCGCCTGAGGCCGCTGACCGCACGGCTGGCGCGCCGGGCCTGGGCGGTGGCGCTGGTGGCGCTGGTGGCCGGCGGGCTGCTGAGCGCCGCGTTCCAACTGCCGACGGCCACCGACGCGTTGAGCGGGCCGCTGCCGGTCTCCGCCCTGGTCGCGCTGGTCGTCGTCACCTACCTCGGCACCGCGCTCCACGAGATGGCGCACGGGGCGGTGCTCAGCCACTACGGCGGCAAGCCCAGCCGGATGGGCGTCATGCTCTTCTACCTGACCCCCGCGTTCTTCTGCGACGTCACGGACGGCTGGCGGCTCCCGAACGGCGCCCAGCGGGTCCGCATCGCGCTCGCGGGCATCACCGTGCAGGCCGCGATCGGCGGGGCGGCCGGTCTCGCCTCGGCGGTCGTGGCTCTGGCCGGGGGCAGCGGGACGGTGCGCGAGCTGCTGCTCCTGCTGACCGTGACCAGCTTCCTCTCCGGCTTCTTCAACGCCGTCCCGTTCATCAAGCTCGACGGCTATCTGGCACTCATGAGCCACCTGGACGTCTCGCACCTGCGCGACCGGTCGATGGCCGACGCCCGGCGCTGGGCCGCGAAGGTGCTCTTCGGCGGGCGGTACGAGAAGACGCTGCCCGAACTGGGCTGGGCCCCGCTCTTCGGCCTGGCCTGCATGGTCTTCCCGCTGTACGTGCTGGGCACCGCGTTCACGCTCTGGCGCTCGATGCTGGAGAACATGGGCTTGGTCGGCGCGGTCGTCGTGTCGCTGGCGCTGCTCGCCCTGCTGACCCGGTGCTGCACGGGCGCCCTGCGCCTGGGCGCCGAGGCGCTTGCCGCCGGGGCGGCCCGGTGGCGGATCGCGGTGGTGTCGCTGGCCGCGCTCGCCGCCGTCGCGGCCGTCGCCGTCGGGGTGACCCTGCCGTACACGGTGACCGGCGGGTTCGTGAACGAGCACGGCCGGGTGGTGTTCGTGGCGACCGGCGCGGCCGACCTCGACGCGGTCGCCCCGGGCGCGAAGGTCCGCCTGCTGGGCAGCGGGATCGTGCTGCACGAGGAGCTGGGCGCGGCCGAGGTGGAGTCCACCCGGCCCACCGACGTCTCCGCGCCCTTCTCGGTGTTCGCCCCGGTCACCGGGCTGGACGCGATGGCCCTGCCGGCCACCGGCATCCCGCTGCGCGCCGACGCACCGCCGTCCCGGTCCACCGGGCTCGCCGAGATCGACGCGGGCCGCCGCAGCCTGGGCGCATGGCTCTACCTGCGGTACCTCGCGCCGTTCTGGCGCTGACGCGGCGGTCCGGACCGGTCCGGACCGCCGCGGACCGACCCGACCCGACCAGGTCCGGTGCGGTCCGGTCCGTAAACGACGAAACCCGTACGACGACCTCCCGTACGACGACACCCGTACGTCGTCCCCGCACACCCTCCACCTCGCGACGGCCGCCCGTCGACCGCGCCTCCTCCCTGCTCCCAAGGCGGTTGATCATGGACATACTTCGGCATCTGGCGCACTGCCCGCCCGGCACGCCGTTCTTCGACCGGGACGACGCGGACAGCACGGCCCCGGACGACTACCCCGCCGTGTCGGCGCCGGTACCGGAGGGCTGGTCGCTCCACACCGGGCCGGACTGGGCGATGCTGACCCCGCCGGACCACCGGCTCCCCCCGCAGGGCTGGAAGATCCACGTGTCGGCGGTCGCCTCCAACGCCGAGGAGATCCTGGAGCGCTGCCGCGCGTACCTGGTGCCGCAGGGCATCGCGTTCAAGTTCATCCGGAGCCGGAAGGTGCTGCTGCGCCGCAACGGCAAGTACGGCGACCGCAGCGCCTCGGGCAAGTTCGTCACGGTCTACCCCCGGGACGAGGAAGTCCTCGCCCGCGTCCTGGACGAGCTGGGCACCCTCCTGGACGGCGAGGCGGGCCCGTACATCCTCAGCGACCTGCGGTGGCGCTCCGGGCCGCTGTACGTCCGGTACGGCGGGTTCGTCGCGCGGACCATGAAGACGGCGACCGGCGAGACCGTCCACTGCATCGAGGACCCGGACGGGAACCTGGTGCCCGACAAGCGGCTGCCGGCCTTCCGGCCGCCGGAGTGGGCGACGCTCCCCGCCTGCCTGGAGGAGGCGCTGCGGGACCGCAACTCCGGCACCCTGGAGGACTTTCCCTACCGCGCCGAGAAGGCCCTGCACTTCTCCAACGGCGGCGGGGTCTACCGGGGCAGCGACCTGCGGACCGGGGAGCCGGTGCTGCTGCGCGAGGCCCGCCCGCACTCCGGGATCGACACCCACGGCAACGACGCCGTCGCCCGGCTGGAACACGAGCACGCCTGTCTGGAGAAGCTGTCCGGGCTGCGCTGGTTCCCCCGGCTGATCGAGGCCCGCAAGGGACACGAACACCACTTCCTGGTGCGGGAGTTCGTCGAGGGCGACACGCTCGCCGCAGCGCTCACCCGCCGTCTTCCGCAGGCCCCGGAGGCCGACCCGGAACGGACCGCCGCCTACACCCGGTGGGCCCTCGACGTCCTCGCCGACATCGAGCGGGGCGTCACCGCGATGCACGGGCGCGGCGTCTTCTTCGGCGACCTGCACCCCGGCAACGTCCTGGTGCGCCCCGACGACACCGTCGTCTTCATCGACCTGGAGACGGCGACGACCGACCCGGACACCGCGCAGATCCACGCGGCCCCCGGCTTCGGCGCCCCCGCCGGACACCGGGGCCCGGACATCGACCGGTACGCCCTCGGCTGCCTGCGGGTCGCCCTCTTCGCCCCGCTGACCACCCTCATGGGCTGGGGCCCGCACAAGGTCGAGCAGCTGATCGCCCACATCGCCGCCCGCTACCCGCTGCCCGAGGACTGGGGCGACCGGGTCCGCGCCGACCTCACGCCCCTCGCCCCGTCGCCCACGCCCACCGGCGCCTCCGTCCCCCCGCAGGGCGCCTCCGCCCCCGCCTCCGGCGTGACGGCCGTCGCCGAGGGCATCGAGGCGACCGCGACGCCGGACCGCGCGGACCGGCTCTTCCCCGGTGACGCGACGCAGTTCCTGCTGCCCGGCGGCGGTGCGAACCTCGCCTACGGCACGGCCGGGGTGCTGTGGGCCCTCGCCGAGTCCGGCCGGGACGTGCCCGAGGCACACGCGGACTGGCTGGAGCGTTCCGCCGCCGCCACCGCCGACGCGCTGCCCGGCCTCTGGACGGGCCTGTCCGGTACCGCCGGTGCGCTGCTGCGGCTCGGCCGGACGGACGCGGCGGCCGGGCTGTTCGCCCGGGTCCGCGCGATGGACCCGCCCAACGACAGCTACTTCGACGGGCTCGCCGGCATCGCGCTCGCCCAGCTCCACCTCGCCCGCGCCACCGGCGACGAGGACGCCCTGAAGTACGCGACGGCCGCGGGCGAACAGCTCACCGCGCGCGCCGCCGCGGCCCCGCCCCGCCGGGGGCAGTCGGGCCTCATGCGCGGCCGGTCGGGCGGTGCGCGGCTGCTGCTCGCGCTGTACGGGCAGACCGCCGACACCGCATGGCTGGACGCGGCCCGGGAACTGCTCGCCACCGACGTTTCGGCCCTCGGCTGGACGGCGGACGGCGGTACGGACTCCGCTGCCGGAACCGGCTCCGCTACCGGCACCGGTCCCACGGCCGGCACCGGGGGGTGGGCGCCCAACGCCCCCGGCAGCCGCCCGCTGCTGGCCGCCGGCGGCGCGGGCACCGCCCTGGTGCTGGCCGACTACCTGGAGCACCGCGAGGACCCGCACTTCCGCCCGGTCGTGGAGAGCGTCCGGGCCGCGGCCCGGGAGGCCATGCCCCGTACCGCCGGGCTCTTCCACGGCTGGGCCGGTGCCGCGCTCACCCTGCGGCGGCTCGGCGAGGAGCCGCCCCCGCGCCTGCTGGACGTGCTGGACCTCTACCGGGTCGAGTACGCCGGGCGGCCCGCCTTCCTCGGCCACGAGAACCTGCGGCTCTCCACCGACCTGGCCACCGGCGGCGCCGGGGTCCTGCTCGCCCTGGGCGCGGCGGGCGAGGGGCCCGCCGCGCTGCCCTTCTGGTGACCGCGCGCGAGGGAGGGCACACGTCCGTGGACCACCGCACCGCACACCGCCGCGCACCCCGGGTGACCGTGGTCTGTCCGACGTACAACCGGTCGGAGGCGATCACCCGGACCATCGACTCCGTCCGGGCCCAGACCGTCGAGGAGTGGGAGCTCCTGGTCGTCTCGGACGGCTCCGACGACGACACCGAGGCGTGGGTGGCCCGGGCCGCCCGGGAGGACCCCCGGGTGCGGCTGGTCGCCCTCTCCCGGACCGGCCACCCGAGCGGCCCGCGCAACGCCGGACTGGCGGAGGCCCGCGGCGCGTACACCGCCTATCTCGACCACGACGACACCTGGCACCCGCACCATCTCCGTACCGTCCTCGAACTGCTGGAGGGCGGCGCCGACCTGGCGGCCTCCGGGTGCGAGTACCGGGACGCGACCGGGGGTGTCGCCGCCGGGCTTCCGCCGCTCTCCTGCTGCTGGCATCCACAACTCCAGCTGATGGGGCCGATGTTCGAGCCCTCCCGGGTCGCGCACCGGAGCGGGATCGTGGAGGCGGTGGGCGGCTGGCGTACGGGGGCGGGGCTGGAGGACTGGGACCTCTGGCTGCGCCTCGCCGACGCGGGCCGCACCTTCGCGACCGCGCTGGAGCCCACCGCGGTCCTCCTCACGGACGGCGGGACCCGCCGGCACCGGATGGCCCGCCCGCACCGGATGCCGCTGGTCCACCTCGACGACGCGCGGGCCGCGCACGCGCTGCTGGGGGAGCTCCGCGCGGGAAGCCACGACGAGACGTTCCGCGCCTCCTGCCGGGAGGACATGCGGGAGTGGTACGCGGGGATGGTGCGGGACGGCGGTCTCGTACGCCCCGTCGACTGGCACGGCGACCTGGGGGACGAGATCGACCGGGTGGTCGGGGGGACGGGCAGGCTCTTCGAGGAGCTGGTCCTCGTGCCCGACCGGGGCCGTTTCGCCCTCGCCCGCAACCTCCTCTGCGCCCGCCCCGAACACGCCCGCCGTGCCACCGCCCTGCTGCCCGCCGTCCAGCCCCGCCAGCTGCGGCTGCTGAACGGGCTGGCGGAACGGGCGGGGCGGGCAGGACAGGCAGGACAGGCGGAACGGTCAGGACGGGCGGGGCGGACGGAACCGACGGCTGGACGCGTGGAAGGAGCCGTCCGGCAGGGGGTCTGAACCGCTCAGATCCAGCCCTTGTCCCGGGCCAGCAGCGCGGCCTGGAAGCGGGTGGCCGCGTTCAGGCGGTGGAGGAGTCGCGCGACGTGGCCCCGGTAGGTCCGCACCGAGACGCCCAGCTCGCGCGCCCCGGCCTCGTCCTTGTCGGTACGGGCCATGATCTGGAGCACCTTCAGCTGGAACTCCTCCAGCCGGTCGCGCTCCGTGCCGCCGCCCAACAGCGGTACGGCGTCGACCGCGTGGGCCCAGGACCGGTCGAAGAACGACCGGAGCGTCTTCACCAGTCCTTCCTGGCGGATCAGCAGCGCACGCTGGTCCGGCGCGTCGGGAGCCGACTGCACGACGGCGGTGCCCCGGTCGAAGATCAGCACCCGCTCGAACGACCCGTCCAGCACCCGGAACTCGGCCCCGTGTTCCACCAACTCGCGGTAGTGCCCGGCCGCCACGGGGTCCCGCAGGGCCGATCGGTGCACCAGAGCGCGTACGGTGACGCCCCGTCTCAGGCATCTCAGGTCGGACTCGCGTGCCATGGCAGCGCACTCGGGAGTCAGGGTGAGCGAGGGCTGCATCGCGAGCAGTTCCTGCCGGGCGAAGTAGGCGAGTTCCCCCATCCGTTCGTAGACCAGGCCGGCCCCTTCCAGGGTCTCGACCTCCTCGTGCACACCCTCCTGCCCCTGCCAGTGCAGGACTTGGCGCACGAGGGAGTGG
The DNA here is from genome assembly GCF_042728795.1 of Streptomyces sp. NPDC060184. Lineage (NCBI taxonomy): Bacteria > Bacillati > Actinomycetota > Actinomycetes > Kitasatosporales > Streptomycetaceae > Streptomyces > Streptomyces sp. NPDC060184. Next base: position 34,582 of record NZ_JBHWYX010000002.1, read on the forward strand.
CTGGTGGACAGGATCTCGCGCTGCTCGTCCTGGAGGGCCCGGATGCGCTGCTCGGCGAGCTTGCCCACCCCGATTCCCGGATCGACGGGGAACGCCTCCCCGTTCGCGCCGATGTGGACCATGCCCTGCATGTCGAGGCGCTTCAGCGCGAGCTGGAAATCGTGCTCGTCCAGACCGAGCGTCGGACGCAGGTCCTCGGCGGTGATGCCGGGGCACCGCAGCAGCGCCCTGTACACGGATTCGTCGACGGGAAGCACGCCCAATACGGCCAGTTCGGACCCATCCATACGTTCCCCCGTAAAAAGATGATCTCTTGCGCACACCTGGAACATGCGCACACCTGGAAAAATCATCACATTCACCCTTTGATCGCGTCAATGATCATGAGGTTCCTGTGAAGACATTGCACACTGTGCCCCTTGGGACAGGTGAGTACTCGCGAAACCGGCAAGTAGCCGACCAGGCAGGCCCTGACAAGGCGGCACAACTGTCGCTTACGGGTTCACCACAGAGTCTCCGCTGACGGAATCCATACGCGGCCCGTGGTGACACGTGTGGGAACCGGGCGCATGCGCGAGGCGTGATGAGGGAGAGTCGGAGGCAGGGCGCGGACACGTCGCGGATGACGAGGGAAGAAGGGGTCCGATGGACACGGGACTGACGGTCGGCGAGCGGATCGCGCTGCTCGGGCTGGACGAGCGGGACGGCACACCGCACGACCCGCTGCGGGTCGGCGCCGCGGTCGCGGCGGCTCCTCTGCTCCAACTCGTACGCTGCGGCGGGGTGGTGGCCGAGGACGGCAGGCTCGTCGCCGCCGACCGCCCGGCCCCCCGGGAACCGCTCGCCGCCGCGATGGCGGCCCAGGTGCGCGAACACCCCGAGGCCCGGCCGCAGGCCTGGCTGCTGGCCGTGCGCGACCAGGCACTCACCGCCGCGTACGACGGGCTCCAGGCCAAGGGCGTGGTCCGCCGGGAGGGCCGCAAGCTGCTCGGCGCCTTCGGCTCCTACCGCTACCCGGTCACCGACGCCTCGGTGCCCGAGGCCCTGCGGCGCGAGCTGGCCGGGGTGGTGCTCGACGGGGCACCGGCCGGACCGGAGACGGCGGAGCTGATCACGCTCCTCCACCACGCGGGCCTGCACACCCGCGCCCTGCCGGACGCCGATCCCGCCGCGGTGAAGGAGCGCATGGGCGAACTGGCCGCCAGGACCGGCGCGTCCGGAGCGGTGGGCGAGGCCGTCTCGGCGGCGCTCGCCGCCCTGACCGTGCTGCTGGTGAGCGTCCCGGGCATCGCCGCGGGCTGACCCGGCGGCGGGGCGGGCCGACGGCCCGCGCGGAAGGGCTCAGCCCTGGCGTCCGGGGAGCATGGCGAGGGCCCGGGAACGCTGTGCGACGAGGTCGTCGTACGTGCCGTCGCGCTCGGCCCAGCGGTGCGTGAGGACCCGCTCGACCAGGATCTCGTCGGGGGTGGGGTCCTGCGCGAGCAGCCCCATGACCTCGGTGACGAAGGCGTCGAGCGGCAGCGCCTGCGGGTTCACCTTCTCCTGCCCCGCCGTGGCGACGGCCGGGGGGACGAGCTCGACGACACCGACGCCGGTTCCGTCCAGCTGCGCGCGCAGCGCCTCCGTGTAGGCGTGCACCGCGGCCTTGGAGGCGGCGTAGCTGGGCATCGGCGGGAACGGCAGGAAGGCGATGCCGGAGGTGACGGTGACGAAGGTACCGGCGCCCCGGCCGACCAGGTGCGGGGTGAAGGCGTCGACGACCCGAATGGTGCCGACCAGGTTGGTGTCGATCGTCGTCCGTGCCGCCTCGAAGTGCGCCGGGTCGCGCAGGTCCTCCAGGAGCATGACGCCCGACATGGTCACCACGGTGTCCAGCTCGGGGTAGCGGGCGAGAACGGCGTCGCGGGCGGTCGCGACGGAGTCACCTTCGGTGACGTCGACGGGGAAGGTGCCGAAGCCCTCGCCGGAGAGTTCGGCGAGCGCGTCCGCGCTGCGGCCGGCGACGGCCACGGTGCTGCCCGCCGCGGCGAACCGCCGGGCCAGTTCGCGGCCGATGCCGGACGTTCCGCCGACGACGAGAACGGTGCGCTGGGAGAGGTCCATGAGGTCGTCCTTCGGTTCGGGGCACCCGCGGTGTCATGAGGGCAGAGCACCTGCGGGGCCGTTGAGCAGCGGCCCTGTCCTCGCGGACCGTGCTGGTACGAGTCTTCGCGCCGCCCGCCGGGCGGGGCAGTACCCCCGTCCTCCCTGGTCCTGCCAGGGCCCCCTCAGGGACGGGCGCCCCGCATTACGGTGGATTCATGAAGGACGAGGAATCCGGCAACCGGCTCGGCAGCTACCTCCGCGCCCGGCGTGAGCTGGTCTCCCCCGAGCTGGCGGGAATTCCGCCCGGCGGCAACCGCCGGGTACCCGGCCTGCGCCGCGAGGAGGTCGCCCTGCTCGCCGGGATCAGCCCCGACTACTACCTGCGCCTGGAACGGGGCCGCGACAAGAACCCGTCACCGCAGGTCCTCGCGTCGCTCGCGCGTGTCCTGCGGCTCGACGACGTCGAGCGGACGTATCTGCTCGGGCTCCCGGCGGACCGCCCCAGGGCGCCGCGCCGCAAGCGCCCGGAGCACGTACCGGCGCGCGTGCACCAGCTCCTCGCGCACCTCACGGTCCCCGCGTTCGTGGAGGGGCGCGCCTTCGACGTACTGGCCTCCAACCCCATGGCCGTCGCCCTCTCCCCACGCCTGCGGCCCGGCCACAACCGGCTGCTCTCGCTGCTCCTGGACCCCGAGGAGCAGGCGTTCCAGCAGGACTGGGCGAAGGCCACCGCCGACTTCGTCGCCACCTTGCGCACCACCATCGGGGACGACACCGACAACCCCCGGTTCGTCGAACTCGTCGGGGAACTCGCGCTGTCCAGCGCGCGGTTCCGCACCCTGTGGGCCCGGCACGACGTCCGCGTCCTCGACGGGGGCACCACCACCGTCCACCACCCGGTGGTCGGTGACCTCCGCCTCCACCGCGACAAGCTCCCCGTCGACGACGTGATCCTCGTCGTCCACTACCCCGACAAGGACAGCGAGAGCGACGAGAAGCTGAGGCTCCTCGCCGCTCTCGCCCACGAACCCGCCGGACCCGCCGGGCCTGCCCGACCCGCCGGACCCGCCGGACCCGCCGGACCCGCCTGATCCTCCGGACCCGCCGAACCCGCCTCCCCGTTCAGCTGCACTCGCCGTCCACCACGGGCTTCCGGGTCCGGGTCCGCAGGAAGAGGAAGGAGGTCAGGATTCCGAGGACCACCACCGCCGTGTTCACGATCACCGCGGTCGTGATTCCGTCGTGGATGTCCGTGTTCGCCGCGGCGACGGCCGACATGACCGGGGTGCCCATCGTGATGCCGATCTGCTGGGTCATCGTCGCCAGACCGGTCGCCATGCCCTGCTCGTGGTCGGCGAGGCCGGTGGTGGCCGTGACCATGAACCCGACGATCACCAGCATGTTCCCCACCCCGCCGGCGAAGGTCGCCGCCAGCAGCAGCCCCATCGAGCCGCTGGTCTCGCCGAGGCCGACCAGGGACAGGGTGGCCACCGCCTGGAGGACACCGCCGATCAGCAGCGTCGAACGGGTCGAGGTCGCGCCGATCACCCGGGGGGCGATCGAACCGCCCACCACCGTGCCGACACCCAGCACGCCGAACGACAGGCCGGCGGTCAGCGGTGAGAACCCGAGGACGTCCTGGAGGTGGAGCGTCATCAGGAAGACCAGGCTCGTCTCCGTGAGGAAGGCGATCACGCCCGCCACGTTCCCCCAGACCACCGTCGGCTTCTTCAGGACCGACACCGGCACCAGCGGGTTCGACGCCCTGGACTCCACCGCGTAGAACACCAGCAGCAGCACCACGCCCGAGGCCAGCCAGCCGAGCGCCGCACCCGAACCCCAGCCGTGCTCACCGGCCTGCGTCAGCCCGAACACGAGCGCCAGCAGCCCCAGCGTCACCGAGACGGCGCCGGGCACGTCGAGCTTCGGGCGGACGGCCGGACGCGACTCCTTGACGACCGTCGGGGCGATCGCCAGCACCGCGATCGCCACGGGCACGTTGATGAAGAACGACCAGCGCCAGGAGAGGAGGTCGGTCAGGACTCCGCCCAGGATCGCGCCCGTCGTGAACCCCGCCGACATCAGCGCGCCGTTCAGCCCGAGCGCCTTCTGCCGCAGCGGCCCCTCGGGGAACGAGGTCGTGAGCAGCGAGAGGCCCGCCGGTGTCACGGCGGCCGTCGCCAGGCCCTGGAACACCCGGGCCACGATGAGCATGCCGGGGGTCTGGGCCAGCCCGCCCACCAAGGACGAGAGCCCCAGCACGGCGAGGCCCGCCAGGAACAGCCGTCGTCGGCCGAAGAGGTCCGCGACCCGGCCGAACAGCAGCGTGAACCCCGCGGCGGCCAGCGCGAACGAGGTCGCGATCCACTGGAGGCCGGACAGTGAGAAGCCCAGCCCGTCGCCGATCACCGGCAACGCCACGTTGAGGATCGAGAAGTCCACCGCCAGCATGAACTGGGCGACCAGCAGCACCACCAGGACGAGGCGGAGCCGCCCGTCCGGACGGACCGGCCCCTCCCCCGCCCGTACACCCTCGGCTACGGCCATCACGCACTTCCCTCCGTCACGGACCGCCGTCGGTGGCCCTTCTGGAGATCGACTCTGGCCCTGCGCAAGGGAGTTACCCAGCCCCCTGGTCCTGCTGGCGTCGCGGAAGGTATCACCGGCAGGGCCACCTTGGGAGCACCGCCGCGGCGGCCGGGCGGGCACACTGGGACGCATGGACACTCCCACGGCCCTGGGCGACTTCCTCCGCAACCGCCGCGCGCGGCTCCAGCCGGAGGACGTCGGCCTGCCGAGCCATGGCACCCGCAGGCGGGTTCCCGGGCTGCGGCGCGAGGAGCTCGCCCTGCTGGCCGGGGTGAGCATCACGTACTACACCCATCTGGAGCAGGGGCAGAGCTCCAACGCCTCGGACAGCGTCCTCGACTCCCTCGCCCGCGCCCTGCGCCTCACCCCCGACGAGCACGCCCATCTGCGCGACCTGGCCCGCCCGCCGAAGGCGAAGCGGGCCGCGCCGCACCGCCCGGAGTTCGTACGCGCCTCCACCCGGCGGCTGATCGACTCGATGCCGCAGGTGCCGGCCGTGGTGCTGGACGGCCGCAACGACGTCCTCGCCTGGAACGCGCTCGGCCACGCCCTGCTCGCCGGTCACCTGGACGTACGGAGTCCGGACAGCCCGGCAGGCCGCCCCAACCTCACCCGGATGCTCTTCCTCGACCCGCACACCCGCGAGCTGTACACGGAGTGGGACAAGGAGGCGCGGGTGGCGCTGGCCGCGATGCGCCTGGTCGCGGGCCGCAACCCCGAGGACAGCGCGCTCGCCGGACTCATCGGCACGCTCATGCTGCAGAGCCCCGACTTCGCCGGCCTCTGGTCGAAGCACCCGGTGCGGGACTGCACCGTCGGGACCAAGGCCCTGCACCACCCGGTGGTGGGCGCGATGACCCTGGACTTCGAGAACCTCCGCCTCTCCGACGACACCGGCCACCGGATGCTGCTCTACACCGCCCCCGAGGGCTCCCCCTCCGAGGCTGCGCTGAGCCTGCTGTCGAGCCTGACCGCCGAGACGGTCCGCGCCCGCCGCACCGCGTCCCGGCGGGCGGACACGACGGGGACGGGCGCGGACGAGCTGCGGTAGGTACGGGCGACGGCCCGGACACCGGACGGGCGCGCGGCGCTCCCGGCCGCCGGGCCCCGTGTCCGGTAATCGCCACTCAGACTGTTCGTCACCGTACGGTCTCTGGTAGGTGTGTCCCCGGGGTACGGGCGCAGGCCCGTAGCGGGGCCTCATGTGCTCCGCAAGGGAGGATGCACATGAGCACCACCACGCGCGAAGAAGTCCTCGCCGGGGAGCAGAAGGCCGTCGACCACGCGTACGACTGCTACACCACGCGGCTCGCCGAGATGACCGGCACGTCGGCCGCCACCGCCGCGGCGACCACCAAGGACGGCATCGCCAACCGGAGGGAAGCGGAGGCGCGCGCCGAGGCGTACGGCGGCCTGGGGGACGAGGCGCTCGTCTTCTCCCGGGTCGATGCCCCCGAGGAGCCGGGGGGTGCGCCCCGTCCCTGGTACATCGGGCGGCGCGGCGTACGGGACGCCGAGAACGAGCCGGTCGTGCTGCTCTGGACCAGTCCGCTGGCGAAGAAGTGGGCGGACGCGCGGCCCGAGGACCCGGGGGAGGTGGAGCTGAGGCGTCAACTGCGGTGTGTACGGCAGGTGGTGGAGGACTACTTCGACGACATCGCCCCGGCGTTCGCGGCCGGTCCCGTACGGGAACCCGCGGGCCTCCCCGGACAGCGGGACGAGCCGGAGCGCGACGGGGCTCCGGCGGAGGAAGCGGAAGAAGAAGAGGCGGCGGCCGAGGAGTCGCCGCTTGCGGAGGAACCCCACGACGGCACCGCACCGCCCGCCCCGCACATCCCCCACGTCCCGGTCCCCCGACGGAAGTTGCGCACCCCGCCGGTCACGCCCGGCGACGTCGCGCGGGCCCGGCGGCGCAAGCCCGCGCAGCCCGACGAGTTCCTGCTCCGCGAGCTCCAGCGCTCGCGCGGCGGCCGGATGCGCGACATCGTCGAGACGATCCGCCGCGACCAGATGGACCTGGTCACCGGGTCGCCCTCGGACATCCTGGTCGTGCAGGGCGGGCCCGGTACCGGCAAGTCGGCGGTCGGCCTGCACCGGGTCACCTGGCTCGTCAGCAACGACCACTTCAACGCCCGGGACGTCCTCGTCATCGGCCCCCACCAGCGGTTCCTGGAGTACGTCGGCGAGGTCCTGCCGACCCTCGGCACCCGGGACGTCAACGCCGTCCAGCTCTCCCGCCTCTGGGACGGCGAACTCCTCGGCACCGACAGCCCGCAGGCCCGCGCGGTGAAGGCCGACGAACGCATGGCGGCCGTGCTGCGGCGGCGCGTCGAGCACGAGTGCCGCCCGGAGGCGATCGACGGCCAGCTCACCCCGCCGTCCTTCGAGGGCGACGAACCCGCGTTCACCGTCACCGCCGGAAGTGCGACCCTGCGCATCGCGGGTTCGGAGGTACGCGCCCTGCTCGCCGAGGCCCGGAGCGGCGAAGCGGCCTACCGCGAGCGGCGCGACCGCTTCCGCAGCCTGATCGTGGACCGGCTGCTGCGGGAGCTCACCGCCATCGCCCCGCGCCGGGGTGCCGACGGCACGATCCGCCGCAGCCTGGAACGCAACCGCCGGGTGGAACGCCTCATCGACCGCGTCTGGCCGTCGCCGGGCGCCCGCGAGTCGCTGCGTACGCTCTACGACTCGCCCGAACTGCTGCGCGCCTGCGCCGAGGACGTGCTGGGCGAGGACGAGCGGCGCGCCCTGCACCGCCCCCGCGCGGCCCGCGCCGACGGCGACCCGTGGACCCTGGAGGACCGGGTCTGCCTGGAGGAACTCCGGTACCTCATCGCCGGGGAGATCCCCCGCCGGTACGGTCACATCGTCGTGGACGAGGCCCAGGACCTCACCCCGATGCAGGCCCGCGCCCTGCGCCGCCGGGTCGCCCGGGGCGGTTCGATGACGGTGCTCGGCGACCTCGCGCAGGCCACCGGACCGGTTCCGTACACCGCCTGGGACCGCCTGGGCACGCTCCTCTCCGACCACGGCGACTGGCGGGTCGCGGAGTTGAACACCAGCTACCGCGTACCCGCCGAGATCATGGAGTTCGTCGCCCCGCTGGCCCGCGTGGTCGCCCCCACGCTGCCGTACCCGCGCGCGGTGCGCGAGGCGGGCGCCGACGCCGTACGCACCCTGTCGACCGAGCCCTGGAAGCTCCTCGACGACACGGTGGCCCAGGTGACCCGCCTGGTCGGGACGAACGACGGCCGCACCCTGCGGTCGGTGGCCGTCGTCGTCCCCGACGACTCGCGCTGGCTGGAGGAGATCGGCGGCCGGCTCGACCGCAGCCCCGAGATCACCGGTCCGGGCCGTGCGGCGGTGTCCGTGCTGGCCGCCGCGCAGGCCAAGGGCATGGAGTACGACCACGTCCTCGTCCTCGAACCGGCCACCATCGCCGACACCGGCCCGGCCGGGCTGCGGCAGCTCTACATCGCCCTGACCCGCGCCACCCAGAGCCTGACCGTGCTGCACACCTCCCCGCTCCCGGATGCCCTCACGCGCGCCGACGACCCCGCCGGCACAGAACCGGCACCGGACCCCTCGGCACCGGGTACTCCGCCGCCCGGCGCCCCGCCGGTCCGTACGGCCCCTCCCGGCGAGGTCCCCGAGATCGGCTCCGACATCCGGGTACGGGTCCTGGGCCCCGGCCCGGGAGGCCGCTACCGGGTCAAGGCGCTCGCCCCCGCCGTCGACCGCCCGCTCGTCCTGACCGTCCGGCACGGTTCCGCGCCGCCGCGTCCCGGCCAGGAACTCGACACCTGGGTCTTCGCCAACGAGACCGGACACAGCGTGCTGACCGCCGACGAACGCGGCCGTCTGCCCATCTCCCCGCGCATGGCCGACCGTTACCTGGGCGCTGTCACCGTGCTCGCCGAACTGCTCGCCCCTGACGTGGACGTGGCGTCCGTGCCGGACGCCCGCGCCCGGCTCTCCGAACTCCAGGGCATGGCCAACCGCGTCCTCCGCCGCGACCAGGCGGACTGGGTGGACGTACGGCGCGTCCTCGGTTCACCGGACCGTGAGCGGCTGGGGGTGCTGCGCGACCTCGCGGCGGGCACCAACCGCGCGCTCAAGGACGACACCCTGAACACCGCCCGGCTCTCGGCCGAACTGACCGGCTCCGGCTGGCTCGACGCCCTCGCGGAGGCGCGGGAGACGCTCCGTACCCGCGGGGCGGGGGCGACCGGCGCCCCGGCCCCCGACGGAGAGCCCGCCGCGGAACCCGCCGAGGAGCCCGCCGCCGCGGCACCTCACGCGGAACCCGCCCCCGCGCCCCGGCCCGAACAGCCTCCCCGGAAGGAAAGCGACCCCGTGACCCCCGTGACGACCACCGCCGAGGACGCCCCCGCCGCACCCGCCCCCGCGCCGGTACCGGCGCCCCAGGAGGGCTTCCTCCAGGCACTGGTGACCTCGGCCGCCGCCGACCGCACCTGCAAGAAGCACGAGGCGGTGCGCCTCGCGCTGATGTCGGCCCTGCTGTGGGCGGACATCCAGCCGACCGAGTCCGAGCTCGTCGACGTCAGCTGCGTCACCGACCGGGGACTCTTCCTCTACGAGGTCCTCGGCGCCGGCCGGGCCGGGTACGAGGACCTCCGTTCCGGGGCGACGCGCCTCCTGGAGATCAACCACACCCTGCCCGCCCCGGCCGTCGCCCGCTACCTGGTCCTCTGCGAACCGCCCACCGAGGACTGGTCCGCCGGCACCGTCCGCGACATCTTCGGCGTCCACGTCCTCTGGCGCACCCCCGAGGGCTGGGGCGGCGAGGACACCGCGACCGCCCTGGGCTCCTTCGGCGGGTAGGGCGGGGCAGCGTCTCCGTCTCTTTCACCCCCGGAGGAGCAACGCACCGTGACCCGTCAGGCGTGCGGGCGTTCTACCGGTCGCCAGGGTTTCCGGAATGCGACGGGCCGCCCGTCTCCCGATGAGGACGCCGGCGCGAGGTGGGAGTGGGACACGTGCGACAGAAGTGCTGCGAGCGTTGCGAGTTGGTCATCGGACTGGGCTGCTCCTGCCCGCCCGACGGCTCCCCGCCGAAGGAGCGCCCGGTCGTCTCGCCCCGGCAGGAGTGGCGGACCTTCCCCGCCGACACGATCCTGATCTCGCCGAGGCGGTACGCGCACCTGCCCGGCGCGTGCGCCCACCTGACGGAGGAGCTGGTGACCGCCCCGCGCTGGGGCTGGATCCCCGATCCGCCGGCGGGGCTCTGGGACCGCTTGAGCAGCAGCTGTCCGGCGACCGCGACGGAGGGCAACACGGACCGGCAGGCGATCCGGCGGTGCGAGGAGTGCGAGGCCGCGCTGGGGTGAGGCGTCACCGGGGGCCCTGGAGCCCTGCTGCCCCAAGGCCCTGGAGCCCTGAGGCAGGGCGTCACCGGGGCCCGGGGCAGTGGTCGGGAACCCGTGGTCAGGAACCCCCCACCACCACCGACCGCGTCTCCCGGAAGCCGCTCGTGCGGAACCGGCCCGTCAGGGCCTCGTCCGGTGCGGCCGACAGGATGAGGAGATCGTGGCCGGGGGCCTGGGCGGCCTGTGGCCAGGACGGTGCCGCGCCCCGGTGGTGCCCCCAGGTCACCACGAGGGCGGGGTCGGAGAGCGCGCGCAGGGAGAGGAACCGGTCGGCGTGTTCGCCCGCGAGTCTCGGGTCGAGGACCTGGGACGGGACGGGGACGAAGCCGAGGCGGCTCTTGAACGTGAACAGGCCGGGCTGGACGACGTGCCCGAAGAGGGAGGGGTCGTTGCCGAGGGACGCGTGGACCAGCCCGTTGTCCCGGGCGAACTGGAACGCCTCCGTGTAGGCGACCCGCATCACCCGGCTCGCGCGCGCGTCGGCCGAGGCCGCCGAGAAGCGCATCTGGAGGACGGACGGCTCGGGGCGCATCCACCACAGCGAGCCCACGATCATCCGGTCTCCGTCGTACACGCAGACGCTGACGAGCTCGTCCCCCACGGCGAGGAGGCGTTCGCGCGAGCGGCGCGCGTAGTTCTTGCCGCGCGGCATCGCCTCGATCTGGCGGTCGTACACCGCCAGGAACTCGTCGAGGAGTTCCGGGGTGAGTCCGGCCCGTACGCCGACGCGCAGTCCTTCGTCCTGGACGTGGCGGCGGCCGAGGCGGATGTTGCGCCGCTCGGTGCCGGGGAGCGCGGCCTCGAACTCCGTCGCGGAATCCCGTACGGGAGCGCACCAGTTGATCCACTGCGGGCGTGCCACGAATCCCAGCTCGGCCAGGGTCGCCCCGTCGATGTCCTCGGAGCCTGCCAGCCGGACGACGTCGACCGGGGTGTCCGTGTCCTTCCAGGCGTGCCGCTCGGCCTCGTCGCGGTCCAGGGTGGCGACGACGAGGTGGTCCTGTTCAGTGATCTCCACGGGTGGTGACTCCTTCGGTGTCGTCCGCCTGCTCTTCGTCCACCTGCGGGCCGTTCACCGGCTGACCGGCCGCCCGCGGGGCCTCCGCCCGCGGGGCCTCCGTCCGCCGGGCCTGCCCTCCGCCGGCGCGGGTGTAGACGGCCCAGATCACGATCGCGGCGAGCCAGAGGGCCAGTGCGGGCAGCCAGTACCAGAAACCGTCGAGCCGGCTGGCCCAGGCGAAGAGGAACCCGGAGAGGGGGGAGGCGCCCGTGATGAACATGCGGATCGTGGCGTTGGCCCGGCCCGCCACCTCGTCCGGGATCGTCTCCTGCCGGTACGTGATGGAGGCGACGTTGCTCACGGCGACGGCGAAGCACTCGACCATGAACCCGGCGAGCCGCAGCCAGAGCGGCGGCGTCGCCACCAGGACCAGGCCGGCGAAGGCGATGATCTGGGCGGCCAGGATGCGCCGTTCGGGGCTCAGGGCGGGGGCGAGGGAGGGCGCCAGCCGGCTGGCGAGCGCGCCCATGAGCAGTCCGACGGCCATGACCACGGAGATCACGGTGGTGTTCATTCCCTGGTCGCCGAACTCGGTGATCAGCACGGGCTCCAGTTGGCCGATGGCGAGATTCGTCATCGACATGGTCACCACGAGCCAGAGGATCTCCTGGCGGCCGACCCAGCGGAACCCGATCGCGAGGTCCCGGCGGATGTTCATCTTCTGGCCGCTGGACGCCACCTTGGGCAGCAGCAGGGCGACGGCGCCGGAGAGCAGGTACAGGAGCGCGATGAAGAGCGCGGCGGAGGCAGGCCCGAGGACGCCGAAGGCGGTGCCGCCCATGACCAGCCCGACCACCTTGGACAGCTCGATCGCCGAGTTCAGCTTGGCGACGGCCACGGGGCGGGCGGGCGGGCTGATCAGTTTCGGGATGAGCACGAACTGACCGGTGATCGTGCTCGCGACCCCGCCGATGCCCGAGAGCAGCACCAGCGCGGCCACCGAGACCCGGCTGTCCAGCAGACCCGCCAACAGAACCATGCAGACGGCCTGCTGGAGCTGTGCGAGGACGTAGATCGCCCGCTTGTCGAAGCGGTCGATGAGGGCACCCAGGAAGGGCGAGCCGACGTAGGAGACACCGCGCAGCGCGAACGAGACGAGGGCCAGGGCGACGGAGTCCGACTCCGCGAGCACCGCCAGCGGGATGACGATGCCCATCTGCCAGTCGGCGATCTTCGAAAGCATCGCGGAGCTCACGAGCACGCGCATCACACGCGTGTCCCTGAGCGCCACCCGCTCCGTGACGGCCGCCTGCTCCGGGGGCTCGGGGGGCGCGGTCACGAGTCCGCCTCGACGGCAGTGCCCAGCGCGCGGCGCTGCCTGCGGTTGCGGTTCGCCTCCCTCATGATCTTCGCGTAGAAGGTCACGTAACTGTCGTCCGTGTGCGTGGCGTACTCCTTCGCCACCGGGTGACGCTCCTGGAGGCGGTTGATCGGGACCACCATCGACGCGTGGTGCTCCACATGGAAGTTGTTGCCGTTGGTGAACCACTGGCTGAACCAACTACCGCTGATGGTACGGGTGTTGAGCAGCACATCGGTGCTGTCGTTGTCGCACAGCACGTGCTCCGGCAGTTCGAGGAAGAAGTGCACCGGTATCGACAGCAGCAGCGGCACGACCCACAGCACCAGGACGGCGTGGCCGAATCCCGCGAGGGAGAGGACCACCGCCCCCACGACCCACAGGGCGAACGCCCGGTATTCGGCAATCACTTGACGGCGGGACTTGTCGGCGATCTGGCCCATGGTGTACGTCCAGGTGCCCCGGCAGCTCTTGAGGACGTTCACCGCGACCTGGCCCAGTCGTGCCGGGCTGAGCGCGCCCCGCAGGAGGGCTCCCCAGGTCAGCGGCGCACGGGTGTCGAAGCCGAAGAACTCGGAGTCGTCGGGCGTACCGAGGTACTTGTGGTGCTGGAGGTGCTGGACCCGGTAGTGGCTGTACGCCGAGAGCAGCGGCAGCCCGAGCAGGAACCCCACGGGCCGGTGCAGTGAGCTGCGGCGGAACGCGGAGTGGTGCAGGCACTGGTGCTGGAGCTCCACCATGTGCGTGTACATCGCGGCCAGCAGGAGGACGCCGACGGACGCGCCGAGCGGGCCGGACGTCAGGGCGAGGAACCCGCCGAGACAGCTGAGCAGCAGGGCCACGCCCAGCTTCGCCACGAAGACGAGCTCGTCGTTGCGTGAGACTCTCGTCCGTTCGAACAGCGTCTTTACTGCGGTGCTACCGGTACTCATGATCTCCCTCGTGACAACGACTCACAGAACCGCCCGGCCGTGCGCCGCCCGCTCGCTGTGGGCGGGCGGCCCGCCTCTTCAGCGCCAGGCCACCGTGGTGGTGCCCGCGTCGACGCGGTACTCCTCGCGGCCGAGCACGGAGTTGACGATGCGGGCACTGCGCCAGGAGGCGAGGCTGAGCAGGGTGTCGTTGATGCCGTGACTGCTCTCCGCGAAGCCCTGGACGTAGATGCGGTGGTCCCCCGGTGCGTCGAGTTCGAGGGAGTAGTCGGGCCGTACCTGGAACGCCCCGTCGGCGATGGACAGTTGGTCCTGGATCGGCTTGAGGTATCCGGGCACCGGGTTGTGGTAGCCGGTGCAGAAGATGACCAGGTCCACCGGGAGCCGCTCGACGTCCCCGCGGTTCACGTCGAGCAGGTCGACCACGATGTCGGAGCCGTTCTGCTCCAGGCCGACCGCCCGGCGGGACACCAGGAGCTGGTGGCGCAGCTCGGACCGCAGGACGTGGTCGAGGTGGTACAGGCGCCGGTAGACGGAGCCCAGCAGTTCGTCGGTGATGCCGTCCCCGCCGGCGTCCTGCTGCTCGCGGATGATCTCCGCCCTGCGCGCGGCGGGGAGTCCGTTGAAGTAGCCGACGTAGGTGGAGGAGAACCACTCGTTGGTGAAGGGCGAGTCGTCCAGCGGCTGGAAGCCGATACGGCTGGAGGTCCAGGTGAGGGACGCGGGGAGGTTGTTCTCGTCGGAGATGAGGTGGTTGACGACCTCGGCCCCGCTCTGGCCCGACCCGACGACGAGGACCCGGCGCCCCTTCCACTCGGGCCGGGTCACGGTCAGGTTGCTGCTGTGCACCACCCGCGCGCCTTCGAAGGGCTTCGCGAAGTCGGGCAGCCGGGGTTCGGCCCCCGACCCGAGGACGAGGTTGCGGGCCGTGCGGGTGGCGCCTCCCTCGGAGGTGATCCGGAAGCCGTCGTCGGTCAGGGACACGGACTCGACGCGCTTTCCCCACTGGAGGGACGGGAGCTGTTCGGCGGCCCACTGGAAGTACTGCTCGAACTCGCGCCGGGAGCAGCTCACCCCGTTCGCCTCCAGGAACCTGAACGCCCGGCCGGTCTCGACGAGGAAGTTGAGGAAGGAGAACCGGCTCCGCGGGTCGACGAGCGTGACGAGGTCCCTGAAGTACGTCACCGTCAGCTGGGAGTCGGGCAGCATGAGGCCGGGATGCCACCGGAACTCCGGTTTGGCGTCCAGGAACTGGGAGCGGATCTCGGGGAAGGGCTCGGACAGCGCGGCGAGGCTCAGGTTCGCCGGCCCTATGCCGATGCCGATCAGGTCGAAGTCAGGCATGTCACATCTTTCGCTCATCGGTCGGGGCACGCCGCTGTCGCGTCGTACGCGGACTGGCCGCTCCCCCACGTGCTGGTCACGTCGCGCGCGTGCAGGACCCGCGGCGGCGCGGTCACCGGCTGTCGTCCCGGTGCGTCGCCGCCGGTCGTCCCGGCGCGGTCGCCGCAGGTCGTCCGGGTGCCGTCGCCGCAGGTCCTCGCGGTGCTCGCGGTGCCGTCACCGCCAGTACTCGTCCTGGATGGCGGCGATCCGGCGCGTCAGCTCCTCGTCGTCGGCGGCCTTGATCACGTACGAGTCCAGGAAGTCCGTGGAGTGCCTGACGCCTCCGCGCCCGTTGCCGGCGCCACGGTGGGTGAGGTGTTCCACGACGCCGAGAGCGCTCAGCCGGTCGGGGTCGATGCCCCGGGATTCGCCGCCGCCGGGATAGAACGCCAGGAATCCGGCGGTGCCGGTGCCGTCCACGGGCTCGGGGGCGGTGCCCAGGGAGACGTCGAGTCCGGCGTCGATGCGGATCTGCGCCTCGACGATGTCGAAGCCGTACTGCGCCTGGATGACCGGGGGGATGATGCCGCCCGGCGGCCGTCCGGCGACCTCGCAGAAGACCAGTTCGTCCGCTTCGGTGTGGAAGAGTTCCAGGTGGGTGGTGCCGTCCTTGAGCCCCAGTGCGGCCAGCACCCGCGTGTTCAGCGCGGTGATGCGCCGGACCAGTTCGCTCTCGCCCACGAGTACGGTGCCGAAGATGGATCCCGGCCGGTAACTGGCCGGGTCGGCGAGGTACTTGCCGACGCTGCTGAAGACGATCCCGCCGTCGCGCACCACGGAGTCGCAGTGGTAGATCTGGCCCTTGACGAACTCTTCGACCTCGTAGTGCGAGCCGGAGAGATCAAGGCCGCCCACGACGCGGCGAGCCTCCTCCAGCGTCTCGACGATGTAGAGGTCCTTCGCCGCGAGCCCCGTACGGCTCTTGATGACCTTGCGGCCGGTGCTCCAGTCGACCTTCTCCAGGTCCTCGACGGTGTCGAGCGGGGCGAAGTCGGGGACGGTCGCGGCGTCCGCCGCCCGTACCGCGTCCTTCATCCGCACCTTGTCGCGGAAGCGCGTCGCCGTGTCGAGGTCCATCCCGGCGAGGCCGAACTTCGAGCGCATCTCGGCCGCGAGGAGCACCGCCCGCTCGTGGACGGCGATGACCCGGCTGATGGGGTGGTTGCGCAGGATCCATGAGCAGATCTCGCGCCAGCGGTCCTCTTCGTTGGCTTCGCACAGGGCGACGTGGTCGAGGGGGTGGTCGGCGAATCCCGTGACCCCGCCGTCGATCTGGGTGCGGGCCGCCATGTGGATGTCGATTTCCGAGGTCGGCAGGGTGTAGACGCCGCCGCGGTTGAAGTTGGAGTACGGGTGGTTGTTGATGAACAGGGCGACGGGCCGCCCGGAGGAGGACGCCGCCCTCTCCCCACGCCCCTCGGCCTCACCGGCCTCACCGGCCGCACCGGTCTCACCGGCCGCACCGGACTCCTCGTACACCTCACCGGCGGACGCGTCGGCCAGGAGACGGCGCGCCTCGTCGACCCGGGTGGCGTCGGTGCCCAGCAGGGAGTTGGCGAGCGTGGCAGCCCGGGCGCCCTCCTCGCTGAGCGAGACCACGGCCGTGGGAGCCAGCGGGGCCAGGATCTCCCCGACGAACTCAGCGAAACCCTCACCCGCGAAGTCGACGGTGTAGTAGCCCGAGAAGTCGTCGACCAGTTCGTCCGCGCGGGAGCCGGGGCGCTGCACGAAGACGAGGGGCCGGCCGAGGCCGTGCGCGGCGCGGGCGGCGCGCACGTCCGCGTCGATGACGACCAGGCGCCCGGGGCCGGGCTCCGTGTTCCGCTGGATCCCTACCACTGTCCGCTCCCGCTCTCTTCGGTCGACGCTCCGCCCAGGTGGGACAGCTCTTCCCTGATGGATGCCTGCTCCCAGTCCTCACGGTTGCGCACGTACATGGGCTCGTCGGCGACGATGGAGACCGTGGACGTCCTGCTGCCGGCCAGCCGCCAGCGCACGGTTCCGCAGACCGGCTCCGCGAGCGAGGTGACGAAGGCCTGGCAGGCGGCCCGCAGACCGGCGAACCAGCGCCCTTCGAGCGCCTCGCGGACCCAGATCTGCTCGATGTGGATCTTCTCCCGGAGCGCCTCCGCGTCGAGCACCGCCGTTTCCAGGTGGCGGCGCGACGCCAGCAGGAGCCAGGCGGCCGGCATCTCCCGTACTTCGAGGACCTTGGTTCCGCCCGCCAAGTGCTCCAGGCCGGTGTAGCGGCCCAGGCCGTGGGCCCCGACCGTCCGGTTCAGCGACTCGATGACGTCCGCGAGCGGAAGCTCGCGCCCGTTGACGGCGACGGGGACACCGGCGCGGAAGCTCACGTCGAGCTCTTCCGTGTCGGGCGTCCCCCGGTTCGCGCTCCAGCGGTAGTAGGACTCGGGCACCGGGTGGTTCTCGGGGTCGTCCAGGATTCCGGACTCGAACTCGCGGCACCACAGGTTGGAGTCGCCGCTCGCCGAGCGCTCGGCCATCTCGTCCAGCCCGATGGCCCCCAACTCCTTGATCTTCATCTCCCGGTCCACGGGATCGAGATCGTAGGGAGTGCCGAAGTACCCCTGGAACCCGAGCTGGTCGAGCGCGCCGTTCAGCCTGCGCAGGGTGTTCTGCGAGCGGTTGGCGGTGTGCAGGATCATCCCCGCGTCCAGCTCCCGCGCCAGCTGTACGGCCGTACGGGCGATGAGCGGCCGGCTCAGCGACGAGCTGACGGGGTGCGTGTCCAGGTACACGCCGTGGGCGGCGATCGCGGGCTTGACGAACTCCTCCACGAACACGGACCGGCCGTCGACCAGGTGGAGGCGTACCCCCAGCCGGTCGGCGATCCGCTGGATCTGCTCCGGCCTTTCGTCCCCGCCGACCCCCACGCTGAGGGCGTGCACGTCGGTGGCACCGGCCTGCACCAAGCGGTGCAGGAGGTAGGTGCTGTCCAGCCCGCCGCTGAACAGCGTCACGATGGGGCGCCTGACGTCGACATCGCTCCGTGCGATGTCGCGAAAGGACCGGATCCCCCTTCTGCTTGTGGTCACGCCGCACGTCCTTAACGTTCCAGCCGGATGCTGCATGCAGGGAAGGGCGGTCACGGCCGCCGCGATCTGCCCCGCGGCGGGTCCGTGGCCGTCAGAGCTCGGCGGATCGCGAGCTGTCGCGCAGGAAGGACAACTTCGAGTACAGGCCGCGGTCGGCGGCGATGCCGAGTCCCGCCAGGTGCGCCTCGACCAGGCCGGTCAGCCGGCTCAGCTCGGAGTCGATCGTGGTCCCGTCCATGCCGAGGTGCCGCCGGGTCTCCAGGTACTCCGTCTCCACCTGCCGCATCTTGCGCCCGGTGCCGTCGCTGAGGGTGATCTCGTCCGTCTCGATGCCGAAGCAGTGCCCGGTGGTGGCCGACTGGACGTTGATGTCGAACTTCGTGCGCCGCAGCCCCGGCAGCCGCCTGAAGCTCAACTCGGGGAACTCCCGGGCGAGGTAGCCCTCGAAGTCCTCACCGGGAATGTCCAGGCCGTTCCGGAAGGTCTCGATGCGCCGCAGTGAGTCCTTCGCGAACTTCTTCATCTTGAGCCGGTACGTGCCGTCTGCACGCGACTGGAATGCGTAATGGCCGACTTCGTCTTCCGGGGCGAGCACCTCGAAGTTGTACTGGACGAAGTGCCAGCGGCTCAGCTCGTATCCGGGATCGGTGAAGAACCCGGGGAAGTTCCCCTTCTCGACGGCTGTCCACAGGCTCTTGGTGAGGGGCCAGATGGCGGCGTCGTCGACGAGGGTGATCTTCTCCTCGATCTCGATGTCCTTCTCGTACCCGACGTAGGCGTTGCCCTCGACGCGGACGAAGTCCTCCAGCTCGGTGCGGTACTTGAACGCCGAGGTGACGAGCTCGGCGACGTCCGCGTCGGCCGCGTGGTCGAACTGGGCGACGCGGACGAACACCGCGCCGATGCTCCGTATACGGGTGCACATCAGCACTTCCGTACAGGGCTGCGGTTCACCCGCGTGGGTGCGGAGCAGCATGACGGGGCCGAGCGCCGCGAGTGCCGCGTCCACGGAACCGGTGTCCCGCACCTGGCCGGCGGACGGCAGGGCGGTGCGCAGGTGGTCCACGAACGCCTCGTCGAGCCCCGTGCCCGCCCAGGCCGCCAAGGGCTCGGCCGGTACGGCGAGTTCACCGACCCCGCCGTCGGCGTCCACCACCGCGATCGCCCGCGCGACGGTGTCCTTCTGGCGCAGGTACTCCGCGGCGCGGGTGCCGGTGCCTTCCTCCGGTGCGAGGTCCACGACGAGCACCGGGGCGTCGGCGACCGGCGCGAGCGTGTACTGGTAGGCGGCGTCCGCGAGCACGAGACGCCTGGCGACGGCCGTGCCGATTCCCCCGCCGTCGGCGGAGAACTGCGCTGTCAATGCGACTCCTCATGAATGGGTCGGACACGGAAAAAGGCGATCACGGACCGACGGACTGGGATTTACGGGAATTCCCGAGCAGCCCGGAATCCGAGGACTGGGGCCGGTCCCGCGACGCTGCGAGAATTCGGAAGGGAGAACCCGTGCCGACTGGCGGCAAGACGGAAATCACGCGCCCGGCCACCATCGGGATAATCAATGAGGGAGCACACTAGGCAGCCCGGGCATTGGTCGTCAACACCCGGCAAGATCCGGCGCGCCGACCGCAGTTCGATCACTGCACTCCAGCAACTAAGTGCGGATGACGACGAGTTCCCCCCATGGGGCTTCTGTCCCCACATGGCCCACAACCCCCTGTTCGACCGGCGCCGACGCTAGCACGCGCTCCGTTTCAGGCCATCGGTTTTCGGGCGGCGATCCAGAACAAATCGGATCGATGCACGCTTCTCACCCCCGCCCGTCTCATTACCCGAGACGCGATCGAAGAAGCGGTTTACAACGTGGCTGATACGGACCTAGGTTCGCTCAGGTGTCGGCGGGGGGTCACGACTTCAGAACCATGGATTCATCTCCATGGTTCGGCATCTTTGATTCTCGCGTTCCCCTACGAAAGCCGCACGACAGGCGTCAACTTTTCGGTGACGGAACGATTTCTAGGCGGTACAAGTGCGCGCACAGCAAAACCCTGCCGGGCAGGAGTCCAGAACCGGGCGACTCGTCGCCGTGGTGGGACTGGACGGAGCCGGCAAGTCGACCCAGGTGCGCATGCTCGGTGAATGGCTCCGCGCCCAGGGCATCCCGGGCCAGGCACACCGGAGCCTCACCATGGCCCCCGTCCGCAAGGCGCTCAACGCCATCGCCGAAGAGGAGGGCGTGGCCGACCACTTGGAGCTCATCGGCGGCGAGACCATGCGTCTCATCTCCTCCTGCTCCCAGCTGGCCCGGGTCACCTTCCTCGCGGAGCCCCTCACGACCTCTCCGGACGTCGTGATCGTCGACCGCTACGTCTACTGTCAGTACGCCCTGGCCAAGGCCGAGGGTGTCGGCAGCGTCGACTTCCTGCGCAGGCTGCTCGGAGGAGCCCCCAAGCCGGATCTCACGATCTTCCTGGACGTCTCCCCGGCCGAAGCGGTGCGCCGCATCAACGTGCGCGGGATCGACGAGGAGGACCCGGACTTCCTGGAGTCCTTCCGGGCCGCCTACCTCGGCCTCCCCGAGTTCGCGGACTTCGTCTCGGTGCCGGGCGACGGCGACTTCGACACCGTCCAACTGGCCATGCGACAGGCCCTCGTCGACGCGTTCCCCGACATCTTCGCGAACGCCTCCCTCACCTGAGCAGCCCTTCGGGCCGGGCCGAGACCCCGCCCGAAGGCAGGCACGCCTCGCCCGACCGCCTCGCCCGACCGCCTCGCACCGACGGCGGTCCGACGCGCGGCACCTCCACGCCCACCGTGGTGCCGACGCCGAGCGGTGCCGGCGCCACGGTGACGGCCTCACGGCGGCACCACGGGTGACGGCACCTCGGCGGCACCACGGGTGACGTCACCTCGCTGGCGGTGAACTCCCGGCTGCGGGACGGCAGTCCGCGTGCGCAGCCGCATACGGGGCCGGGCCCACGACGGAGACACAGGTGCCCCCGGGCTCCCGACCCGCACGCCCCGCACGCCCCGCTTCCCCCAGAACCGTCCTCGCTCCGGCGGGAACCCGCACCCCGGACCCGCCCCGTGGGGTCCGTCCCGATGCCCGCAGCTGCGGTGACCAGGGACGTTCCACCTCGGTAATCGGTAATCGGTAATCGGCAGACAATCCAACAACGACGGGATACACGATGAAGGGCTCGATCGTCCTGGTGAACGACTCCGACGGTCCCGAGATCATTCGGTCGACCGCTGAGGAGCGGCAGCACCGGCTGACCCAACTGATCGCCGCGCTCCGCCTCTTCTCGCGGTGGGGCTACGACGAGGGCGAGGGTTTCGCCGGGCACTTCGCGGTCCGGGACCCCGAGGTGACGAACGCGTTCTGGGTCAACCCCGTCGGGGTCCACCTGTCGATGATCGACGTCGACGACCTCGTGCTGCTCGACTACGAGGGCAATGTGCTGGTGGGACACCACCCGGTGAATATCGGCGCCCTGGTGCTGCACTCCAGCGTGCAGGCCGCGCGGCCGGACGTGGTGGCCTCTTCGCACTTCCACTCCCCGTACGGGCGCATCTGGGCGAGCACCGGCAGGATCCTTCCGATCACCAGCCAGGACACCTGCGCGTTCTACCAGGACCAGGCGGTGGACCACGAGTTCGGCGGTCTGCCCCACACCTTCGAGGACGGCCGGGCGACCGCCGAGGCGCTCGGCGGGTTCAACAACCTGATCCTCAAGTACCACGGCCTGCTCACCGTCGGCGCTTCGGTCGAGGCCGCGGCCTGGCGCTACCTGACCCTGGAAAGGGCCTGCAAGGCGCAGGTGCTGTCGGCGGGGCTCGGGCCGCTGGAGCCGATCCCCCACGACGTCGCCCTGAAGACGCAGCGTTATGTCGCGTCCGAGGACAGCGCGCGCGAGCAGTTCCAGCCGCTCTACGACTTCATCGAGCACGTCGACGGGGCATGGACCACCGAAGCCTCCCGCATGCCCGTGGTGCCCGTGCCCAGCCAGGTCTGATCCCCCCGGCCGACCCGATCCCCGACGGCGTCAGCACCCCGCCGTCGCACCGGAGTTCACCCGTCTCAGGAGGACCGTTGAAAGCGCAGCTCACACGGCCGGAACTGGATGCCCTGCCGTCCTACCTGCCAAGCCCCATCCCGCTCGACAGCAGCGGCGCCCCGCAGGCACCCGACGCCGCCAGACTCGCGCTCAACGAGCTTCCCTTCGGCCCGCTGCCCGGTGTCGTGGAAGCCGTCGTGGCCGCCGCCGGTGACTCCAACCGCTACCCGGACATGGCGGCCGTGGCCCTGCGCAACGCCCTGGCCCACCACCACGGCGTGACCTCGGACCGGATCGTGACCGGCTTCGGCTCCGTCTACCTCCTCGAACTGCTGCTGAAGGCGGTGTGCGAGCCCGGCCAGGAGTTCGTCTTCCCCTGGCGCTCCTACGAGGCGTATCCGGTCGCCGCGGTGGGCGGTCACGTACGCCCCGTACAGGTGCCCTGCACCGACGGCTTCCGCCAGGACCTCGACGCGATGTCGGCGGCGATCACCGCCGACACCCGCGTGGCCCTCGTCTGCAACCCCAACAACCCCACCAGCACCGCCGTCACCCGCGCGGAGCTCACGCGGTTCATCGACTCGGTGCCCGAATCGGTCCTGGTCGTCCTGGACGAGGCGTACGGCGACTTCGTCACCGACCCCGACGTCCCGGACGGGCTCGCCGAGTACGGCGACCGGCGCAACGTGGTCGTCCTGCGCACCATGTCGAAGGCCTGGGGCCTGGCCGGCGTACGCCTGGGGTGGCTGGCCGCCGCCCCGGAAGTGGCCACCGCCATGCGCAAGCTGCTCGCCCCCTTCGCCACGAGCGTCTTCGCCGAGGCCGCCGCGCTCGCCGCCCTCGAACAGGAGAAGGAGGCGCGCCGCCGCGTCGACTTCGTCACCGCGGAACGCGCCCGGATGTACCCGGTGCTGAAGGCGCTCGTGCCCGCGACCCCGGTGTCCCAGGCGAACTTCTTCTGGCTCCCCATGGCCGAGCCGGCCGCCTTCGCGGCGCACTGCAAGGCGGGCGGGGTCCTCATCCGCGACTTCCCCGAGGCCGCCCGCGTCACGGTGGGAACCGCGGCGGAGAACGACCGGTTCCTCGAAGTGGCCGCAACGGCCGGCAAGTTGCTGAGAGCGAGGAACGACTAGTGTTCATTCCCCTCGATTCCCACGGCCATCTGATCAATCTCGCCGACGCCGAAAAGGTGGGCCCGCAATGGCGCCCCCTGATCGAGACTCTGGTGGACGAATGCAGGTCGCGCTACGAAGACCTCGCCAGCGTCTATCTCAGGGGTTCGGTGGCGACCGGAACCGCCCAGTGGGGCCGTTCGGACCTCGACCTGATAGCCGTGACGTACCAGGAACGCGGTTTCGACCGGGCGTGGATTCAGCAGGCAGTGGAACGCACGCTCAGCCGGCACTCGGTCGTCGTCGACATCGATCTCGCCATCACGTCCGCGACGGCCGTCCTCACCGACCGGAAAAGTGGCTTCTACATCAAGACGCAGTCGGCCCTGGTGTACGGAGAGGACTTCGCGCCGCGGATCGCCCCGTACCCGATCGACGCGGAAGCCTTCAGCCATTTGTTCAATCTTGAACTTGACCTCAAAACGGTCACGGGCGCCCTGGCGGGCGCCTCCGACGCCCTCACGCGGACGCTCATCATGCGTCTCGTGAAACGCGTGCTCCGCGCCTGCCTCGAACTGGTCGCCGAGCGGCATCAGGCATACACGCGCGACCCGGAAATGTGCTGCGAGGTATTCGAGAAATACCACCCCGAAAGGGCGGACGCGGCACGGAACGTGCTCGGCCTCATGACCGAGTTCACCGATCCCGACGACGCGCTCGAATCCATCGAGTCGTTGATCCAGTGGATCGCCGTCGAGAGGTCGCGGATCTATCCGCTGGAACTGCCGAAGATCGCCTTCATCGACGACCTGGGCATCTGACGGCGGTGGCCGAAGGGGGTGGTCCGCGCGCCGGCCCGGCGGGCGAGCCACCCCCTTCGGCCACGCCCCCTTGGTCACGCCCCCCTTCAGTCACCACCCTTCGGTCACACCCTTCGGTCACCACCTCAGTCGGTCACCACCTCAGACGGTCGCCGCCTCAGCCGGTCGCCACCTCCGTCGGCCGGGCCGACGTACACCCATAGGCCGCCCAGCCGGTGCGGGGCCCAGGACCGGGCGTAGCCGGGAAGTCGGCCGCCCGGTGCCACGAGCACGGCGGTGGGCAGCCGCTCGGCGGTCCGCCGGAGGCCGGCCGCCGTGGTGTTGGCGTCGTGGCCGCCCGCCGCCGCGGAGGAGCAGCCCGCGTAGAAGGCGATCGGGACGTACTCCTTGCCGGTCACCAGGCACGGCGGGCGGACGCCCAGCCGGTGCAGCCCGTCGGCGACGGCCGCCCACTCCTGCCGGGCCGCCGTGGTGCGGCGCACGGTGTTGTGCAGCACCACGAGCTGTGCGGTCAGGTGCCCGGCCAGTACGAGGACCAGCAGCGCCACGGTCAGCGGCCTGCCCGTCCGCCCGGACGCCCGCACCGCGTGCACCACGAGTCCGGCGACCGGGACGGCGAGCAGCGCGTAGGCGGGCATCAGGAAGCGGGGCGCCGCGTAGCCGATCAGGAAGAGGTACGGGAAGGCCGCCGAGGCGGCGCAGGCCAGCGGCACGAGCGTGACGGCCGGGCGCCCCGCGCGGACGGCGCCCCTGACCGCGAGGGCGGCGAGCAACGGCAGGGCCAGCCACCACAGCGTCTCCGTGACCGGGGGCACCGCACCGGCGCACGGGCGGCACAGGGTGCGCCCGCCCAGCGCGCGCAGCTGGTCCACGACCGCGAGGTTCCAGCCGAGGCCGCCCTGGATACGGGACGCGTCGGCCAGGCGCTGCGCGAGTCCTCCGTAGGCGGCGTAAGCCTCGATCACCCACTCCGCCGCCCCGGCCGCGAGACCGCCGCCCAGCGCCACCAGGAGGGCCGGGCGGCGCCACCTCCGTACGCACACCACCAGGACGAGCAGCGGCAGGACCGCCCACACCGCGTCCATGGGGCGCATCCAGGCCATCAGCGCGGCGCTCAGGCCCACGCCCCGGAGGGCAGCGCGGTCGGAGCGGTCCGCCGCGGCGCGCAGGAAGCAGCCCGTACCGGCCAGGGCGCCGACGGCCACCCAGTAGTTGGGCATGGCCTGCGGACCGTAGAAGAGCGTCACCCACAGGCCGGCGAACAGGGCGCCCGCCGTGGCGAGCACCCGAGCGGGAAGGACGCCCCGCCAGGCGCGGAGCGCGAGGAAGAGCCCGAGGCCGGACAGCACGGCCAGGTAGACGCGCAGCAGCGCGGTCGACGACGACCAGGCGGCTACCGGCGCCACCAGCAGCGGAACGCCACGGGCCCGCGGGGCGCTGAAGAACGAGGCGGGCGCGTGCCCCGCGACCTGGCTGACGTAGACCGACTCGTCCCAGCCGAGCCCCATCCCCGGCCGTACGAGGAGAAGTTGGGCCAACGTGAACGCACCGGCCACGACGGCGACCGCCGCCCAGCCCCGGGGCGGCCGGCACCACCGGGACCGCTTGGTCGGCCGGGGCCACTCGGTCCACCGGGCTGCACGGGCGGTGGCCGACGGAACGGTGTCGGCCGACGGGACCGTCCCCAGCCCTTCTTTCTGCCCTTTCCGCCCTTTCTGCGAGGCCGGGCCGCCCAGGCCGTCTGCGACCCGCACGCCGTCCGTGGTGGTCTGCGGACCGTTGCTCATCGCTCTCCTCTTGACCCTGCGGACTGCGGGTTCCGCCGAAACGTCCGGAACCTCCGGAACTCCGCCCGAGAATCCCCCACCCTCCGTGAGGTTTCGCGCGTGGCCGACGCGGGTCCGCGGGGACGAGCCGAAAGGCGTAACGCCGACGTGCCCGGGACCGCCTCCCCCGGGCTCACCCACCACAGGTCACCCGCCCCCACCGCCCCGGACACCGTCCAAGATCCCCGGCAACGCGCATCCCCGGAACATCGGGCACGCCACCCGCTACACTGGCGGCGGCGAACCGGCCCTCACCGGCCGACCGCCAGCCTGTCCGAAGCGTGTCAGCAACGGTCTCGCGTGCGGAACCGTTCAGGCACATGTACGGACAGATCCCCGCCTTCGTAGCTCAGGGGATAGAGCACCACTCTCCTAAAGTGGGTGTCGCAGGTTCGAATCCTGCCGGGGGCACAGCGTCAAACAGGCAGTTGTCACCAAAGGGCCAGGCCAGGGCATACGCCCAGCCTGGCCCTTCTGCCTGCCCTCCCTGTCCAGCGGCCGTGAGCAGGCGCGCCGGCTCGTGCCCGACGACCGCGTCCTGGCGCGCCGTGGAGCTGTCGGCGAGGAGGAGCAGGACAGAAGAGTGCGTCCCGGCCCGTCGGCAGGCCGGGACGCACTCAGGTCAGGACTCAGGGTGGACCACGACGAACCCGCGTACGGGCCCCCCTTCCTCGCGCTCCATCGCGGCGATGAGTTCCGCTTACCGGGGATCGAGCCCGGACGTCCACGAGCCGGGCCCGGTGAGCAGGTCTCGTACGCTCAAGGTGATCTCCTTCTCATCGGGTTGGGGATCGCCCGCCCGGTCGCCGTCCTTCCAGGGAATCTGCGGTCGGGCTTGGAATTGGTCCCACCAACGGTCGTCGCGAGACATCGACCGCTGGCGGCAGTTCTCGGCGGCGCGGCTGGCGCGTGAGGGCGATCGGTGGCGCGTCGCGGGCTTGGTGAACACGTCTCGGCGGTGGGGCGCGTCAGCGGCGGCCAGTCGGTGGGAGCGCAGCAGTACGCAGGCGCGAGCCAGTCCCGCATCGCCGTGGCCACCGGTATGACCCAGGCCCGGGTCAACGAGATCATCAACAGGCGCCGGGATGTGGGACGGCTGGACGTGTACGAACGCATCGCCGATGGACTGGCCATGCCTGACGACGCCCGACACCTCCTCGGCCTGGCAGCCAGCCGGGAAAAGCGGGTGGGTGGCGCAGCCTTCGACCTTGCGGCCTTTCCCGAGGTAGTCCGGGTGTACGACGCGCAGGGATCGGCAGCGGCGGAGATCCAGCAGATGACCCGTGAGGCGACCGAATTGGACGTGCTGGCGGTCAGAGGACTCGGTCTGATCGGACTGAACGATTCCCTGCTGCGCGCCTGTCTGCCGCGCGAGCAGGGAGGCAGAGGGCTCCGGGTCCGGGTGGCGCTCCTCGACCCGGACAGCGATGCCATGGCCCGGCGGGCGACCGAGATCGGCGAGTCCGCCGAGTCCCTCGCGAGTGGGGTCCGGCTTGCAGAAGCACGCCTGCGCGAACTGGCGGGCACTTGCGACATCGGCGTCTGGCGGTACAGCATGCTGCCGACCTGGCGGGTCATCAGGACGGATTCCACCATGTTTGTCGGCGCGTTCGACGCGGGCTGGGAAGGGCATGAGTCCGCAACGTACAAGGTCATGGCTACGCCCCACGGTCCACTGTTCCGGGGGTTCTCCAGGATGTTCGAAGCAATCGTGGCCGGTGCCGAGCGCACGGTGTGAGAAGAGGGAGACGGCGTGATCGAAGCAGAGCTGAAAGCCCGGGTGCATTCGCCGGAGTCGGTGATGCGACAGCTGGACGAGCGCGCCACCGCCCGGATCGAGGTGTACCGGGACACGTACTACGACCGCCCGGACGGCTCACTGGAGGCAGCCGGCCGAGAGTTGCGGGTGCGCACCGTTCACGGCGTGGATTCCACCAGGACCGTGCTGACGTACAAGGGCGCCGTGGTCGACGAGGCGTCCGGGTCGAAGCCGGAGCAAGAGACCGTCGTGGAGGACGCGGAGGCTACCCACGAGATTCTGCGAGGTCTCGGGTACGTGGTCCACATCGCCTTCGAGAAGCGGTGCCGCAACTACCAACTGAAGGCGCGCGGCCGACAACTGCTCGCCACGCTCGTCCGGGTGCCCGAGTTGGACGACGTCTTCCTGGAGGTCGAGACGATCGTGGCTGAGGACGAACTGGGATCTGCGCTGGAGGACGTGCGTGCTGTGTTTGCGGGGCTGGACATCGGCCCGGAGGACCTGACCACGGAGACATACACAGGGGCGGTCGCCGCGCGGCGCGCCTGAGAGCCCCGCAACATGACGAATCGCCCTCGCCCGGCGCGAACTGACAGCGGGCGTCCGCACCGACCAAAGTCGGCTGCGCCGCGCGCCCGTTGCCCGCCGTCTCGACTTGCCGTACGTACGGCGGTCTGCGCGTCCTTGATCAGGTCGGGCCGCAGGGTGTCGACCACGTGCAGGGGGCTTGCCCAGTCCTCGGCGGTCCCGCCCGATGTGTCGCCCCGGAGCCTCCGAACCCATTGCCGACTCCTACGGCTTACCCCGCCGACGCAGACCCCTCGGACCGCTCGCCAAGATCCTGGAGCTGCGGGCGGATGCGCCGCCATGCCTCCATCGACGCCTGGATCTCCTCGGGTGAGCCGTCCTCGTTGCCCCGCGCGACGACGACCACGCGCCCGCCGCCCGACAGCCGGATCACCACCGTGTCGAGCAGGCGGCCGGCGGTCATCTCTTCAGCGACGCTGCTCCTCACCGGTACGACCGGCACCGGCAATACGTACGAGGCGTACGGCGCGCTCCGCCGTGTCGCCGAAGCCGGTCCCCGCGTACGTACGAGGTCGTCGCGATCACCGCCGCCGACCTGTACGGCCCTCTGCGCCCCCAGGGCTCGGAGCGGGGAGCGGAGGAGGAGTTGCGCCGTCTTGGCCGAGTCCCGCTGCTGCTCCTGGACGACCTCGGGTCCGCGAAAGCCGGCGCGTGGACGGAGGAGGTGACGTACCGGCTGGTCAACGAGCGATACAACGCCTGCCGGCCCAGCGGCTGTCCGGGCTCCGGTCGGGACGTGGCCCGGTTCACCCCACCACCCCGCCCAGCCGGTTGCGCCAGGCCCAGGCGGCGATCTCCACGCGGTTGCGGGCCGCGAGTTTGCCCTGGACGTTGCTCAGGTGGGTCTTGACCGTTCCGGTGCTGATGGAGAGGGCGGAGGCTATCTCGGCGTTGGTCAGGCCGTCCGCGAGGAGCACGACGACCTCCTGCTCGCGCGGGGTGAGCGGCGGAGTCAGCGGCTGGGCAGGCGCGCCGGTCCCCCTGGTGATGGCGCCGGGGCCGGTGTGGCGGCGCAGGAGGCGGAGGGTGAGGGAGGGGCTGACGAGGGCGTCGCCGGAGGCGGCGGCGCGTATCGCCTCGGTCAGGAGGCGGGGGCCCGAGTCCTTGAGGATGAAGCCGCAGGCACCGGCCTCGATCGCCTGGTTCAGGTAGGCGTCGTCGTCGAAGGTGGTGACGATGACGACCTTCGGGGGGTTCAGGGTGCCCGGCCGGTTGATGAGGCGCAGGGCGTCCAGTCCGTCGAGCCGGGGCATGCGGATGTCCATCAGGACGACGTCGGGGCGGTGTGCCGCGGCCTGTTCGACGGCGTGCAGCCCGTCGTGGGCGTGGGCGACCACCTCGATGTCGTCCTCGGCCGAGAGAATCATGGCCATACCGGTGCGGACGATGGCCTGGTCGTCTGCGAGGAGTACGCGGATCACGCGGACAGTGCCCTTCCGGGGAGCGGGAGTCGGGCGCTGACGCACCACTGCCCGTGGGAGTCGGTACCGGCGGCGAACGTGCCCCCGGTGGAGGTGACGCGTTCGTCGAGACCGGTAAGGCCGTAGCCCCGGCTGTGGGCGGGCCGGGAGGCTCCGTCGTTGGTGATGACGGCGGTGGCGCGGTCGGCGTGGGCGCTGAGCCGGACGGTGATCTGGCGCGCGTCCCTGGCGTGTTTGCGTACGTTCGTCAGCGCCTCCATGACCAGGTGGTGGACCACCGTCATGGTGTCGGTGGGGAGCCGGTCGAGCGGTCCCTCCTCGACCAGCCGGGCTTCGGCGCCGGGCAGGGTGAAGTCGGCGACGAGTCTGCGGATCCGGGTGAGATCGGCGTGCGGGGTGTGTTCCTCGGCCGTCCCGGCGGACCGGAGGCCGCTGACCATGCGGCGCAGGGCGGCCAGCGCGTCGGTTCCGGCCTGTTCGATCTGGGCCAGGGCGGGCGGGACCATCTCGGGGCGGGCGGCGGCGACGGCCTGGGCGCCCTGGGCGTGGACGACGATGCCCATCACGTGGTGGGCGACGTAGTCGTGCAGGTCGCGGGCGAAGGTGAGGCGCTGTTCGAGACGGAGTCGTTCGTCGCGGTGCCGCCGGTCGGCCACCACCAGACGGAGCCCGAGGGCCACCGTGGCGACGGCGCCCGCGATCAGCCCGGCGAACAGGGTGATGGTGAGGCTGCCTTCGCTGATGTCGACCGCGACCGGCCGCAGCACGAGCGCGGCGAGCAGGAGGGGTGCGGCGACGGCGGAGGTCCTCGGCGCGCCGTGGCGCAGGGTCAGGGCCAGGACGAGGACGAGCGCGCTGATCTCGAAGAGGGCGTAGGCATCCGTGCGCTCGACGGGTTCCCCGGGCCGCTCCCCGAGGACGCGCAGCACCCCGGTGACCCCGAGGGAGAGGACCGCCACGGCCATCGCGAGCGCGGCGAGCGCCCCGGACGGCAGCCGGTCGCGGCCGAGTGCCCGTACGAGGAGCAGCAGGGCGGGCGCGGCTCCGGACACGGCGAGGTACGGGGCCGCCGCGCTCTCGTCGAGGCCGCCGAGGTGGTCGACGTACAGGGCGGCGCCGAGCCACAGGAGCACGGTGGTCACCGCGAGGACGCGGAGGCAGGCACGGAGGGCGGGGCGCGCGAACGGGGAGGACCGGGGACGGGCTTGGGCGGGGCGCGCGAGCAGGGAGGACGGACGGCGGGACTGGGCGGGGCGCGCGAGCAGGGAGGACCGGCGGCGGGACTGGGCGGGGCGCGCGAGCAGGGAGGACCGGCGGCGGGGCTGGACGGGGGACATGAGCGGCAGCCTATGCAGCGTGCGGGGCGGTCGGCCTCTGCCGAAAGTCGTAGGCGCGGGCCCGGGAATCTGCTGTTCGGCCGATCCGCGCACCGGGGCGCTCCGGGGAATGTGGGGCCGTCGCCGCACCACTCGGGCACATCACCCGTCCGCGCCGCCCGTCGGCGCCGAGCATCCCCGGAGCACCCCATGAGCACGCAGTTCGAGATTCCCGCCCTGTACGTCGAGGGCCCTGCCCTGGCGGCGTTCGCCGTCCACGCGACGGTGCGGCGGTGGCGGAACGCGCCGGGCTGGAGCGGCCGGCCGCTGGCGACGCGGGTGGCCGCCGCGCTCTACGCCGCCGCCGTCGTGTCGATCACCGTGTTCCCGCTCTGGGTGTACACGGGTGACTACCGCAACCTGAGCCCGTGGACCAGCCAGATCAATCCGGTTCCGCTGCTGACGGCGGACGTGACGATGATCGCCAACCTCATCATGTTCGTACCGTTCGGCTTCCTGCTGCCGCTGTTCGTCCGGTGCGACCGGGTCGGCCGGATGGCGCTGTCGGCCGCGTCGGCGAGCCTGCTCATCGAGGGGACCCAGCTCGCGCAGTACATCCTCTTCAGCTCCGGCCGCTCCGTCGACATCAACGACGTCATCGCCAACACCCTTGGCGCGCTCATCGGTTACGCGATCCTGCGCCGGGCGTTCCGCGGCGGACCGGCCGCGGCGGCCGACGGAGCGGCCGGTACCGGCTGGATCGACCACGGCCGCACCGCCGCGAACCGATAGTGATCCGAGTCGGCAATCCGCAGTCGGCCGGGGAACCGCGCTGCGGCCAGGGCGCACGCCGGCCGCTCGGACCCCGCCACCCGCGTCAGCGCATCTCCTCCGGGCACGGGGTGCCGGGGCTGAAACGGTACGGCGCGGCCAGCCGGTAGACGCCCGCCTTCGGGGCGACGAGTTCGGTCCACTGGTCGCCGTGGGTCTCCTCGTCGACCTTCAGGAGGCACCCGTTGACGTTGTCGAAGGTCTTGGGGGCGTTCTCGTCGTCCTTGGTGCGCTCCTTGGACTCCGCCGTCTCCTCGGGGCGGTCCAGGCCCTTGCCCTCCTCGTCCACGAGGGAGAGCCAGCGGGTGTAGGGCACCCGGATGAGGACGCGGCCCGCCTGGGCGACCCGGAGGGTGATCTCGTCGGCCTCCGCGTTCAGGACGGTGGCGGGCGGGTCGGCGAGCGGGGTCGGGTCCTCGACGCGGTAGAGCTTCCAGTTGGCGTCGGCCCAGATCTGCTTCAGGTACGGCAGGCCGTCGCCGACGAGGGTCGCCTCCTGGGCGGCCCCGCTGTCCGGGTTGCCCTTGGGCAGCACGACGTAGTGGACGGCCCAGCGGTCGAGCCACTCGCGGTAGTTCGTCCCGTCGAGGGTGTCGTCGTAGAAGAGCGGGTTGCGCTTCATGTCGGCCTGGCGGTTCCAGCCCCGGGCGAGGTTGACGTACGGCGCCAGCGCGGAGGCCTCGCGGTGGCTGCTCGCGGGGACCACCTCGATCCGGCCCCGTGTCGCGTCGACCACCTGGAGCTGGTTGACCAGGGGCGCCAGCTCGCGCGCCCAGGAAGCGGTCGGCGCGGTACGGACGATGTCGGCGACGCTCTTGAAGCCGATCCAGACGTTGAGGCCGACGATCGCGATCACCAGGGCGTACCAGCGGCGGGTGCGCGGCGCGGTGAACGGCAGCGCCGCCAGCAGCACGACACCGGCGAAGAGCATCGCCATGCGCGTGATGTTGGAGCCGATCTGGGAGTCCACGAAGTAGGTGGCGAGCGTGCCGAGGCCGTAGAGGGCGGACGCCGTGCGGACCGTCTTCCAGTCGCGCGGTACGAGCACGAAGACGAACACCGCGAAGACGAACGGCAGCGACAGCGTGCCCACCGACATCGGCTGGGTGCCGGAGAACGGGAACAGCCACGAGGACAGCCCGACCACCACCACCGGCGGCAGCCCGATGGCGTACGCGCCGGGGCGCCGCTTGTGCAGGAAGAGCGCGGCGGCCACCACGCCCAGGAAGAGACCGGCGACCGGGCTGGAAGCGGTGGCGAGACCGGCGAGCGGTGCGGCGACCCCCGCCTTCGCCCAGCGCCGGTACCGCCAGCGGTACGGCCAGCAGAAGACGGCGGCGACGGCCCCGACCGCGAACATCATGCCGAGCCCGAACGTCACCCGGCCCGACAGCGCGTTGCACAGGTACGCGAAGACCCCGGCGAGCGAGCAGGCGAGCGGGTTCCGCACGGCCTTGACCCGTACCAGGATCATCGCGGTCAGCCCGGCGGAGACGGTGCCCGCGAGCATCATCGTCGACCGGACGCCGATCACGGACATCAGGTACGGCGAGACCACGCTGTACGAGACGGGGTGCATGCCCCCGTACCAGGCGAGGTTGTACGCGGTGCCGGGGTGCTGGCCGACGAACTCGGCCCAGGCGTCCTGCGCCGCGATGTCGCCGCCACTGTTGGCGAAGAAGAAGAACCAGAGGACATGGGTGACGGCCGCGGCGGCCGTCGCGATCGTCACGGGGTGGCGGGTCAGCCGGTGCAGCAGCGTCCGGGTGGTCCGCGTCCCGGCCGGAGCGCCCGGGTGTTCGCGCGAGCCGTCGAAGGACGGGCCGGATGGTCCGGATGGTCCGGGACGGTCGTGGTCGGCGTGCGGTGCCGTTTCCGGTTCTGGTTCCGGTGCACGCTGGGTCGGCAGGAGGCCGACGGCGGCCGGGTCCCCGGCGTCCGCGGGAATGGTCGAACCGCCGGTCCCGCGGCCGTCGGGCTGCCCGGGTGTCCGGTCTCTCTCGCTGTCCGCCTCGCGGCCGGGTCTCGGCTCCGCGGTGGTCACTACGGCTCTCCCCGTCGTCCGCCGGCCCGGTGTGTCCTCCGGCGACCGCCGTTCGGCTTTCCGGCTGCTGTTCGTCTGCTCGTCTGTTCGGTCTGTTCCGGGACGCTAACACGTACCAAGCGGACAGAAGAGGGACGGGGGGCACCGGATCGGTACCCCCCGCCCTCCTGCCCCGAGACTTCCCCCGGGCTTCCCACGGCCTTCCCGCGGCCTTCCCGCAGGCCGGACCGGTCGTCAGCCGATCCGGGTCAGCTTGGCCCCGAATCCGGGCTCGCTCAGGTCCTGCTCCAGGGCGACCGGAACCTTGACCTGACTGGTGCCCTCGCCGACCGTCAGCGTGCCGACCTCGGTACCGGCCTCCGCCTCGTGCGGGACGGTCTTGCCGCCGTCGGTGAGCTCCAGCTTCACCGTGAGACCGCCCCAGCCGACCGCCTTGACGTCCTTGGTGGCGACGACCGGGGTGGTGGTGCCGAGCCCGTCGTCCACGACCCCGACGACCTGGCCCTTCTTCACGATGGTGGCGCCCTTGAGCGCGTCCTCGGTGGCCAGCATGACCGTCTTGCTGACCCGGTTGACCTCGTCGATGATCGACTGGCTGTCGTACTGGCCGAGGATCGCGCCGACGATCAGCTGGTCGGTCCCGTCGATCATCTTGTGGGCCGCGAAGAGCAGGTTGCCGCCCGCCTTCGTGGTCGACCCCGTCTTGATGCCCAGCGCCCCGTTGAAGGGGACCAGGTGGTTGTAGTTGGGCCAGAGCTTGCCCTTGGGGTCGGTCCAGCTCGGCAGGATGGTGATCTCCATCAGCGCCGGGATCTCGACCAGCTTCTCCCCGAGCTTCACCAGGTCCTCGGCGGTGCTCACGGTGGTGGCGTTGAGGCCGGAGGGGTCGGTGTACGTGGTGTTCGTCATCCCGAGCTCCTTGGCGGTGGCGTTCATCTTCTCGACGAACGCCTCCTCGGAGCCCGCGTCCCACCGCGCCAGCAGCCGTGCGATGTTGTTGGCGGAGGGGATCATGATCGCGGAGAGGGCGTCGCGCTGAGTGAGTACGTCCCCCTCCTTGACGGTGTCGAGCGTGGACTCGCCCTCGGAGGAGAGCTTGCCGTCGGACTCGCCCTTCGCGTCGACCTTGATCGACGCCCCGTCCTCACCCTTCTTCATCGGGTGGTCCTTGAGCACGATGTACGCGGTCATGGCCTTCGCCACACTCGCGATCGGCACCGGCTTCTGCTTGCCGAACGAGCCGACCTTGCCCAGGCCGGTCGCCGCCATGTAGCCCTGGCCCTGGGACGGCCACGACAGGTCGGGAGTGGCCCCGTCGAACGTGTAGGTCGGCGTCGTCGTCACCGAGAGCGTCGGGTCCGGCAGCGGCCTCACCATCTGTGCGACCGCAAAGATGATCAGGACGAGCAGGACGAGCGGCGTCCAGATCTTGACCCGCCGGACCGCCGTACGCACCGGGGTCTCCGGCGGCGGCGGCGTGTTCGTCAGCTCGGCGAGCAGGTCCAGCGGCGGCTTCGGCGGCAGCGGCATCGACCGGGTCCGGTCGGGCTCGCCCGTGGTGGACGTACCGAGGGCCGGCGTCACCGTGGGCCCGACGACCGGCCCCTGCGGCTCCGGACGACGCGGCGCGGGCGCCGCCCGTACGTCGTCCGAGCGCAGCGGTACGAAGGTGCTGGTGCGCTCCGCGTCGCTCTCGGACTCCGGCTCGGCGTCCTTGCGGTCCTTGGCGGCCGTGGCGTCCTTGGTGGCCTTCGCGTCGCCCGGCGCCGGCTTCGTGTCCTGCTTGGCATCCTGCTTGGCGTCCTGCTTGACCAGCGCCTCGCGCTTCGGGATCTTCAGCGCGGTCGTGGGCTGGTCGATCCGGGGACGGACCGACGTGAACACGGCGGTGGGCTGGTCGATACCGGTGTCGTCGGCGTCGGCACTGTCGCCCTCGGTGTCGGCGTCCGCGCCCGTGCCGGCCTTCGCCTCGGAGGGCTCGTCGGCGGGCTCGTCGGCGGGCTCGTCGGTCGTGCCGGAAGCGCCGGAGTCCTTGGCTGCCGACGCCGGTTCAGGGGTGGGCGCGGCCTCCTCACGGGTACGGGGCACCTTGGCGCCGGCCGTGTCCGCGTCGGCCGTTTCCGCGTCGGCCGTTTCCGGGTCGGCCGTTTCCGGGTCGGGCTTCCCGTCCTCCGAGGACTCGGGCTTCCCGTCCTCCGAGGACTCGGGCTTCCCGTCCTCCACGGCTTCGGCGGAGTCCGTGGCCTCGGCGGAGTCCGTGGCCTCGGTCGGCTTTTCGGCTGCGGCGGGGCCGTCGCCCTCGGCGACCCAGGCGGCGACCGCGCGGCGCAGCCGCTTGTCGCCGTCACCCTCGGCCGCCTCGCCCTCGGCCGCCTCGTCATCCTCCGTGTCCGCGTCCGCGTCCGCGTCGGCGGTGGGGGCGCTCGTGGGGCGCTCCTGCGCGCCGGAGGCGCCCGAGGGCGCCGAATCGGCCTCCGAGGGCTCTGTGGGGCCTTCAGCGGCCTCTGCCGCCCCGCCCTCGGCCGCGTCGGTGCTCGTGGCGCTCTCGGTGGCGTCCGCCTCGTGCGCGTCCGCGTCCGCCGCCCCGTCCGCGTCGGTCGCCCCGTCCGCCCCGTCCGCGTCGGGCGCCGGGGGAACCGGGACGCGGAAGCGGAACACCGCGGTGGCGGTGTCCTCCCGCGCGCCGTCCTCGGGCGCCGCGTCCGTACCCGGCTCGGCGTCCGTATCCGGCTCGGCGTCCGTCGCGGGTCCGGGAGCGGCGTCCGTGGAACCGGGAGCGGCGTCGGCCGCGTCACCGATGGTGTCGTCACTCGGTCCGGCGGGTTCTTCACGGAACACGGAGAGCCTGGGGTCGCGTTCCTCCGGAGCCGTCCCCGAGGACTTCGACCGCTCCGACTTGCCGGGGGACTCGCCCGCCACCAATGCCTCCTCATAGCTGCGGGGACTGCCCCCGCTGTCCGAACCGTGTACCAGTGTCCTGTGTGAACCCTTGCTTCAGCTGCTAGACGAGAACGACATACCTACTGGTTCCCGTACAAAGCTGGCAGGCGCTCTCGACAGACAGTTGTGAGAGGGGTCACCCTGTCACTCATCCACGCGGGGAGGCATGGATGGGCAGGAGCCGCAGAACAATTCCGGAAGAGCTTTTGCTGCTCGCTCTGGACCCGACCACGGGTACCACGGCGCAGCCGCAGTCGCTCGACCTCGGCCTCGCCGGAGCACAGCTAGTGGAGCTGGCTCTGGCAGGACGGATAGCCCCTGACGGGGATCGTATCGCCGTGGTGATGCCACGGCCGACTGGAGATCCGACACTGGACTCCGCACTGGAACTGCTGCGCAGACGCGGCAGCCCGGTACGGGCGGTCCACTGGATCGGCGGACCCCGACTGGGGCTCCGTCAGGTCTATCTCGCTCATCTGGAGCGGTGCGGCATGGTGCATGCCGTGGCGGGCCAGATGTGCGGAGTGCTGCCGACGACTCGCTACCAGGCGACGGACACGGCAGTCAGCAGGGACATCAGGTCCCGGCTGGACAGTGCGATCCGCACCGGTGTACCGCCGGACCCGCGGACCGCGGCGCTTGCCGCGCTGGCCCACGCGGTCGGACTCGGCAAGCACCTGTACCCGGGGAACGAGGGGCGTTCATCACGCTCCCGCCTCCGGGACCTGATCAGGCACGACCCGATGGGCGGCCTCGTGGCGCATGCCGTGATGGACGTCCAGAGCGGCGCGGGCGCACAGCCCCGTCGCAACCAGCAGGCAGCGGGAGTGCCGTTGCAGCCGCAAGCACGTCGCGGCAGCATGGCGCAGACCGCGGCGAGCTGAACGCAGTGACCTGAACCGCGGTGCGCCGCGCGGACATCCGCGCTGCGCACCGTTTCGGAGCCGTGCGGGAGACCGCCCGGAAACCGTGCGGGAGACCGCGCGGAGAATCACATACCGCCGTGCCGACGTCCGCGAAGACCCGGTTCGGGAGCCGCACCACACGCGGGGCAGCCGGTCTTCCGGCTGCCCCGCGTGCTTGCGTTCCCCGTTTTCCAGCGAAGCGCGGGCCAAGGGTGGCAATCTGCTGAGAAGTAGATACGCACAGCTACATAGCCGGAGGTGCCGTTTCCGTGCCGTCCACCGTCAATCCCACCGTCAGGCGACGTCGGCTGGGCCAGGAATTGCGCCGCCTGCGCGAGCTCAAGGGCATGACCGCCGAAGAGGTCGCCGACCGCCTGCTGGTCTCCCAGTCGAAGATCAGCCGGCTGGAGAACGGCCGCCGTTCCATCAGCCAGCGCGACGTCCGCGACCTCTGCGGGGTCTACGAGGTCGAGGACCACCGCATCGTCGACTCCCTCATGCAGATGGCGAAGGACTCGCGCCAGCAGGGCTGGTGGCACGCGTTCGGCGACATCCCGTACAGCGTCTACATCGGTCTGGAGACCGACGCGGAGTCGCTGCGCGGATACGAGCCCCAGGTCATCCCGGGGCTGCTCCAGACGCGGGCGTACTCCGAGGCGCTGATCACGGGCGCCCTCCCGGAGGCGCCGGCGGCCGACATCGAGAAGCGGGTGAACGTCCGGGCCCGCCGCCAGGACCGGATCAACGATCCCGAACGCCCGTTGCGCCTGTGGGTCGTCATAGACGAATCCGCGCTGCACCGGACGGTCGGCGGCAAGCAGGTGATGATCGAGCAGCTGGAGCACCTGGTGGCCTGCTCGAAGCTGCCGCACGTGACCGTGCAGGTCCTGCCGTTCGACATGGGCGCGCACCCGGGCATCAACGGGCAGTACGCCATCCTGGAGTTCCCGGACACGGCCGACTCCAGCGTGGTCTACATCGAGGGCGTCACCAGCGACCTCTACCTGGAGAAGGCGAACGACGTGCAGCGGTACAGCGTCATGTACGAGCACCTGCGGGCCCAGGCGCTCAACGTGGAGCAGAGCCGCCACTTCATCGACGAGATCGCGAAGAAGTACACGGACTGAGCGGGGGCAGAACCGGGCCGGCACCCCTGAGGGCGAGGGCTCGGACCCGTCGCCCCGCCATAGCGGGTCATGTGCGACATGCGGCGATGCGACGTGAGGGGCGACGGCACGATACACCGTCGCCACCTCACCGGGTAAGAGTTCATTGGCAATTGCCATCCGGTCGAGTGAACGGCAATTTCAGCCGGGGGAGTTGGCGAGTAGCGTCGATCACGCCAGCTGAAAGCAGTCTGGTGCGAGGCTCACGACCAACTCATCGAAACCGGAGTGAACATGGCTATCATCCAGGGTGCTACGGACATGTGGACCAAGTCCTCGTACTCCGGCGGCAACGGCGCCTGCGTCGAGGTCAAGTCCCCCGTCGCGCTCTCCATCGCGGTCCGCGACTCGAAGGTGACCGAGGGCCCCTCGATCACCTTCGTGCCCGGCGCCTGGAACGCGTTCGTCCGGGACGTCGCGGAGAGCACGCTCGACGTCTGAGCCCGGTGAACTCCGCCGGCCCGCTCACGTGCCGCTCATCCGGCCCTCTCGACCGGCCCGCCGTCCTGGCCGAGAGGGCTCGGCCCCACCCGCTCCGTACGGGGTGACCGAGCGGTACGCGCGCCTCACCGGTACGCCGCGGGACGGCACGGGCGGTCATCCGCCCCGGACACCGCCCGTGCCGCGTACGGACCCCGCCGCACGGCACGAACCGTCGGCACACCCGGGTGGGAACCGGCGTTCGCACCGGCTCTGCTCCGGCATCGCCGGATGTCGACCGACCAAGTTCCCCCCTCCTCGACCGCACGGGACCCGCATCCCGTGCGGTCTTGCCGTGTGCGCGCCGCACGCGGATCGGGAGACCCTTTCCCGGGCCCGCCGCGCACCGCGGCCGGGACCGCGAGGACGTGACGGCGGTGGTGTTTCCCGGCGGTGCGATCGCGAACCCGGTTGCCCGGGAAGCTGATTGACGCCCGCTCGTCGCCGATTCCCGTCTCCGCACGGGCCGTTCACCGCGTCGCGCGTATCGCGTGCGTCGCGCGCATTCAATGTTTCGGACAGCCTGACGAAGTGCCCGCCCATCGTGTGGCCGCCGCCATGTCCGCACAACGCCCCGCCAGGTCAAGAACAGGCAAAATCGTTCGGGTTACTGATTCGCGTTCACACTCATGGACGACCATGCCTTGACCGCGTACACGCGGAAGCGGTTCAATCCCCCAAGTCCCCGTTACCCGCGCGGGGTACCGCTGAACGGCCGTACTGACGAAGAGCGTTCCCGTTCACAAGGCGGACCCCTGGAGGGGTACATGAACAGTCTCGACTGGACCGTACTCATCGGCTACTTCGGTGTGATGGTCGCGATCGGACTCTGGTCGCACAAGCGCGTGGACACCGTCGGCGACTTCTTCACGGCCGGCGGCAAGATGCCGTGGTGGCTGTCCGGCATCTCCCACCACATGTCGGGATACAGCGCGGTGATGTTCACCGGTTACGCCGGTATCGCCTACACGTACGGGGTCACGTCCTTCGTCACGTGGTCGCTCCCGATCGCCATCGGCATCTTCATCGGCGCGAAGCTCTTCGCGCCCCGGCTCAACCGGCTGCGCTCGCGCCTGCGGGTCGCGTCGCCGCTGGAGTACCTGAAGAACCGCTACAACGTGGAGACCCAGCAGGCGCTCGCCTGGTCCGGTCTGCTGCTGAAGATCGTGGACGTGGGCGCCAAGTGGGCCGCGATCGCCACCCTGTTGTCGGTCTTCACCGGGCTGACCATCACCCAGGGCATCCTCATCACCGGCGTCATCACCGCCATCTACTGCACGGTCGGCGGCCTGTGGGCCGACGCGCTCACCGAGCTGGGGCAGTTCATCATCCAGCTCTTCGCCGGGCTCGCGATGCTGATCGCGGTGATGGGCAAGCTGGACGGTTTCTCCACCCTGTGGACGGTCTGGGACAAGCTCCCCGACGGCCACGCCGACCCGACCGCCGGGCCGTACACGGTGACCTTCCTGCTCGCGTTCCTCTTCATCAAGACCTTCGAGTACAACGGCGGCATGTGGAACCAGGCCCAGCGGTACATGGCCACCGACTCGGCCCGCTCCGCGACCCGTTCGGCCCGCCTCTCGGCCGTCCTCTGGTTCGTCTGGCCGCTGGTGCTGTTCTTCCCGATGTGGTGCGCGCCGCTGCTCGTCCACGCGCAGAAGCCGGACGCCTCGGACAGCTACGCCCTGATGACCGAACAGCTTCTGCCGCACGGACTGTTGGGCCTGGTCATCGTCGGCTTCTTCTCCCACACGATGGCCATGTGCTCCTCGGACGCCAACGCCATCGCCGCCGTCTTCACCCGCGACATCGTGCCGACCTTCGCCAAGTCCGCGCGCGGCTGGAACGAGCGGGCCGGCCTGATCGCGGCGCGCTGGACCACGATCGCCTTCCTCGCGCTGTCGATGGCGGTCGCCACGCAGGTCAACTCCCCCACGTTCAAGGACATCATCACCGTCGTCATCAAGTGGGTGGCCGGTCTGATGGGCCCGATCGCCATCCCGTTCATGCTCGGACTGCTGCGTCCGTTCCGGAAGTCCGGGCCGACCGCGGCGCTGGTCAGCTGGGCGCTGGGCCTGGTGGCGTTCTGGCTGGTCAACTACCCGATCAACTGGGCCGTGGACGGCGGTGTCCCGCTCCAGTACCAGGTCTCGGTGCCGCTCGCGGTCTCCCTGGTGCTGTACGTCGTGATCGGGTTCGTGAAGCCGGAGGACACCCCGGAGCGCGACGCGGTGCTCGCCCGCATCAACGAGGACGGCGACGACGGTTCGGCCGCCGCCTCCCTCCCCGCCCAGGGCGGCCCGGCCACGGACACCGCTCCGGTCCGGGACTGACGCCCGGCGGCACCCGGGGGTGGTACAGGCCCACGGGCCGGTACCACCCCCGGTGCGACTCCGGCGACCACCGGCCCGTGGACGGGCCCGGGGCGGGGGCAGGGCCGCGCCGGGACCGCCCTCAGCTCAGATGCCGGGCGAAGAACCTCTCCGCCTCCTCCCCCGCGAACTGCGGGACGCCGGTGTGGCCGCCCAGGTTGGCGCTGAGGGTCTTCTCCTCGGAGCCGAAGGCGTCGAACAGGTCCAGGGACGCCTGCCGGTCGTTGCCCGCGTCGTCCCACTGCAACAGGACGTGCAGCGGAATGGTGACCCGGCGGGCCTCCTCGAAGGTGACGCGGGGGACAAAGCTCCCGGCGAAGAGAACGGCGGCGGAGAGGCGCGGTTCGACCGCGGCGAGCCGGGTGCCGATGGAGATGACTCCTCCCGAGTACCCGACCGGGCCGCCGATCCCGGGCAGATCCAGCAGGGCGTCCAGGACGGCCTGCCACTCCGGGACCGCCCTGTCGACCAGCGGGAGGACGAGGGCGTCGATGATCTCGTCGGTGACCGGCTCACCGGCCGCCATGGCCCGGCGCAGGTCGGCGCCCGCCTGCTCGGCGCCGGGCAGCCGGGGCCGGTCGCCGTATCCGGGGAGCTCGATGGTGGCCGCGGCGAAGCCCTGCGCCACGGCGCTCCGGGCCCGGCCCACCAGCCGCGGATAGGCCCGGCTCAGCCCGATCGGAGGGGGGCTGAGCAGGATCGGCGGCACCGGAGCCGACGCGGACGCGGGCGTCCACAGGATGCCGGGGATCTCGCCGAGGGTGAAGTGCCGCTCGACGACACCGTCGTCGAGGAGCTGTTCAGAAGTGACCTGCATGGTCGTGCCTTTCGGGAGAGCACAGAAACGGCGCTCCCGGACGACGACCTATCGCCCGACCGTGACCCCTGAGGAGAGCACCCACGTCGTTACGTTCACGGGTACCACCTCCTCGGTCTCTCGCACGGCCTCCGAGAGGATAGCAAGCCGTCGCGTCCGGGGGAGTCACATCTCCCGTCCGGTCCGTCCTGTCCGAGAGGGGTCACGCCTCCCGTCCTGTCCGAGAGGGGTCACGCCTCCCGTCCGGTCCGAGGAGGGTCACGCCTCCGCCAACCGCCGGACGCAGTCGCCGCCCGAGCTCCTCTCACGCGTCATGGCCACCGTCCGCTTCGTCTCCTGGGGCGCACGGCCGCTCGGCGCCCTCGGCGCCGGACTTCTCGCCACGTACGCGGGAACGCACACAGCCCTGTGGACGGTGTGCGCCGCCGCGCTCCTGCCGCCGCTGTACCTGCCGACCGTCCCGGTGGGCCGCCGCCGGGACCCCGTCCGACGCCGCCCGGAGACGAACCGGCTCGCCGTCCGGCGCCTGGCCGCTCTCCGGGGCAGGCGTCACGCGGGGCGCGGACGCGCGGCGCGGCGGCCGTGGCCGTCAGTTCCCGGCGCGGGCCCGGAGCGCGTCCAGGACGAGGTCGAGGACCCGGCCGGTCCGGTCGGGGGTGCCGTCGTCGGCCACGGGGTGGAAGACGCCGAAGACCATGGTGGTGATGTCGCCGGGCTCGACGTCCGCGCGGAGGGTGCCCGCGCGCACTCCGGCCGCGAGGATGTCCGCGATCGCGGCGGTGAGGCGTTCCCGGGTGGCCGGGGTGGCGATGGCCCCGGAGGCCCAGCCCGCGCGGAGGGTGCCCAGCATCCCGCGCTTGGCCGCGACGAACGCGGCGTAACGGTCCATCCAGACGCGCAGCGCGACCTCCGGCGGGAACTGGGCGAGCAGGCCGGGGGCGCTGTCGGCGACGGCGTCGAGTTCGGCCGCGAAGACGGCCTCCACCAGCGCCTCGCGGGTCGGGAAGTGCCGGTAGAGCGTGCCGATGCCGACACCGGCCGCGCGGGCGACGCCCTCCAGCGGGACGGTGTCGTCGGCCGCCGCGAACGCCGAGCGGGCGGCATCGACCAACTTCTCGCGGTTGCGCCGCGCGTCGGCGCGGGCGGGGCGGGCGCCCCCGGACCCGGGGGACCGTGCGTCCGGCGCTTCAAGGTGCACGAGGGGCACGGGGGCACGTTTCAGGACCGACCGCAGGGCGCAGGACCGACCGCAGGGCGCAGGACCGACCGCAGGGCGCAGGGCTGGGGGTTTCATGGCGTACGGCGCACCTCCCCGCTGGGACCGCAGGATGCAGCAACGGCTGGCCCGCGGCGAGGCGGCGGCCCTCGGCGAGCTGTACGACCGGTTCGCCGCCCTCGTCCACAGCCAGGCCCACCGGATGCTGGACGACGACGACGCCGCCGACATCGTGACCCGCGAGGTCTTCACCCATGTCTGGGAGAACCCGGACGCCTACGACCCCCGGCTCGGCTCCATGCGCTCCTGGGTGGCCCGGCTGGCCCACCGGCGGTCCGTGGCGCGGCTGCGCTCGGAGGAGGCCGAGGCGTACGAGGACGAGGACCGCCCCGGGGCGGACGCCGGGGACGACCCGGGGCGCACCCCGCCGGAAAGCTCCGACCTGGACGAACGTCTGCGCAAGGCGACCGCGGCGGCCCGCGCCGACTACATCGCGGCCACCATGCCCGAGCCGCTGCGGGCCGCGCTGGAACTCGCGTACATCCAGCGCCGCGACTACCGGCAGACCGCCGCCGACCTCGGGGTGACCGAGATCGAGGCGCGCCGCCGGCTGCGACTCGGACTCCAGCTGCTGTCGAGCGCCAACCTCGCCCCGGTGGACGGTTTCTCGCCGCCCGGCTACGGACGTGCGCTGTGAACGGCCACGACGACGGAAGCGGCGGTACCGGCGACGAGGTCCGGCGCGCACGGCGCATACCGGGGCCGCGCAGCGCCCCGGACGACCTGGCCCTCGGCTCCGTGCCGCGTCCGGTGCTCCCCTCGGACCTGGCGGATCTCGCGGACCTGACGGACGTGGCGGACCTGCCCGGGGCCGAGGGCGCGGCGGACCAGCCGACGACGGAGGCCGGGAAGGCGGCGGAGACGGAAGCGGAGACGGGGGACGAGGCCGTGACCGCGGCGGGGGACGAGGCCGGGACCACGGCGGGGGCGGAGTCCGGGGCCCGCCCGGAAGCGGAAGCGGAAGCGGTGCCGCGGCCCCGTCGGCGGCCGGAGGAGCCGCCCCCGTTCGTGCTGCCGACCGTGCCGGTGCCGGTGATCCCGATGCCTGAGGCCTCGCACTCCGTGCTCCGGTCCCTCCTCGGCGCGTGGGCGCTGGCCGCCTGCTCGGCCGAGGAGAGCGCGACCGTCGAGGAACACCTCACCACGTGTCAGCCCTGCCGCGACGAGGGGACGCGCCTGCGGGACGCGGTGGGACTGCTGCACACCGACCGTTCGCTGGACCTCGACCCGAAGCTCCGCTCCCGGGTCATCGAGGGCTGCCTCGAACGGCGTCCGGCCGGAATCCCCCTGCCGGAGTGGGCGGCGCCGTACGACGCGGAGACCGCCCGGCTCGACGCGCTGCTCCGGGACATCGGCGACGCCGAGTGGCACGCGCCGGTACGGCTGCGGTGGT
The DNA here is from genome assembly GCF_042728795.1 of Streptomyces sp. NPDC060184. Taxonomy (NCBI): domain Bacteria; kingdom Bacillati; phylum Actinomycetota; class Actinomycetes; order Kitasatosporales; family Streptomycetaceae; genus Streptomyces; species Streptomyces sp. NPDC060184. The sequence goes on from NZ_JBHWYX010000002.1 coordinate 79,505, forward strand.
TCGAGGACGAGAAACCCGCCACCCGGAAGACGACGGTGGCCGGGGTGATCTCCCATCTGCTGGCCGTCGACGGCATCGTGGCCGAAGCGCTCGACGTGCACGACCCGTCGGGCCCCAAGAACCTGCCGCGTACGCCGACCGCGCGCACCGAGGCCGTCTGGGCGGAGTCGTCCCGGCCGGTGACCCGGTCCATCCGCACCCCGTGGCGCGACCTGAACCACACCCTGCTGCGGACGGTCTCGTTCGCCGAGCACGCGGTGGCGGACGACTCCGTCTCGTACGGCAGCTTCTCGCTGTCGGTCCGCGACTCGCTCCTGGAGCGGGCCTTCGAGTGCTGGGTGCACGGCTGGGACATCGCGCGGGCGGTCCACTATCCGTACGACCCGCCGGCCGCCGGGCATCTGAACCGGATGGTCGACCTCGCCGCCCGGCTGCTGCCCGGCGCGCTCGCGGTACGGCGCCGGGCGGGGCTGGCCGCCCCGGCGAAGGAGCTGGTCGCGGCGGGTTCGCCGGGACGCTCGCTCCACCTCGAAGTGGAGGGCCGGGGCGGCGGGGACTGGTACATCCCGCTGGACTCGCCCGCCGCCGTCGGTTCGGCCGACCGCGCGGTGGCCCAGATCGCCCTCGACGGCGTGGAGTTCTGCGAGCTCGTCGCGGGCCATGTGGAGCCGGTGGAAGCGGCGGTGGGGCAGGTCGGCGACCGCCAGGCCATCACCGACGTGCTGTTCGCGGCGGCCTCGCTCAGCCGGCTGTGACACGGGGCGTACCGGCCGGGCGAGGACGGGAAGCCGTCAGGCGAAGATCACCGTGCGGCGGCCGTTGAGCAGGATGCGCCGCTCCGCGTGCCACTTCACCGCGCGCGCCAGCGCCTGGCACTCCACGTCCCGGCCGATCGCGACGAGTTGGTCCGGGGTGACGCCGTGGCCGACCCGCTCGACCTCCTGCTCGATGATCGGGCCCTCGTCGAGGTCGGCCGTCACGTAGTGCGCGGTCGCGCCGATCAGCTTCACGCCCCGGGCGTGCGCCTGGTGGTAGGGGCGGGCGCCCTTGAAGCTCGGCAGGAAGGAGTGGTGGATGTTGATGATCCGGCCGCTGAGCTCCTTGCAGAGGTCGTCGGAGAGGACCTGCATGTAGCGTGCGAGGACGACGAGTTCGACGTTCTGCGCGCGGACCAGTTCCAGCAGCTCCGCCTCGGCCTCGGCCTTGGTCTCCCGGGTGACGGGGATGTGCCGGAAGGGGACGTTGTACGTGCCGACCAGTTCGGCGAAGTCCTCGTGGTTGGAGACGACGGCCGCGATCTCCACCGGCAGCGCGCCGATCCGGGACCGGAACAGCAGGTCGTTCAGGCAGTGCCCGAACTTGCTGACCATCAGCACCACCCGCATCCGCTCCGACGCGAGGTGGATCTGCCACTCCATGTGGAAGGAGTCGCCGATCGCGGCGAAGCTGGCCCGCAGCTTCTCCAGCGACACCGGGGAGGACGCCGAGAAGTGGACCCGCATGAAGAACAGGCCCGTGTCGTGGTCGCCGAACTGCTGGCTGTCCTCGATGTTGCACCCGGTCATGAAGAGATAGCTCGACACGGCGTGCACGATGCCCTGTTTGTCGGGGCAGGACAGGATGAGGACGTACTGCTCGGAGTCGGCGTCCGGGGCGTCCGGGGCGGGGGAAGCGGGCTGCGGCGCGGTCATCCCCGTAGCCTGCCACACCCTCCCGGTCTCAGGCCGATCTGGTCATGATGCGGAGGACGTCCAGCGAACGCGGCGGGACGTCCGGGTCGTCGCCGTCGTTGGCGGCGAGCAGCACGTGGGCCTCGCGGGCGGTCTGGACGGCTTCCGGCCAGCCCGCGTGCTCCAGGTAGGCGGAGACGGGGGCGTCCGCGCCGACCTGGTGCATGATGCGCAGCACCCGCAGCACGGCGGCGTCCACGGCGGCGGCCTCGGCCGGGTCGCGGAAGATCGTCCCGATGTACTTCTCGGCGGACCAGTTGTCGAGCCAGGTGTCCTCGACCAGGCGGTACACGGCGTCGGTGACGTCGCCGTACCCTTCCCGGCCGGCCAGCCAGCACTCCTGGTGGAAGACGGGGTCCGAGAGCATGTGCAGCGCCGAGCGCACGTTGCTGCGCCAGCGCCACCACGGCATGTCATTGAGCGGCATGCCGTCCATGGTGGTGGAGCGGCGGCCTCGACGGGAAGAGTTCTCCGAACCTGGGTGCACGGTTGTCGATCGTACGTTCCCTCTCGTCGGGTTTGTACGGGCCCCCGGAGTTCACCGTCCCGCCACGCGGCGTTGTCTTTCGCACACAGCTCCGTTACCCGGGGCCCGGCAGGCTCCGTCTCCATGACCGGACGGCGACGCGCCCCTCTTCTCGGCTCCCTCGGCTCTCTCGGCCCCTTCCGTTCGCCCGGGGCCCCGGGCGCGCGACGGCTCCTCGTCGGGGCGGCTGCGGCAGGGTCCCTGCTGCTGACCGGCTGCGGGGCGCTCCCCGGATCGGCCGCGGACTCCGGGAGCACGGTCACGGTGATGACCTGGGCGCCGGGCGCCTCCGACGACGCGGACTCGGTCACGATGGCCGGGGTGACGGCGATCGCCTCCACCTACGCGAAGTGGATCAACGCGCGGGGCGGTCTCGGCGGCCACGAGCTGAAGGTGCTCACCTGCGACGAGGAGGACTCCCTCGCGGGCGCCGAGACGTGCGCGCGGGAGGCGGTCGACCGGGACGTCGCGGCGGTGGTGGGCTCGTACAGCCGGCACGGCCAGACCTTCATGGCGCCGCTGGAGGCCGCGGGCATCCCGTACATCGGCGGGTACGGCGCCTCCGACGAGGAGTTCCAGAGCTTCGTGTCCTACCCCGTCAACGGCGGTCAGGCGGCGCTCCTGGCGGGCAACGGCAGGCAGCTCGCGGGCCCCTGCGACAAGGTGTCCCTGGTCCGTCCCGACTCCATCGTCGGGGACAGCATGGCGGCGCTGCTCGACGCCGGGCTGGCCCTCGGCCACCGGCACGCCGCCGCCGACGTGGTCGCCCCCGAGTCGGCGACCTCGTACGACTCCGAGGCCGCGAAGGCGCTCCAGGCGGCGGGCGACGGCTGTGTCACCGCCGTCCTCGGCGACCGCACCGGCACCTTCTTCGACTCCTTCCGCCGCCTCCCTTCGAACGACGGCGGCGTCAGGATCTCCTCGGTGCTCGGCAGTGTCGGCCAGCCGCTCATCGACAGCACGGGCGGCCGGAACAGCCCCTTCGAGGGGGCGTACGTCACCGGGTGGTACCCGGTGTCCTCGGACGCCCGATGGAAGGAGATGCGCGAGGCGATCCGGAAGTACGCCTTCGAGGACGACACCATCGACCCGGCGGACTCGGCGGTGCAGACCACCTGGGTCGCGTACACCGTGCTGACGGCCGCCGTCGAGGCGCTCGGCGACGGCGAGGTGGGCGCGTCGGCGGTCACCTCGGTGCTGAACCACGGGCTGAAGGTGGACACCGGCGGCCTCACCCCCGAGCTGCGCTGGCGCTACCAGGACATGCTCGGCTCGGCCGCGTATCCCCGGATCGTCAACGGCACGGTCACCTTCCAGGTGGTCCGCGGGGGCCGGCTGGTGTCCCAGAAGACGGGGTTCACGGACGTCACGGAGACCCTGTCCGACGCGAAGGCCGTCCGGGGCTGAGCGGCGCCGAAAGCCCCGGGCTCCGCACGCGCGAGGTGCGGAGCCCGGGGCTTCGGGGGGTCGGGCTCCCGGGGGCTTCGGGGCCCGGGGCTGGGCTCCCGGGGGCTTCGGGGCCCGGGGCTTCGGGGCTCAGAGCTCCGTGTAGCCGCGGCTGGTGAGGCCGTACTTCTCGGCGATGGTGTTCCACAGGCGGGACGCCTGCTTCTTGGCGGTGGTCGCCTCGCCGCTCTTCTCGCCCGCCTTGCTCGTCTCGTTGGTGGTGGCGGCCTTGCCGCCCTTGCACGTCTTCTTGCCCTTCGCCTGGTGCGCCCAGTTCGCGTAGTGCTCGTCGGCCGAGGCCGAGGCCTCCCAGGCGCGGGTCAGCGAGGAGGCGAGCGCGGCGTTGTCCGGCAGCTGGTCGATCGCCACGCTCTTCAGCCGGGTCACCAGGTCACGGCGCTGCTGGGCGGCGTCCTTGAGGTCGGAGGCCGCCTGGTCCAGGTCCTTGCAGCTCTTGATGTCCTCGACGGCGCCGATCACCGTGTTCCGGCTGTTGTTGCTGTCGGCGAGCAGCTTGTCCAGCTCCACCGCCTGCGGCTTCGCCGGGTCTTCGGCGGCGGGCTCCGAGGAGTCGGCGGCCGGTGAACTCGCCGAGGCCACCGGCTGCTTGTCGTCCTTCGACTCGCCGCCGCTCAGCAGCGCACCGGCGCCGAGGCCGACGACCGCGCAGCCGATCACCACGGCCGCGATGAGCGGGATGTGCGCGGACCTGCGGCGCGGCGCGGGCTCGGGCTCGTACGCCTGCTGGGGGCTCTCGTAGCCCTGGGGGCTCTGGTAGCCGGGCGCGTACCCCTGCTGCTGCGCCTGGGGCGGGAGTTGGCCGCCGGGGTAGCCCTGGGGCGGTCCGGCGGGCTGTCCCTGGGGGTGGCCGCCGTAACCCTGGTGGGCGGGCTGCTGGTGGTGCGCGGGGTCGACCCGGGGCATCTGCGTGGTGGCGCCGGCCGGTTCGTCGTTGCGGAAGAGGTTGTCGAACTCCGCGGGGGGCCGCCGGTCCTCCGGCGCCCCCGGGCGTATGCCGTACGGGGCGCCCGCGGGGGTTGGCGGGATGTACTGGGTCGCGTCGCCGTCCTGCCCGGCCGGGACCGGTGCGATGAACTGCGTGGCGTCGGAGTCCCCGCCCGGCGCACCCCCGGGTACGGCCTCCGGCGGCAGCGGCTGCGCGAACGGCTGCGGCTGGGCCGGGGGCATCGGCCCGCCCTGCTGCGGCGGCTGATACGGGTTCGGCTGTCCGCCCTGGTAGCCGCCGGGCGCCGGGAGGTACTGCGTCTGCTGACCCTGCTGGTACGGGTCGGGGGCGCCGTACCCGCCCTGCTGCGGGTACCCGCCCTGCTGCGGGTAGGGGGACGGCTGCTGCTGGCCCTGCGCCGGGCCGCCCGGGTGCTGCTGCTGTGGCGCCTGGGACCCCCACGCCTGGCCGTCCCACGGGGAACCCCCCGCCGGGGCGGACTCCTGCGGGCGGCCGTTCGCCGCCGCGGGGTTCCAGGGGGCGCCACCGTCCGCGGGCAGCACGACACCTTCGTGGGCGGGCCGTACAGCAGGAAGCTGCTGATCGTCACCCTGTCCGCTCTGCGTCACCGGGACTCCTACGTGTCAACCTACGGAATCGTCGGCTCACGCTATCGGGTGGTTGCCCGGCTTCGCCAAGCGCGTCCGCGGCCCGCACCGTCCCTTCACGACCCGTACGGCCGCGCGAGGCCCCCGGGAGCGCCGGGCGGCAAGCGGCGAACGGGCCCCAGGGCACCGGAGGAACCCGCAGCTCAGGAGCGTGGGAACGCCGGGGCCCGCGCCCGTCCGGCTCGTGCGGGACGGCATCCCGCGCGGGACGGACGGGCCCGCACCGAGACATCCGCCACGTCGTCGGGGCACCGGCGCACGCGCACGTACCGGAGTGCGGTCGGCGCACACCTTCCCGTACGGCGCGTGCGGTGGCACCCGGTCCCGGACGCCCGCGCGCCCGGCCGGCCGGCCGTCAGGCGGCCTGGAGGTCCAGACGCGCGCTGAACTCGCGGACCGACGACTCCTCCCCGTACGGCAGCAGCCGCTGCTGGAGGTCGTCGAGGTACTCCGCGCCGCGGCTGGAACGCACCGTCTCCAGCAGCTCCACCGCCCGCAGGCCCGTGTAGCAGGCCTGTTCGACCTCGCGCTGCTGGACCTGCGCGGAGGCGAGCAGCACCAGGGCGATGCCGCGCCGGCGGGCCCTGGTCTCGGGGAGCACGGCGAGCGCTTCCTTCGCCCGGCGGGCGGCGGCGGTGCCCTGGCCCAGATCGCGGTGGCAGTGGGCGAGTTCGTCGGCGAGGTACCCCTCGTCGAAGTGCGCGATCCAGGACGGGTCGTCGCCGGAGGACGCGTCGGCCCGCTCCAGCGCCTCCACCGCCCGGCCGGCCACCTCCTCGCAGGTGCCCGCGTCGCCCAGGGCCGCGTGCCCGCGCGCCTCGGCGGCGAGGAACATCGCCTCGGCGCGCGGCGTCACCTGCCCGCGCGCGCCCTCCTGCGCCGCGCGCGCGAGCTGCGCGATCTCCCGGGGGTTGCCGAGCTGGGCGGCGAGATGGCTCATCGACGCGGCCAGCACATAGCCGCCGTAGGCACGGTCGCCCGCGGCCTGGGCGAGGCGCAGCGCCTGGATGTAGTAGCGCTGGGCCAGGCCGGGTTGGCCGGTGTCGATCGCCATGTAGCCGCCGAGTTCGGTGAGTCGGGCCACCGCGCCGAACAACTCCCGCCCGACCGACTCCCGGTACGCCCCCGAGAGCAGCCCGGAGACCACGCTGTTGAGGTAGTGGACCAGCACCGGGCGGACGTGCCCGCTGCCGAACCGGTGGTCGAGGTCGACCAGTGCGGCGGTCATCGCGCGGACCGCCTCCACGTCCGAACGCCCCACCCGGGCCCCGGCGTTCCGCGCGACCTGGGAGTCCGTCCCGGTGATCAGCCAGTCCCGGCTCGGCTCGACCAGGGCGGAGGAGGCGACGGTGGAGCCGGAGAGGAGGTCCCGGCGGCCCACGTCACTGCGCCACAGCTCGCAGACCTGCTCGATGGCCCCGAGCACGGTCGGGGCGAACTGCAGGCCGACGCCGGAGGCGAGGTTCTTGCCGTTGGCCATGCCGATCTCGTCGATGGTGACCGTGCGGCCGAGCTTGCGGCCGATGGCCTCGGCGATGATCCCCGGCGCCCGGCCCCGGGGCTGCTGCCCGCGCAGCCAACGGGCCACGGAGGTCTTGTCGTACCGGAGATCGAGTCCCCGTTCCGCGCCGACCATGTTGACCCGGCGGGCCAGGCCTGCGTTGGAACACGCGGCCTCCTGGATGAGCGTCTGGAGCCGTTCGTTCGGCTGTCGGGCTACGAGTGGTCTGGCTGCCATGGACTCCCCCTGGAGAACGCGGTGACAGGTGAACAGGTGGTGGCATCGGACGGGCAGTGGCATCACTGCCCGTCGCCGGCTCAAGCAATGCGCTCATTCCTCTGTATTCGGTACGACCGGCATGAGTGCTGCTGTTTTCGGCCACTTCACGCAAAAGACCCGTGCGTCCCGCCCCACGGCCCCCGGGACAGCCCGAGGACCGGGCCGACGCACGGCCCTGGCCTTCCCTACCCACCCGTCGGCGCCCGGCCCCGCACGCGCCCCCGCCCGTGCATCCGTGCGCCCCGTATGCGGTGCCGATGCACCGGCACCGCGGTCCGGCGCACCGTAACCCCCGGTGGCGCGAGGAGTTGTGCTGGACGTGGAAAAGCCGATCACAGTCACGGGAAACGCCCCGCTCCCCCCGCAGCGCCGCGAGCAACTGCTCGACGCCGCCGTCCGGTACACGGAGGAACGCCACTGGGACGTGTTCCCGGGCAGCTGGCTGGAGGCGGTGGACGGACACGAGCGGTGCTGCTGCGGCGACGCCCACTGCGCCCTCCCCGGCGCGCACGCCCTGCGCCCCGACTGGGCGGGTCAGGCGACCGGCAGCGGGGCGGCGGCCCGCCGGATGTGGTCCAAGCAGCCGGGCTCCTCCATCCTGTTGCCGACCGGCCGCAGCTTCGACGTGATCGACGTGCCGGAGTCGGCAGGCTTCCTGGCGCTCGCGCGGATGGAGCGGATGGAGCTGACCCTCGGCCCGGCCACCTGCACCCCCGACCGCCGCATGCTCTTCTTCGTCTCCCCCGGCGCCGCCGCCAAGGTCCCCGACCTCGTCATGCACCTCGGCTGGAACGCCGCCTCGATCGACCTCGTCGCCCGGGGCGAGGGCCATTACGTCGCCGCCCCGCCCACCCGCGTCGGCGGCCGGGGCGCGGTCCAGTGGGCCCGCCGCCCCACCACCGCCAACCGCTGGCTGCCCGAAGCGGAGGAGCTGGTCAGCCCGTTGGCGTACGCCTGCGCCCGCGAAGCGGCGGACGCGCGCACCCGCCCCGCGTAGGGCCTGTCGTCGAGGTGCCGTCGGCCGGGCGGTGCCCCGGCCCGCACGCGCGGCCTACGCTGACCCCCACGAACGGGGAGAGCGGGAGGTCGTGCCATGCCTGACCGGAGCGAGACGGACACCACCACGGAGGCGGTGCAGGCGCCGCCCGCCGTGCGGGTGCGGGGGCTGTGGAAGCGGTTCGGGGAGCAGGTGGCCGTCTCCGGGGTCGACCTGGACCTCCCGGCGGGCCGGTTCGTCGGCCTGGTCGGGCCGAACGGCGCGGGCAAGACGACCACGCTCTCCATGGTGACGGGGCTGCTGAGGCCCGACCTGGGGAAGATCGAGATCGGCGGCCACGACGTGTGGACCGACCCGGTCGCGGTGAAGGCGCGGATCGGGGTGCTGCCCGAGGGGCTGCGGCTCTTCGAGCGGCTCTCCGGGCGCGAACTCCTCGCCTACAACGGCCGCTTGCGCGGCATCCCCGGCGCCGAGACCGACAAGCGGGCCGCCCAGTTGCTGGACGTGCTCGACCTGACCGGGGCGCAGCACAAGCTGGTCGTCGACTACTCGACCGGGATGCGGAAGAAGATCGGGCTGGCCGCGGCCCTGCTGCACAATCCCGAAGTGCTCTTCCTGGACGAGCCGTTCGAGGGCGTCGACCCCGTCTCCGCGCAGGCCATCCGGGGTGTGCTGGAGCGCTACACCCGCTCCGGGGCCACCGTCGTCTTCTCCAGCCACGTGATGGAGCTGGTCGAGTCGCTCTGCGACTGGGTCGCGGTGATGGCGGCGGGCCGGATCAAGGCACAGGGCCCGCTCGCCGAGGTGCGGGGCGCGGCGCCCTCGCTCCAGCAGGCGTTCCTGGACCTGGTGGGCGCGCGGGCGGCGGACGGCGCGGACGGCCTCGACTGGCTGGGCGGCGGGCGATGAGCGTCCTCGACGGCCGGCCGGGTGCGGTCGCCCCCGCCCCGGAGGCCGGGGCCGGGGGGCTCGTCCCGCTCTTCGTGACGCTCAAGCTGGCGCTGCTCCGCAACGGGCTGCGGCAGTCGGCCGGGCGGCGGGCGGCGTTCGTGGTGACCCTGGTCGTGGTGGTGCTGATCGCGGCGGGGCAGGTGCTGGGGCTGGTGCTGCTGCGCGGTGAGGGTCGGGACGCGGCGACCGTGGTGGTGCTGGCCACCGCGGTGCTGGCGCTGGGGTGGGCGGTGCTGCCGCTGTTCTTCCCGAGCGGGGACGAGACGCTGGACCCGAGCCGGCTGGTGATGCTGCCGCTCCGGCCCCGCCCGCTGGTACGGGCCCTGCTGGCGGCCTCGCTCGTGGGCGTGGGACCGCTGTTCGCGCTCTGCCTGCTGGTGGGTTCGGTGCTCGCGGTGGCGCACGGGGCGGGTGCGGTGGCCGTCGGCGTGGTCGCCGTACCGCTGGCGCTGCTGATCTGCGTGGCGCTGGCGCGGTCCGTCGCCACGGCCAACATCCGGCTGCTGACCTCGCGCAGGGGCCGTGATCTCGCGGTGCTGAGCGGGCTGGTGATCGCTGTGGGCATCCAGTTCGTCAACTTCGGGGCCCAGAGCCTCGGCCGGGCGGGCGGGCTCTCCTCCCTGGAGCCGGTCGCCGACGTGGTGCGGTGGCTGCCCGCCGCCTCGGCGATCGGTGCGGTGGACTCCGCCTCGGGCGGGGCGTACGGCGAGGCGGTGGCGCAACTCCTCGTCTCGGTGCTGGCGTTGGCCGGGCTCCTGTGGTGGTGGCAGCGCGGTCTGGTGACGCTGATGACCGCCCCGGACGGCTCGACGATCGCCGCCGCCGGGCCGTCGCGCGAGAAGGCGCGGGGCGGCGGTGGCGGAGGGCTCGGCCGGCTGCTGCCCGAGGGGCGGACCCGCACGGTGATGGGCCGCAGCCTGCGGTACGTGCTGCGGGACCCGAAGACGAAGGGCGCCTGGATCACCTCGCTGGCGGTCGGCCTCATCGTGCCCGTGTTCAACGCCCTGCAGGGCGCCGGTTCGGCCTACTTCGCCTGCTTCGCGACGGGGCTGCTCGGGATGCAGATGTACAACCAGTTCGGCCAGGACACCTCCGCCTTCTGGATGGTGGCGCAGGCCATCTCCTCGCCCCGGGACGCGTACGAGGAGCTGCGGGCGCGCGCGCTGGCGCTGGCCGTCGTCATCGTGCCGTACACCCTGGCCGTGGGCGTGGTGACCGCCGGGCTGCTCGGCTCCTGGGGGTCGCTGACCGGGGTGTTCGGGGTGTCGTTCGCGCTGCTCGGCGGGATGCTCGGGCTGGGCGCGCTGGCGTCGGCGCTCTTCCCGTACTCGATCCCGCAGGAGGGCGGGTTCAAGAACGCGGCGCCGGGGCAGGGCGGACTGGCCTGGGTCTCGGGGATCGGCGGCATGCTGGGCTCGGTGCTGGCGGCCTCGCCGGTGGTCGTCCTGACGGTGGTGCTGACCGTGACGGACCACCGGTCGCTCTGGCTCGTGGTGCCGGTGGGCGCGGCGTACGGCCTGCTCGTCGCCTGGGCGGGGCTGCGGCTCGCGGCGACGCGGACGGCGGCCCGGCTGCCGGAGATCCTCGCGGCGGTCAGCAAGGGGTGAGCCGCGTGCGGGGCCGCGGGGCCCCGCACGCGTCGGTCAGGACACCGCCCGCGCCGGGGAGGCGTCGGCGAGGGCCGCCAGGAAGGGTTCGACCGCGGCGCGCCAGGCGTCCGGCCGGTCGTAGTGGACGAGGTGGCCGGCGTCGGGCACCTCGGCGTACTGCCCGAGCGGCAGCACCCGGACCATCTCCTGGGCCTCGGCGCGGCCCAGCTGGGCGTCCGTCCCGCGCAGCACCAGCGTCGGGCAGCGGACCTGCGCCAGCTCCTCCCAGTGCGCGTCCAGGACCCAGGTCGCCCGGGACGCCAGCATCTGGCGGCGGGAGAAGACGGGCCGCCAGCCGTCGTCGCCCTCGGCCATGACCTCGGCGAAGAACTCGCCGCGTGCGGGGTTGGGGCGTTCCACCCACGGATCGTCCTCGCCGAACCACTTGCGGACGGCGGCGAGGGTCGCGAAGGGGAGCGGCCAGGAGTCGAGCCAGTCGCTCCACTCGCGCTGGGTGGCGGCGCCGGGCGCGGAGGCCCGCATGTCGCAGATGACCAGCGCCCGGACGAGGTCGGGGCGTTTGGCGGCGAGCTGCCAGGCGGTGAGGGCGCCCATGGCGTGCCCGACGAGGGTCACCGGGCCGAGGCCGAGCTGTTCGACCGCGCTCTCGACGTCGTCCACGTACGCGTCCCGGGTGTACGGGCCGTCCGCGGGCTTCTCGCTGCGGCCGTGGCCGCGCTGGTCGAGCCCGACCACGCGGTACCGCTCCGAGAGCCACTGGGCCTGGGCGGCCCAGTGGGTGGCCCGGCCCATCAGTCCGTGCAGCAGTAAGACTCCCGGCGCACTCGCTTCCTCCGCGCGCCCCTTGGGCGGATCGGTGAACTCCCAGGCCGCGAGCCGGACGCCGTCCGAGCCCGTCACATCGATGCGCCGCACCATATGTCCTGGCATCCCCTTCTGGTTCTCGATCACGGGTGGCCTCGCCGCTCACACTATCGAACCTTTATTCGAAAACGGCGGGTCCGACGGTCAACACCGCTCGTTCGGGTGACTACGTTCCATGATTGGCCGCCGCCGACCTGGGGAGATGTTCAGCGGGGAGCGGGCCGCTCGGGGATGACGGTCCGCGGAAACGACCCTGGGAGCTCGGGGCTCCGGGTCGACACCGGGGAGGACGGGTCCCGGCGCCTTGGAGCGCCGGGGTCTTTGGCCTCCCGGCCACCGCCTCCGCCGCGCTCGCGACCGCGGCGGGGGCGCGTGCGCCGTCGCACGCCCCCGGGGCGGCGCCGACGCGCTCCACGCCCCGGCGCCGACGGCCGGAGGACGACGCGACGGAGTCCGCCGGGCGAACCGGGCCGCCTCGCGCGGTGCCCGGTGGAGGCGTACGTGGGCGCACGGGGGGCGCGTACCGCTGCACGTGCTGGTACGACGGGCGCATTCCCTGCTCCTCCCCTGCCGCACGGCCCACCCGGCCGGCGACCTCAGGTCATATGCCTGGCTCAAGCCTGGCACGCGAGCCGCCCGGCCGCTGCAATTCCGTACGGAAAAGAGAAAGCGGACGTCACGGTTGGATGACCGTGACGCCCGCTTCCGCGGTCCCGTGCGGTGGGACGCGGGGCGTGGCGGGGGTTTCGCCCCTGCTCAGAGCGTGCGCCGCGCGCTCGCGCCGCTCCCGGGCGCTCCTCGGCACACCGGCGGGGCTTCCCGGCGCGCGGGGCGCGGGTCCACCGCGCGTGCTCCCTCGTGCTCCGGGCCGTGCGCACCCCCGCTCCGGCGGATGCGCCCGCACCCGCTCCGTTCTCGGCGGGCCGGAGAGCCGGTCGCTCCGTTCTCGGCGGGACGGAGAGCCGGTCGCTCAGCGCTTGGCGACGAAGACGTGCGAGGCGACCTCGCTGTCCAGCTCCGCCGCCTCCCCGCCCGAGCCGACCAGCACACCGCCCGCCGCCGCCGTCACGCTGACGACGGCGCCCGGCTGGACCCCGGCGCGCCGGAGCGTGTACATCAGCTGGGCGTCGGTCTGGATGGGCTCGCCGATCCGGCGCACCACGACGGTCTTGCCGTCGCTGCCCGGGTCCAGCTCGGCCAGGCTGACCATGCCCTGCTCCAGGAACGGATCGGCCTCGGCGTGCTCGCCCAGCTCCTCCAGGCCCGGGATCGGGTTGCCGTACGGGGACTCCGTGGGGTGGCGCAGCAGCTCCAGCACCCGCCGCTCCACGGCCTCGCTCATCACGTGCTCCCAGCGGCAGGCCTCGGCGTGCACCTGCTCCCACTCCAGGCCGATCACGTCGACGAGCAGACACTCGGCGAGGCGGTGCTTGCGCATGACGCGGGTGGCCAGGCGCCGGCCCTCCTCGGTCAGCTCCAGGTGGCGGTCCCCGGCGACCTGGACCAGTCCGTCGCGCTCCATCCGGGCCACCGTCTGGCTGACCGTCGGACCGGACTGGTCCAGCCGCTCAGCGATACGGGCGCGCATCGGGACCACGCCTTCCTCTTCCAGTTCGAGGATGGTGCGGAGATACATCTCCGTGGTGTCGATCAGTCCGGACATTCGTGCCCCTCATAACTGTGACGGTGAAACGTCATGCTGCCGTGTTGCCGCCGTGCTGTGGCCCTCGTCCAATTCTGACGCATCGCGCTGTCAACCGTGCCGCGCCCGTCGGCAGGGCCCGTCGGCGAACGGCCGGGGACGGTCTTGACAGTGCGGTGGTCCGGACCGCAACGTGATCGGCACCCAGGTCGTGACCGATCCTGCGCGCCCGACGGGAACGGTCGGACGGGGCGCCGCGGACCGGTCGCCCACCCCACGCCGAAAGGGCCCCCCGATGAGCGAGAGCAAGCTGGCAGGCCAGTTCTTCGACGCGGCCATCGGGCTGCTGGCCCGGGTCCGCGACGAGGAGTCCGCCTCCGTCGCGGCGGCCGGGGCGGCGGTCGCCGACACCGTCGCCGCGGGCGGCCGGCTCTTCGCCTTCGGCGCCGGACACTCCTCGCTCGCCGCGCAGGACGTGGTCTACCGGGCGGGCGGCCCCGCCCTGATGAACCTCCTCGCGGTGCCGGGCACCGTCGGGGTCGACGTGATGCCCGCGACCCTCGGCTCGGCGCTGGAGCGGGTGGAGGGGCTCGCCACCACCGTGCTCGCGGCCAGCCCGGCCAGGGCGGGCGACCTGCTGGTGATCGTCTCGCTCTCCGGCCGCAACACCCTGCCCGTCGAGATGGCCCGCGAGGCACGGGCGCGCGGCCTCACCGTGATCGGGGTGACCTCGGTGGCGTACGCGACCGCCACCTCGTCCCGGGCGGCCACGGGCGGCTTCCTTCTCGACCACTGCGACATCGTGCTGGACAGCAAGATCGCGGTGGGCGACGCGGAGCTGACCACCGACGGGGTCGGCGCCCCGTTCGCCCCCGCCTCCACCGTCGTGACCAGCGCGCTGATGCAGGCGACGATGGCCGCCGCCGCCGAGGAGCTGGCCGCCCGCGGCATCGAGCCGCCGCTGCTGCGCTCGGGCAACGTCGACGGCGGCCACGCGTGGAACCGGCGCGTGTTCGACGAGAACCGGGACCGGATCTTCTACCAGCACTGACCGGCCGGCAACCGGCGCCGGCGCGCCCCCGGCGCCGCCCCGGCAGCTCCGTCCCCCGGGGTCAGCCGCCCAAACGCCCGTCGAGCAGCAGCGCCAGGTCCACCGCGGAGGCCACCCGGACCGCCGCGCTCTCCGCGTGGGCCGCGTCCTCCCGCTCGAAGGCCGGGCGGTCCGCCGTCCGCAGGAAGGTCACCACCCCGAGGGTCCGGCCCCGGCTGCGCAGGGCCGCGCAGAGGGCGTGCGCAGCGTGCCGGGGCCACTGCCGGTCGGTCGCCCAGGACTCCCCGGCGGGGCCCGCGCTCACCCGGACCGGGGCGATCCGGTCCAGCGACTGGAGGGCCGGGTGGCCGGAGTCGTAACGCGCGGGGAGCGAGCCCCCGGCCACCAGCAGGCAGGGGCCCGGGGCGTCGGCCGGGGTGGCCGCCGTGCGGACCAGCCGCTCCCCCGCCACCAGGTCGAGCAGCGCGTGGTCGGCGAAGCCCGCCAGCGAGAAGTCGAGGGTGGTCGTCGCCGCCTCCCACGGGTCCTCGCACTCGGCGGCGGCCCTGGCCGCCCGGTGCAGCTGGGCGGAGCGGAACCGCAGCCGGGCCGAGGCCTGCTCGGCGGTACGCGCCTCCGTCACGTCCTGGAACAGCCAGGCGACGCCGAGCGGCACCGCCTCCTCGGTGAGGGGCGAGCAGAGCCGGAGGAAGCCGCTGCGCCAGCAGCGCCGCCGCTCGCCCTCACGGCTGCGCAGGGTCAGCCAGAGTTCGGCGGGGGCGGGCGGCGCCCCGGCGGCGAGCACGTGGTGGAAGGCGCCTTCGAGGTCCTCCACCCCCTGGAGGACGACCTCGCCGAGGGGGCGGCCCAGCAGGGAGGTCCGGCCGCCGCCGAGCGCCCGCGCGGCGTGCGCGTTGACGACGGTGGGCCGCAGATCGGCGTCGACCAGCACCACGCCCCAGGGCCCGTCCCGGAACAGCGCCTCGCTCATCGCGATGGAGCGTTCCAGGTCGATCTGGGCGTGCGCCTCGCTGAACGCGCAGTAGACCCCGGCGGGTCCGCCGTCCCCGCCGCGCATCCCCGCGGCCTGCATCCGGACGAGGACCCGGCCGCCGTCCTTGCGGACCAGCGCGAACTCGTGGACCTGGCGGCCCGCGGAGTCCTGGATCGCCATCAGCCGTCGCCGCACCTCGTCGGCGTCGGGCCCGCGCACCGCCCACCCGGCGAAGCCGTCCCGGCCGACGACCTCGGCGGCGGACCAGCCGAGGACGCGTTCGGCCTGGCGGTTCCAGTGGGTGACGGTGCCGGCGGCGTCGAGGGCGAAGAGCGCGGTGTCCATGCCGTCGAGGAGCGCGGCGAGGAGTTCGGCGCCGGGTCCGGCCGCCGGGGCGCCGGTGGCACCCGAGGCGTCCGACGCGGACTGGCCGGCCGTACCGCTGCCCATGGAAGGACTCATTCCGTACCCCCGCAGAACGTGCCGTCCCCGCTGTACGTACCGCGCCTGCCGGCGGTACGCCTGCCGGCGTGCGTTTGCGCACGTCAGATACCCATTGAACTCGACCGTGACGCGGCGCACAGCCGCTTCCGAGAAATAGGTTGTGCGGCCCGGACGAGGTTTCTAGGCTTGGCGCACACGCTGAAAGGAGGTGATCCGAAAAGTGCAGTCTTATCGGATTCGTGAGGTGGCTGCGGGCTGACAGCCCGTCGTCGCACATCGTGCACCTCGGCAGGCTGTCTGCCGAAACCCAAGCAGTCACCGACCCGCAGGCTCGCCGGTAGATCCGGCCGGCTCCTCCGCACGGAGGGACCCGAGCCTGCGGGTTCTGCTTTTCCCGCTTGCGTGACAGCCCTGACGCCCGGGCCTCAGGGGCAGAGGCGTTCCACGCGCCAGCCGGTCCCGGCCGCCGGGGGACGTACGTACCGCAGCCGGTCGTGCAGCCGGTTCTCGTGGCCCTGCCAGAACTCCACCGTCTCCGGCACGACCCGGAACCCGCCCCAGTGCGGCGGTACGGGCACCTTCTCGCCCTCCGGGTAGCGGGCCGCCAACTCCTCGTACCGCTCGGTGAGCTCACGGCGGGAGCCGATGACCGTGGACTGGGCGCTCGCCCACGCGCCGAGCTGGGAGCCGTGCGGGCGGGTACGGAAGTACGCCACGGTCTCCTCGCGGCTCACGCGCTCCGCGACTCCGGTGACGACGACCTGGCGGGCGAGCGGGTGCCAGGGGAAGAGCAGCGAGACGTAGGGGTTCGCGGCCAGCTCCCGGCCCTTGCGGGACCCGTAGTTGGTGTAGAAGACGAAGCCGCTCGCGTCGAAGCCCTTGAGCAGCACCGTGCGGGAGGACGGGCGGCCGTCCGGCGCGGCGGTGGAGACCACCATGGCGTTCGGCTCGTGCAGGATGCCCCCGGCCGCGACCTGCCGGAACCAGCGGGCGAACTGGTCCATGGGATCGGGGGCGAGATCCTGCTCGGCGAACGCCTCGGAACGGTACTGCTCGCGCATCGCCGCCGGATCGATGGTGCAATCGGAGGACGGGGACACGGCCGGACGGGAAACGGACGGAGGTGTCGGGTCAGCTGTGGGCACGGGCTCATCCTGCCGCAGGAGGCCGGGGCCGGACGAGCCGGGAGCGGCGCCGTCTCGCGTCGAGCGACGCCGTCGCGCGTCAAGCGGCGGTCCCGCGCGACACGCGGGGGTGCTGTGCGAGACATCACCCTTCCTTGCCCCGGGGGAAGCCGCCACTATCGGGGGTCAGGCCCCGTCGAGGGCCTTTCGGGGCTTCGGGCTTCGCAGCCGGGGTCCTCACCGACACAGCTCGCAGCCGCACAGAGGGAGCCGCCTGATGTCCGCATTCGTACCCGGACTTGAGGGAGTCGTCGCGTTCGAGACGGAGATCGCCGAACCGGACAGGGAAGGCGGGGCGCTCCGTTATCGCGGGATCGACATCGAGAACCTCGTCGGTCACGTGTCCTTCGGCAACGTCTGGGGGCTGTTGGTGGACGGGGCGTTCAACCCCGGCCTGCCGGCCGCCGAACCGTTCCCCATCCCGGTCCACTCCGGTGACATCCGGGTCGACGTGCAGTCGGCGCTGGCGATGCTCGCTCCGGTGTGGGGCCTGAAGCCGCTGCTCGACATCGACGCGGCGACGGCCCGCGACAACCTCGCGCGGGCGGCCGTGATGGCCCTGTCGTACGTGGCGCAGTCGGCGCGCGGGCAGGGGCTCGCGATGGTGCCGCAGAGCGAGATCGACAAGGCGGAGTCCGTCGTCGAGCGGTTCATGATCCGCTGGCGCGGCGAGCCGGACCCCAAGCACGTCAAGGCCGTCGACGCCTACTGGACGTCGGCCGCCGAACACGGCATGAACGCCTCCACGTTCACCGCCCGGGTCATCGCGTCGACCGGCGCGGACGTGGCGGCGGCCCTGTCGGGCGCGGTCGGCGCGATGTCGGGCCCGCTGCACGGCGGCGCCCCGTCCCGGGTCCTCGGCATGATCGAGGAGATCGAGCGGACCGGCGACGCCACCGCCTACGTGAAGCGGGCGCTGGACAAGGGCGAACGTCTGATGGGCTTCGGCCACCGCGTCTACCGCGCCGAGGACCCGCGCGCCCGGGTGCTGCGGCGCACCGCGCGCGAACTGGCCGCGCCCCGCTTCGAGGTGGCTCAGGCGCTGGAGAAGGCGGCGCTGGAGGAACTGCACGCCCGGCGCCCGGACCGGGTGCTGGCGACGAACGTGGAGTTCTGGGCGGCGATCGTGCTGGACTTCGCGGAGGTCCCGGCGCACATGTTCACCTCGATGTTCACCTGTGCCCGCACGGCCGGCTGGTCGGCGCACATCCTGGAGCAGAAGCGCACGGGACGGCTGGTGCGGCCCTCGGCCCAGTACGTGGGCCCGGCGGCGCGGGACCCGCGCGAGATCGACGGGTACGACTCGATCACGCCGGTCACGGGCTGAGACGGCGGGCCGGGGTCCCGGGTGCGCACGGCAACCACCGCGCGCACCCGGAATCGTCCGTGCCCCGGAATCGCCCGTGCCCCGGAATCGTCCGGAAACAGCCGTTCCCCTGCGGCTCGCGTCCGGGTCGGGTGCGCCTCAGTCCAGCGCGCCCTCCACCAGCGCCGCCCACTGGGCCACGACCTTCCGGCGGCGGGCGGTGTCGTCGGTGAGGAGGTTGGCGAGGCCGAGTCCCCGGGCCATGTCCAGGAGGCCCTGGACCGTCTCGCGCACCCCGGGCCCGCTCTCGTCGGCCCCGAGCAGGGCGACGGCGATGCGGTGGGTCTCCCGGCCGACGCGGGCTTCGAGTTCGGTGACCCGGGGGCGCAGTTGGGGCTCGTTGGAGGCGGCCACCCAGAGCTGGAGCGCGGCGCGGAAGAGCGGCCCGGTGTACAGGTCGACGAGCGCGGCGACGACCTCCGCGCGGCCCTGCACGGGGAGCGCCCGCAGCGCGGCGGAGCGCTCCTCCGCGACGTACTCGACGGCGCCGGTGAACAGGTCCTCGCGGGTGGGGAAGTGGTGCTGGGCGGCACCCCGGGAGACCCCGGCCCGTTCGGCGACGACGGAGACCGTGGAGCCCGCCCAGCCGTGGGCGGCGAGGCAGGCCACGGCTGCCTCCAGGAGCCGCTGCCGGGTGGCCCGGCTGCGGTCCTGCTTGGGCGACTTGGCCGCGCCCGCGGCGGCCGTTCCGGAGCGGGGCGTGTCGTTCGGGGGCGTCACCACACCCATGCGGGGTCCCGTCGTTCGAGGAAGGCCGTCATCCCCTCCCGTGCGTCGTCGGAGGCGAAGAGCGCGGTGGACAGGGCGACGAGGTCTTCGGCGTGTTGGTCGAAACTCTCCAGCACGGTAGCCGTGACCAGCTGCTTCGACGCCATCAGCCCCTGCGGGGACGCCTTGCGCAGTCCGTCCAGTACGGGTTCGAGCGCCTTGTCCACCTCGTCCGCGCCCTCGCCCGGGGCGACGGCTCCCGCCGGGTCGCCCGCGGCGAGGGTGACCAGGGAGATGCGGGCGGCCTCGACCGCGTCGAACCGTTCGCCGGTGAGGAAGTAGCGGGCGGCGGCGGAGCGTTCGAGGCGGGGCAGCAGGGTCAGCGAGATCACCGCCGGGGCGAGCCCGAGCCGCGACTCGGTGAGCGCGAAGCTCGCCCCGGGCCCGGCCACCGCGATGTCACAGGCCCCGAGCAACCCCAGCCCGCCGGCCCGGACGTGTCCGGTGACCCGGCCGACCACCGGCTTGGGCAGGGCGACGATCTTCCGCAGCAGGGCCACGAACTCCCGGGGATCGGCGGGTGACGTGAGGTCGGCCCCGGCGCAGAAGGTGGTGCCGGTGTGGGTCAGTACGACAGCCCGCACGGCGGCGTCCGCGGCGCAGGCGTCGAGCGACCGGGCCAGTTCGCCGACCAGTTCGGCGGAGAGGGCGTTGCGGCGGGCGGGGGCGTCCAGGGTGAGGGTGGTGATGCCCCGGTCGTGGACGGGTGCGGCGAGGCTGCTCATGCGGGGCTCCCTTCGGCGCCGGCGGCCTGCTGCCCCGACTGCCCTGCCTGGTCACGGAGTTCGCGGTCCCGGAGTTCGCGGTCCCGGAGTTCGCGGCGGAGGATCTTGCCCGAGGTGGCCCGGGGCACCGCGTCGATGAACTCGGCCCGCCGGATCTTCTTGTACGGGGCGACGCGCTCGGCGACGTAGGCGAGCACGTCCTCGGGCGTGAGCTCCAGGGCGTCCGGGGACGGTGAGCGGACCAGGAACGCCTTGGGGATCTCGTTGCCCGCGTCGTCGTACACGCCGATGACGGCGGCGTCGGCGAGGTGTTCGTGGCCGAGCAGCAGGGCCTCCAGTTCGGCGGGGGCGACCTGGTAGCCCTTGTACTTGATCAGCTCCTTGACCCGGTCGACGACGTACAGCCAGCCGTTCCCGTCGACCCGGCCGACGTCCCCGGTGTGCACCCAGCCGTCCTCGTCGATCATGGCGGCGGTGGCGTCGGGGCGGCCGAGGTAGCCCTTCATCACCTGGGGGCCCCGGATGAGGATCTCGCCCTCCTCGCCGGGCTCCGCGTCCTGCCCGGGGTCGGTGAGCCGCACGATCCGCATCTCGGTGCCGGGGATCAGCTTGCCGGCCGTGCCGTCCGGCGGGTTCTCCTCGGAGAGCGGCACGACGTGGGTGCCCGGGGAGAGCTCGGTCATGCCGTACGCCTGCCGTACGGGAGGTAGCCCGAGCCGCTCCGAGCAGGCGCGGGCCAGGTCGGCGTCGAGCGGGGCGGCGGCGGAGACGATGTAGCGGAGCGAGGAGAGGTCGTAGCGGGCGACGGCCGGGTGCTTGGCGAGGGCCAGCACGATGGGCGGGGCCACGTACAGTCCGGCGATCCGGTGCTTCTCGATGGCGGCCAGGAACTGGTCCAGGTCGAAGCGGGGCAGCACCACCACGGTCGCCCCGTGCCGGAGCGGCCCGTTCATCAGCGCGGTGAGCCCGTAGATATGAAAAAAGGGCAATACGGCCAGAACTGGCTCATCCTGGACGAGAGGGGCCAACGGCTGGAGCTGCTCCAGGTTGGTGGCGATGGAGGTGTGGGTCAGCATCACCCCCTTGGGGGCGCCGGTGGTGCCGGAGGAGTACGGCAGCACGGCGACGTCCTCGTCCGGGTCGATCTCCACCCGCGGTTCGGGGGCGGTGGAACCGAGCATGTCGAGCACCGAGGTGTACCCCTCGGCGGCGTCGCAGACGAAGATCTGCCGTATCCCGCCCGCCCGTTCGGCAGCCCGGCGGGCGGTGTCCAGGAGCGGGGAGACGGTGACGATCCAGCGCGCGGAGGCGTCGGTGAGCTGCTTGGCGAACTCCTCGGCGGTGGCCAGCGGGTGGACCGTGGTGACGGAGGCACCCGCGCGCGTCGCCCCGTAGAACACGGGCGGGTAGGCGATGGTGTTGGGGCTGTGCAGGGCGAGGACGTCGCCCTTGCGGAGCCCGGCCTCGGCGAGCGCGGCGGCGATCCGCCGGTGAAAGTGGTCGAGTTGGGCGTAGGTGAGGGTCATCCCGTTCGTGCCGTCGACCAGCGCGGCGGTCTCCCCGAACTCGGCGGCCCGGCCGAGGACGGCTTCGTGGATGGGTGTGCTGAGGAGGGCGACGTCTGCGTACTCGCTGCGGAACACCATGGCGGTCCCCTGTCGACGCGGTGGGCGGCTGGAAGCGGTACTTCTCGGCGCGGATCTTCTGGCGGGGGTCAGTACGACTTCGGCAGGCCCAGCGACTGGTGGGAGACGTAGTTGAGGATCATCTCCCGGCTGACCGGGGCGATCCGGGCGACGCGGGCGGCGGTGATGAGCGAGGCGAGCCCGTACTCGCGGGTGAGGCCGTTGCCGCCGAGAGTGTGCACCGCCTGGTCGACGGCCTTCACGCACGCCTCCCCGGCCGCGTACTTGGCCATGTTGGCGGCCTCGCCCGCGCCGATGTCGTCGCCCGCGTCGTAGAGGGCGGCGGCCTTCTGCATCATCAGCCGGGCCAGTTCGAGTTCGACATGGGCGACGGCGAGCGGGTGGGCGACGGCCTGGTGGGCACCGATCGGGGTCTTCCACACCTGGCGGGTCTTCGCGTACTCGACGGCCCGGCCGAGCGCGTACCGGCCCATGCCGATACCGAAGGCGGCGGTCATGATGCGCTCGGGGTTGAGCCCGGCGAAGAGCTGGAGCAGCCCGGCGTCCTCGTCGC
Organism: Streptomyces sp. NPDC060184; assembly: GCF_042728795.1. NCBI lineage: Bacteria > Bacillati > Actinomycetota > Actinomycetes > Kitasatosporales > Streptomycetaceae > Streptomyces > Streptomyces sp. NPDC060184. The sequence goes on from NZ_JBHWYX010000002.1 coordinate 101,375, forward strand.
CGACGAGCGCCTCGGCGGGCAGCCGTACGTCGTCGAGGACCAGCTCGAACTGCTTCTCCGGGGCGTGGAGTTCCATGTCGATCTGCGAGCGCCCGAACCCGGGGGCGTCGCGCGGGACGATGAAGAGGCAGGGCTTGAGCTTCCCGGTACGGGCGTCCTCGGTGCGGCCCACGACGAGCGTGGCGTCGGCGATGTCGACGCCCGAGACGAAGACCTTCCGGCCGGTGAGCAGCCAGTCGTCGCCGTCGCGGCGGGCGGTGGTGGTGATCCGGTGCGCGTTGGATCCGGCGTCCGGCTCGGTGATCCCGAAGGCCATGGTGACGCTGCCGTCGGCGAGCCCGGGGAGCCACTGCCGCTTCTGCGCCTCGGTGCCGAAGCGGGCGATCACCGTGCCGCAGATCGCCGGGGAGACCACCATCATCAGCAACGGGGCACCGGCGGCCCCCAACTCCTCCAGCACGATGGAGAGTTCCGCCATCCCGGCGCCGCCACCGCCGTACTCCTCGGGGAGGTTCACGCCGAGGTAGCCGGACTTGGCGGCATCCGACCAGAGTTCGTCGGTGTGCCGGCCCTCCGCGACGACGGAGGTCAGGTAGGCGCGCCCGTAGCGCTTGCCGAGGGCGGCGACGGCGGCGCGGAGCGCCTGGTGCTCGGCGGATTCGAGGACGGTGCTCATGGCTGCGGTTCCTCCTGGGCGTGGGGTTCCTCTTCGGGCGTGTCCTGGACGTGGGGCGTGTCCTGTACGACGGCGAGCAGTGCGCCGACCTCCACCTGGAGGCCCGGCGCGGCGTGGAGCGCGGTGAGGGTGCCGGTGGCGGGGGCGAGGATGCGGTGCTCCATCTTCATCGCCTCCAGCCAGATCAGCGGCTGCCCGGCCTCGACGGCGGACCCGGCCGCCAGCCCTTCCGCGAGGCGGACGACGGTGCCGGGCATGGGGGCGAGCAGGGAGCCGGGTTCGCTGCGGGTGGCGGGATCGGTGAAGCGGGGCAGGGCGGTGAAGGCGTGGGAGCCGTCCGCCGTGTCCACGTACACCTGGTCGCCGTGGACGGTGACGGCGAATCTGCGGGTGACACCGTCGAGTTCGAGGGCGACCCGGTCGGGGCGGACCTCCGTCACGCGGATGCCGGGCGCCTCGTGCGGGACGGGGCCCGTGCGGGTGGCCCGGTAGGCGGTCTCGTACTCCCCGGCGTCGGGCTCGGCGCGGTGGCGCTTGGTCTGCGGCTGGGAGGGGAGGTTGCGCCAGGCGCCGAAGCGGGCGGGTACGGCGGCGTGCGCCGGGGTCCGTACCGCTTCCCCCGCCGTACGGGCCGCCGCGTCGGTCGTCCGTACCGCTCCCCCCGCCGTACGGGCCGCCGCGTCGGCGAGGGTGGCGGCCAGGGCGGCACGGCGGACGGCCGCCTCGTCGGGGGCGGGGGTGAGGGCGGCGAGGTGGCGGTCGTAGAAGCCGGTGTCGAGGCGGGCGGCGAGGAAGTCGGGGTGGCGCAGGGAGCGGACCAGCAGGTCCCGGTTGGTGACCGGGCCGTGGACGCGGGCGCGTTCCAGGGTGCGGGCGAGGAGGCGGACGGCCTCGGTGCGGGTGGCGGCGTGGGCGACGACCTTGGCGAGCATCGGGTCGTAGTGCACCCCGATGGTGTCGCCGCCGGTGTAGCCGGTGTCCAGGCGGACCCCCGGTTCGCCGGGCAGGTCGAGCGCGTGCAGGAGCCCGGTCTGCGGGCGCCAGTCGTGGGCGGGGTCCTCGGCGTAGAGCCGGGCCTCCACGGCGTGCCCCTCGGGGGCGGGCGGCCCGGCGGCGGGCAGCGGCTCGCCCTCGGCGGTCCGCAGCTGGAGGGCGACCAGGTCGAGGCCGAACACCGCCTCGGTGACGGGGTGTTCGACCTGGAGGCGGGTGTTCATCTCCAGGAAGTACGGCCGCCCGTCGGCGGAGACCAGGAACTCCACGGTCCCCGCGCCCCGGTAGCCGACGGCCCGTGCGGCGGCCACCGCCGCGTCGTGCAGCCGGGCCCGCAGCTCCTCGCCGAGGCCGGGCGCGGGGGCCTCCTCGACGACCTTCTGGTGGCGGCGCTGGAGGGAGCAGTCGCGGGTGCCGAGCGCCCAGACGGTGCCGTGGTCGTCGGCCATCACCTGCACCTCGACGTGCCGGCCTCGCTCCACGTACGGTTCCGCGAACACCTCGCCGTCCCCGAACGCGGACTCCGCCTCGGCCCTGGCGGCCGTCAACTCGGCGGGCAGCGAGCCGAGTTCCCGCACGATCCGCATCCCGCGGCCACCGCCGCCCGCCGCCGCCTTGAGCAGCAGCGGCAGGTCTTCCTCGGTCGCGGCGGCCGGGTCGACGGGGGCGAGCAGCGGGACCTCGGCGGCGGCCATCAGCTCCTTGGCGCGGGTCTTCGACGCCATCTGCTCGATCGCCTTGACCGGCGGGCCGACCCAGGTGAGCCCGGCGTCCTGCACGGCGGCGGCGAAGGGGGCGTTCTCGGAGAGGAAGCCGTACCCGGGGTGCACGGCGTCGGCCCCCGCAGCCAGCGCGGCGGCGACGATCAGGTCGCCGCGGAGGTAGGTGTCGGCGGGCGCCGCGCCCGGCAGCCGTACGGCGAGGTCGGCCTCGCGGACGTGCAGGGCGCCGGCGTCCGCGTCGGAGTACACGGCGACGGTGGTGATGCCGAGCGCCCGGCAGGTGCGGAAGATCCGGCAGGCGATCTCGCCGCGGTTGGCGACGAGCAGGGAAGTGATCACGTCAGTCCTCTCAGTCCTCTCTGTTCTCACGGCGCTCCTGGTCCTGCCGCGGCTCACATCCGGAAGACGCCGAAGCCGCCGCGGGCGCCTTCGACGGGGGCCGTGTGGATCGCGGACAGGCACATCCCGAGGACGGTCCTGGTGTCGCGGGGGTCGATGACCCCGTCGTCGTAGAGCCGCCCGGAGAGGAAGACCGGCAGCGACTCGGCCTCGATCTGCTGCTCCACCAGGGCGCGCAGCCCGGCGTCGGCCTCGTCGTCGTACGGGCGGCCCTTGGCGGCGGCCGAGGCGCGGGCGACGAGGGAGAGGACGCCCGCGAGCTGCTGCGGGCCCATCACGGCGGACTTGCTGCTGGGCCAGGCGAAGAGGAAGCGGGGGTCGTAGGCGCGTCCGCACATGCCGTAGTGGCCGGCCCCGTAGGAGGCGCCCATCAGCACGGAGAGGTGCGGGACCCTGGAGTTGGAGACCGCGTTGATCATCATCGCGCCGTGCTTGATGATGCCGCCCTGCTCGTACTCCTTGCCGACCATGTAGCCGGTGGTGTTGTGCAGGAAGAGCAGCGGGATGTCGCGCTGGTTGGCGAGCTGGATGAACTGGGCGGCCTTCTGCGACTCGGCGCTGAAGAGCACTCCCTGCGCGTTGGCGAGGATGCCGACCGGGTAGCCGTGCAGCCGCGCCCAGCCGGTGACCAGGCTGGTGCCGTAGAGCGGCTTGAAGGCGTCGAAGTCGGAGCCGTCGACGAGCCGGGCGATGACCTCGCGCGGGTCGAACGGCACCTTCAGGTCGCCCGGCACGATGCCGAGCAGTTCCTCCTCGTCGTACTTCGGCGGTTCGGCGGGGCCCGGATCGACGTGCGCCTTGCGCCAGTTGAGGCGGGCGACGATCCGGCGGGCCTGCCGCAGCGCGTCGTGCTCGTCCACGGCGAAGTGGTCGGCGAGCCCGGAGGTGCGGGCGTGCATCCCGGCGCCGCCGAGCGATTCGTCGTCGCTCTCCTCGCCGGTCGCCATCTTCACCAGCGGCGGCCCGCCGAGGAAGACCTTGGACCGGTCCTTGATCATGACGGTGTGGTCGGACATCCCGGGGACGTACGCGCCTCCGGCGGTGGAGTTGCCGAACACCACGGCCACGGTGGGGATTCCGGCGGCGGAGAGCCGGGTGAGGTCGCGGAAGAGCGCGCCGCCGGGGATGAAGATCTCCTTCTGCGAGGGCAGGTCGGCGCCTCCGGACTCCACCAGGCTGACGCAGGGCAGCCGGTTGGCGAAGGCGATCTCGTTGGCCCTCAGCGCCTTCTTCAGGGTCCACGGGTTGGAGGCGCCGCCGCGTACGGTCGGGTCGTTGGCGGTGATCAGGCACTCGACGCCCTCCACCACCCCGATCCCGGTGACGAGCGAGGCGCCCACGGTGTAGTCGCTGCCCCAGCCGGCCAGCGGCGACAGTTCCAGGAACGGGGTGTCCGGGTCGATCAGGAGCTCGATCCGCTCGCGGGCGGGCAGCTTCCCGCGCGAACGGTGCCGCGCCACGTACTTCTCACCGCCCCCGGCCAGCGCCTTCGCGTGCTCGGCCGCGAGGTCGTCGAGCTTGGCGAGGAGGGCGGCCCGGTTGGCGGCGTACTCGGGTCCGGCGGTGTCGAGCCCGGTGGGCAGGACGGTCATGCGGTGACCTCCGGTGCGATGGATCGGTACGGGGGTACGGGCGATCGGTGCGGGATTACGGGCAGCGGAGGCGGGCTCAGGTCGCCGGGTCGAGGAGTGAGACCGGTACGGCGAGGTGGCGCGAGCGCAGCCACTCCCCCAGCGCCTTGGCCTGCGGGTCGAACCGGGCCTGCGCGGCGACCCCTTCGCCCAGCAGTCCGCGGACGACGAAGTTCACCGCCCGCAGCCGCGGGAGCACATGCCGTTCGACCTCCAGCCCGGCCGTCTCCGGGAGGAGTTCGCAAAAGCGCTCCACGGTCAGCTCGTGCGCGAGCCACGGCCAGGCGCGGTCGTCGCGCACCCACACCCCGACGTTCGCGTCCCCGCCCTTGTCGCCGCTGCGCGCCCCGGCGAGCAGCCCGAGCGGCACGCTCCGGGTCGCCTCCGGCTCCGGCGCGGGCGGCAGCGGGACCTCCACCGGTACGAGGTCGAGCACCCGGGTCAGCGCGGGCGCGGGCACCACCTGCCGTGTCCCGTCCGGCAGCACGGCGGTGTGCTCGACCTCGGAGGCCGGTACGTGGGCCGCCTCGAAGACCCCGTACGGGGCGCCCTTCCCGGGCGGGGCGGTGACGTGGAACCCGGGGTAGCTGCCGAGGGCCAGCTCCACGGCGGCCCCGGAGACGGCCCGGCCGACCGCCTCCGCGTCCCGGTCGCGCACCACGAGCCGGAGCAGCGCGCTGGCGGTCTCCTCGGTGGGCGCGTCGGGGTGGTCGGTGCGGGCGAGTTCCCAGCGGACCTCGGCGGGCGGTTTCCCGGACCGGTCGAGCGCGTCGGCGAACTGCTCCCGCACCAGACGGGACTTGGCCTCGATGTCGAGTCCGGTGAGGACGAAGACGACCTCGTTGCGCCAGCCGCCGAGCCGGTTGAGCCCGACCTTCAGCGTGGGCGGCGGCGCCTCGCCCCGTACCCCGCTGATCCCGACCCGGTCCTGGCCCTCCTGGACGAGCCGTACGGTGTCGAGGCGGGCGGTGACGTCGGGTCCGGCGTACCGGGCGCCCCCGGTCTCGTACAGCAACTGCGCGGTGACGGTGGAGAGATCGACCACCCCGCCGGTGCCGGGGTGCTTGGTGATGACGGACGAGCCGTCCGCGTGGATCTCGGCGATCGGGAAGCCGGGGCGGCGTACGTCGTGGTCGCCGAAGAAGGCGTAGTTCCCGCCGGTGGCCTGGGTACCGCACTCCAGGACGTGCCCGGCGACGACGGCCCCGGCGAGGGCGTCCAGGTCGTCGGGGCCCCAGCCGAAGTGGGCGGCGGCGGGCCCCGTGACCAGGGCGGCGTCGGTGACCCGCCCGGTGACGACGACGTCCGCGCCCGCCCGCAGGCAGGCGGCGATCCCGGCGCCGCCGAGGTACGCGTTGGCGGTGAGGAACCCCTCGGGCACCGGCCGGCTGTCGCCCTCCACGTGCGCGACCCGCACCGGAATGCCGAGCTTGTCGGCCAACTCCCGCACAGCGTCAGCGAGTCCGGCCGGGTTGAGGCCGCCCGCGTTGGTGACGATCTTCACCCCGCGCTCGTGTGCCAGCCCGAGCGATTCCTCGAGCTGCCGCAGGAAGGTGGTCGCGTACCCGCGCGAGGGGTCCTTCAGGCGGCTGCGGCCGAGGATGAGCATGGTGAGCTCGGCGAGATAGTCGCCGGTGAGGACGTCGAGCGGGCCGCCGGTCACCATCTCGCGCATCGCGTCGAACCGGTCGCCGTAGAACCCGGAGGCGTTGCCGATGCGGAGCGGGGTGGGCGCGGGCGGATCGAGCGGGTGGGTGCGGGCGGGCTCGGTGACGGAGACGGGGATCTCGACGGCGGGCGCCAGGGTGACGGGGGCGGGGCCGGGGAGGGCGGGTGCGTCGACGGGGCCGGGCGGCGCGGCGGGGGTCTGCGCGGAGGTGGACCGTGCGGGCGGGATGGTCATATGGCATCGCTCCCAGAGGCGTTCGAAGGACCGGACTCGCCTTCTCGTCTGCCCCCGCCCGCGTCCTTGCCCCCGCCCGTGCCCTTGCCCCCGCGCGGGGCGCGCCCCGCGCCAGGCAGCCCGGCGAAGGCCTGCGCGATGTCCAGCCAGCCGTCCGCCCCGTCACCGACCGCCCGCAGCGCGAGATCGTCCCGGTGGGCGCGCCGCGTCACCAGCAGGCAAAAGTCCAGCAGCGGCCCGGTCACCCGCTGCGCCGCGCTCTCCGGCCCGAACGCGACCAATCCGCCGTCCGGAGCTTCGAGTTCGACCCGGAACTCCTCGCCCGGCGGGGTGGCCCCCCGCACGAAGTAGGCGTAGTCCCGGGCGCGTACGCCGATCCTGGCGACATGCCGCAACCGCCCGGTCGGCGCCCGGACGACCCCGAGCGCGTCGGCGACGTCCTGCCCGTGCGCCCAGGTCTCCATGAGCCGGGCGGTCGCCATCGAGGCGAGGCTCATCGGCGGCCCGTACCAGGGAATGCGGGTACCGGGAACGGCCTCCCGCAACACCTCCTGCAGCCGCTCCCGCCCGGCCCGCCACCGCCGCAGCAGCTCGGCGGGGGACGCGGCGGCGACAGCGGCCCCGGCGGCCTCGTCCACGAAGCTCTCCGGCGCGGCGAGCGCGGCCTCCACCTCCGCCCCGAACGCCCCGGGGTCCGTCGCGGCGGTCACGGCGACCCCGTCGGTCCAGGTCAGATGCGCGATCTGGTGGGCGATCGTCCAGCCGGGTGCGGGGGTCGCTCTCGCCCACTCCTCGTTACTCAACTCCGCTACCAGAGCGTCGAGTTCTTCGCTCTCGTCCCGCAGATCGTCGATCACGGCGATGGCATCGGACACGTGCGCTCCCCTCGGGGCATGGCGTGGTGCCCCGGAGCATGGCAGCGGCCGGAGAAACAAGCAAGCGTGCTTGCATGATTTTCTGACACTGGCGCCCCAGCTCCTTCCGCCGAGTGGTCAGGGTCGGGCCCATGACCTCCATGGACGTCTCCCTGCGGCCCGTGCACCCCAGCGATCTGCCCGTGTTCTTCCGGCACATGAGCGACCCCGAATCGAATCGGATGGCGGCCTTCACCGCCGAGGACCCGACGGACCGGGTTCACTTCGACGCCCACTGGAAGCGCGTCTCCGCCACGCCCGACGTGGTCACCCGCACCGTGCTCGCGGACGGCGACGTGGTCGGGCACGTCGCCGTGTACGGCGAGCCGGACCAGCGGGAGGTCACCTGTGTCGTCGATCGCTCCTACTGGGGACGGGGCATCGCGACCGCCGCGTTGCGGATCCTGCTCGAAGAGGTCGCCGAGCGCCCGCTGTTCGCCAGGGCGGCGGCCGACAACACCGGATCGGTACGGGTCCTGCAGAAGTGCGGCTTCGAGGTCGTCCGCGGGGAACGGGGCTTCGCGAACGCGCGGGGAGAGGAGATCGACGAGCTGGTACTGCGGTTGGCCGGATGACGTCGCCGGCCCCGCCGACGCGTCGGTGCCGGTGTCCGCGCGAGGCAGCGGCCGGCGGCGCCACCGCGCGCGCCGCACCGGCGCGCCGAGGCGGCCCCCGGTTCAGGGGATGAGCCCCGCCACCGTCCCCGTTCCGGCGGCGCGCCCGCGGTGGCGGAAGGCGAAGTGCCACCCGCTCTCCAGGGCCACGACCTCGTGCAGGGCGACCGTCGCACGCGCCGTGTGCAGCGGGCGGAGTACGTCCGTCCCGGACGGCAGCGCCACGGTGCCCCGAACCCCGTCGGAGCCGAAATAGAAGGTGCACGCGTCACCGTCGTGGATCTCCGCGCCGCCGTGCTCCCCCGCCTCCATCTCCACCTCCGCCGACAGGACGATGTCCGCGGTGAAGGTGTCGTACACGCCGATCGACCCGGGCCGGGCGAGGACCTGCCCCCGCTCGATCGTGTCCGCCACGGAGTGGGGCAGCAGGAGGCCGACGTTCCAGCCCGCCTCTCCGACCGGCACGGGCTTGCGACCCGACCCCTCGATCCCGGCGACGCGGACGGTCGTGCCGCCTCCCGCACCGACGGTCTCCACCTCGTCGCCGACGAGGACCCGGCCCCGCTCGATCCGGCCGGTGGCGAGGAGCGAGCGGCCCTGGCTATGGGTGAACACGTCCTCGACCCACATCAGAAACGGCTCCGGCCGGTCCTCCATCTGTCCCCACTGCTCCTTCGCCGAACGGGCACGAACCGGTCGGTGCGGGTCCCGAAGGGCGCGTCGGCCGCGTGAAGCACAAGGATCTCAGGGGGGTCGCCGGGCATCCTCACACGCCCCACCCGCCCCACCGACAGCGGGCCGGGCGTCCCGGGGGTGCCACCGCACCCCGGAACGCCCGGCCCGCTCCGCTCCTCGCCGAGGCCGTTACGCCTCCCGCCGCTTCCTCTTCCGCGCCCCGCCACTCGGTCCCCGTACCGCCCCGACGCTCGCGCCGATGACGAGCGCGATGGCGAGGGCGTCCGTGGTGGAGAGGGCCTGGTCCAGGATGAGGAAGCCCGCCAGCGAGGCGATGGCCGGTTCGAGGCTCATCATGACGGCGAAGGTGGAGGCGGGCAGGCGGCGGAGCGCCATCATCTCCAGGGTGTAGGGGAGTACGGAGCTGAGCAGGGCGACCGCGGCGCCGAGCAGGACGGTGGTCGGGACGGCCAGCTTCGTACCGGACTCCGCGATGCCGAGGGGCAGCGAGAGGAGGGCGGCGACGGCCATGGCGAGGGCCAGGCCGTCCGCCTTCGGGAAGCGGCGGCCGGTGCGGGCGCTGAAGACGATGTACAGGGCCCACATCACTCCGGCCGCGACGGCGAGTCCGGCGCCGAACAGGTCGAGCCGGCCGAAGCCTCCCGCGCCGCCGAGGAGGGCCACTCCGACGAGTGCGAGACCCGCCCAGAGAAGGTTGATCAGGCGGCGGGAGGCGATGACGGAGAGGGCGAGCGGGCCGAGCACTTCCAGGGTGACCGCGATGCCGAGGGGGATGCGGTCGAGCGCCTGGTAGAAGAGGTTGTTCATCGCGCCCATCGCGACGCCGAAGGCCACCACGGTGCCCCAGTCGGCGCGGGTGTAGCCGCGCACCTTGGGGCGGCAGACGGCCAGCAGCACCACGGCGGCGACCAGCAGGCGCAGGGTGACCACGCCGAACGCACCGGCCCGGGGCATCAGCAGGGCGGCGACCGCCGAGCCGAACTGGACCGAGACGACGCCGCCGACGACGAGTCCGACCGACACGAGCGCTCCGCCGCGCCCCGTCGGCTGCCCGGAGCCGTGCGGACCGCCGGTGGGGGCGTCGGGTGCTCCGTCCAGGGCGGTCACCGCCTCGGGGACGGTGACGGCTGCGGCCGGCTCCACGGCGCTGCGCTGGTCGTTCACTGGGTTGGCCTTCCGGATGGTGCGGGAGGGGCAGCGGAACACATCCCCTCGGTACAATGTAATGCACCACGAAGTGCATTGCACGGGACTATGCGGGCGCAGCCCAATGCGCCACCGTAGGCAGCCGCGCGCCGCGCGTGAAATGCCTTCTGCGCTCCGGTTATGCTCCGCACGCATGAGCAGGGAACAGCAGGACGGCGACGGTACGAGACGCCAGGACGCCCGCGCGGAGCGGCGGGCCGCCGGTGCCGACCCCACACGGACCGGAACCGGTCGCCCCATCGAGCTGCGCCACCTGCGGGCCTTCCTCGCCGTCGCCGACGAACGCAACGTCACCCGGGCCGCCGAGCGCCTAGGCCTCACCCAGCCCGCCGTCTCCCGGACCCTCGCCTCGCTGGAGGCCCACCTCGGCACCCGGCTCGTCGACCGCTCCACCCACCACCTGGTCCTCACCCCGGAGGGCGTCGCCTTCCGGGACAAGGCGGCTCTCGCGGTCAGCGCCTTCGACGACGCGACGGGCACCGGGCGCCCGCGGCGCAGGCCGCTGCGGCTCGGGCACGCATGGTCGGCGTTCGGCCCGTACACCACACCGCTGCTGCGGACCTGGCAGGCGCGGTATCCGGGAACCCCGCTGGAGCTGCTGCGCATCGACGACCGTACGGCCGGGCTCACCCGGGGCGAGGTGGACGCGGCGCTGCTGCGCGGCCCGGTGGACGCGCCGGGGCTGGTCACCGAGGCGCTGTTCAGCGAGGACCGCGTCGCGGCGGTCACCGCGGACGGCCCGTACGCCGGTCGCGCCGCGCTCTCCCTCGCCGACCTGGCGGCGGGGCCGGTGGTCTTGAACACGGTGTCCGGCACCACCACGCCCGGCCTCTGGCCCCCCGGCGCATGCCCCGCCGCCACCCTGACCGTCGCCAACACCGACGACTGGCTCACCGCCATCGCCGCCGGACACGGCTCGGGCGTCTCCGCCGCGTCCACCGCCGACATGCACCCGCACGCGGGGGTCGTCTTCGTCCCGCTGACCGACGCCCCGCCGCTGCCCGTCCTGCTCGCCCGCCGCGACGGCCCGGGGCACCCGGCGCTTCCGCGGCTCGTGGCGCTGGCGCGGGAGATCGTCGCGGGCGGGGGCGGCCACGAGGAGGAGCAGCCCGGCTGAGAACACGGGAAGTGCCGCTACCCCTCGTGCACGCCGCCCTCTCCTTCCAGCCCCTCCGCCAGCCCCTCCGCGAGCAGCTCGGCGAGATGCTTGGCCCGCACCCCCGCCAGCTGCTCCAGCTGGGTGCGGCAGGAGTAGCCGTCCGCCAGGATCTCCGTACCCGGGGCCGCCGACCGTACGGCGGGCAGCAGCCGCTCCTCCGCGCAGGCCACCGAGACGTCCCAGTGGCCCTTCTCGAAGCCGAAGTTGCCCGCCAGGCCGCAGCAGCCGCCGGTCAGCCCGCCGTCGAGTCCGGCCCGTTCGCGCAGGCGGCGGTCGGCGGCGTCGCCGAGGACGGCGTGCTGGTGGCAGTGGGTCTGGCCGGTCACCGCGCGGTCCAGCCGGGGCGGCTCCCAGTCGGGGGCGTACTCCTCCAGGTACTCGGCGAAGGTCCGTACGGATGCGGCGAGTTCGGCGGCGCGCGGGTCGTCGGGGAGGAGTTCGGGGAGGTCCGTGCGGAGCGCTGCGGCGCAGCTCGGTTCGAGGACGACGAGAGGGCGGCCGGACGAGCCCCCGAGGGAGGGGCCGAGCCGGTCCAGGGTGCGCCGCATGACGGTACGGGCGCGGTCGAGGCGGCCGGTGGAGACGTAGGTCAGCCCGCAGCAGAGCCCCGGGCCCGGGTGGCGGACGGTCCGCCCGGCGGACTCCAGGACGCGGACGGCGGCGTGGCCGACCTGCGGGGAGAGGTACGTGGTGAAGGTGTCGGGCCACAGCAGGACCTCCCGGCCGCCGTCCGCACCGGCCCGGTCCGCGCCGGTCCGGTCCGCGTCGGCCGCGTCCCCACCGGCCCCGTCCGCACCCGCCCCGGCCGCACCGGCCCCCGCCGCACCGGCCCCCGCCCACCGTGTGAACGGCTCGCGCGCCAGCGCCGGGATCGGGCGCTCGGGGGCGATGCCCGCCAGGCGCTTGGCGAGCGCGGCGAGCGGGCGGATCCGGGCGAGGGTGTTGAGCAGGGGGGCGACGGGGGCGGCGAGGCGCAGCCAGCGGGGCAGCGAGCCCAGGGCGTAGTGGGCGGCGGGGCGGATCCGGCCCCGGTAGTGGTGGTGGAGGAACTCCGCCTTGTACGTGGCCATGTCGACGCCCACCGGGCAGTCGCTGCGGCACCCCTTGCAGGAGAGGCAGAGGTCGAGCGCGTCGCGGACCTCCGTCGAGCGCCACCCGTCGGTGACGATCTCGCCCGCCAGCATCTCGTGGAGGAGCCGGGCCCGGCCGCGCGTCGAGTGCTGCTCCTCGCCGGTGGCGCGGAAGGAGGGGCACATGACGCCCGCGCCGGGCGCCGCCGTCGTACGGCACTTGGCGACGCCCACGCAGCGGCGCACGGCGGCGGTGAAGTCGCCGCCGTCCTGCGGGTATCCGAAGGCGACGTCGACCGGGCGGCGGGGCAGGACGGCGAAGCGGAGATTGGTGTCGAGCGGGTCCGGGCGGACCAGCATCCCGGGGTTCATCCCGCCAAAGGGGTCCCAGAGGTCCTTGAACTCGGCGAAGAGAGCGACGAGTTCGGGACCGTACATGAGGGGGAGGAGTTCGGCGCGGGCCTGTCCGTCGCCGTGTTCGCCGCTGAGCGATCCACCGTGGGCGGCGACGAGGCGGGCCTGGTCCTCGGAGAAGCGGCGGAAGCGGGCGGTGCCGTCGGGGGTGAGCAGGTCGAAGTCGATGCGGACGTGGATGCAGCCGTCGCCGAAGTGGCCGTACGGGGTTCCGCGCAGCCCGTGTTCGGCGAGCAGGGCGCGGAACTCGCGGAGGTAGGGCCCGAGTCGGGCGGGCGGCACCGCGCAGTCCTCCCAGCCGGGCCAGGCTTCGGTGCCGTCGGGCATCCGGGTGGCGGTCCCGGCGGCGTCCTCGCGGATGCGCCACAGGGCGCGCTGTCCGGCGGGGTCGGTGACGACGGCCGCGTCGAGGGCGTCGGCCGCGCGCACGATGCGGATGGCCCGGTCGTGGGCTTCGGCGGGGGTGGCGCCGCCGGTCTCCACGAAGAGCCAGGCGCCGCCCCGGGGCAGCCCGGCGAGCTCCCCGCCGCCTCCGGCGGACGGGCGGACGAGGTCGGCGGCCATGCCCTCGACGGTGAGCGGGCCGTGGGCGAGGAGCCCGGCGGCGGCCTCGGCGGCGGCGGCCTCGTCCGGGTAGCCGAGAACGGCGAGGGCGCGGGCGGGCGGGGCTTCGACCAGCCGGACGGTGGCCTCGGTGACGACGGCGAGGGTCCCCTCGCTGCCGCAGAAGGCGCGGGCGAGGTCGGGTCCGCCGGGGTGTTCGGGGAGCAGGGCGTCGAGGGCGTAGCCGGAGATGCGGCGCGGGAGGTCGGGGAAACCGGTACGGAGCGGGGCGAGGTGGCGGTCGGTGAACTCCCGCAGCCCGGCGGGGGCGCCGCCCGCCCGGCCCGCGCCGGGGCCGGCGCTCTCCGCCCCCCAGCCGCGGCCGAGGCGCAGGGTGTCTCCGCCGTAGCGGGCGACGGTGAGGGCGTGGACGTTGTCGGCGGTGGTGCCCCAGGCGACGGAGTGGGCGCCGCAGGAGTTGTTGCCGATCATGCCGCCGAGGGTGCAGCGGCTGTGGGTGGAGGGGTCGGGGCCGAAGGTCAGCCCGTGCGGGGCGGCGGCGGCCCGCAGGTCGTCGAGGACGACGCCGGGCTGGACGACGGCCGTACGGGATCCGGGGTCCAGCTCCACGATCGCGTCGAGGTGCCGGGTGAGGTCGAGGACGATGCCGGTGCCGGTGGCCTGGCCCGCGATGGAGGTGCCGCCGCCGCGCGGTACGACGGGCACCCCGTGGGCGCGGCAGACGGCGAGGGCGGTGGCGACGTCGTCGGCGTCGCGCGGGGAGACGACTCCGAGGGGGACCCGCCGGTAGTTGGAGGCGTCCATCGTGGTGAGCGCCCGGGAGGTCGCGTCGAAGGAGGTCTCCCCCCGGACCTCGGAGCGGAGGTCCCGGGCCAGGGCGTCACTGAGAGCGTGCGTTTCGGCCATGGCACCAGCATGCCGGGCGGGTACCCGCACTCTTCGGACAACACCGCCCGCACAACCCCATAGGCAACACGAAACGAACAGAGAACGCCACCATGACTTCCCAAAAGGACCCTCAATTCTCCTATAGTGAGCACGACTTGCGCTGGAAGAATCAGCTCCAGTTGTCACGGCTCTCTCACCCTCCGCGACGAAGGCGCCGAAAGCCGTTTCCCGACCGCCTCGCCCCATCGCCTCGCCCCACCGCCCCAACCTCCGCCCCCCGCCCGACGCCCCCACTCGACGCCCCGCCTGCCGCCGCGTCCGCCGCGCCGCCCGACCGGTCGGCGCCGTCCGTGCCGTCCGCCCCGAGGACTCCGATTGCGCCCCTCAACCCGGTCGACCGCGCTCACCGCGCTGGTGTCGGCAGTCGTCTCAGGCTCGCTGTGCGCGTGGGCCACCGTCGTGGCCCCCGCTTCGGTGCGGACCCCCCTGGCCTGGGGGGCGGGTGCGGCAGCCGTCGCACTGACCGTGGCCGCGGCCGTCGCCGCCCACGCGCTGGGCACCGCGCGGGCGGTGCGGGAGGCCCGTGCGGCGGACAGCCGGAGGTTCACCGACGAGACCACCCGCCTGGTGTCGGCCGCCTCCGCCGACGCGCAGCGCTTCACCGCCGAGGCCGCCCGGATCAAGGCCACCTCCCGCGCCGAGGCCACCCGCGCCGCCTCCGAGGCGGCCACCGCGCTCGCCCGGGCCACCACCGAGGCGGCCACGGCCAAGGAGCGGCTGGCGGCGGAGACCGCGCGGCGCACCGCCGAGAACGAGGCCGACCGGGAGCGCTTCGCCGCCGAGAAGGCCGCGCTCTCCGCCCGCCTCGCCCAGGCCGAGCGGGAGCGGTCCGCCGCCCTGTCGACGGGCGCCAACGCGGCGAGCCGGATGCAGGCCCTGGCCACCAGCATGCTGGCGGACCTGCGGGAGATGGAGAACCGGCACACCGACGAGAACGTCCTCGGCGACCTCCTCCACCTGGACCACCGCACCGCCCAGGCCGGCCGGCTCGCCGACTCCGTCGCCGTCCTGACCGGTGCGCGTTCGGGGCGCCGATGGGCCAGGCCGATCGTGATGGAGTCCATCCTGCGCGGCGCGATGGGCCGGATCAGCGGCTACCGGCGCATCCGGCTCCACTCGACCAGTGACGTGGCCATCGCCGGTCACGCGGCCGAGGGCGTCATGCACGCGCTCGCCGAACTCCTCGACAACGCCGCCAACTTCTCGCCGCCCACCGCCGAAGTGCACGTGTACGTCGAAGAGGTGCCGTCCGGTGTGGTGATCACCGTGGAGGACAGCGGGCTCGTCATGAGCGACGTGCAGCTGCGCCGCGCCGAAGCGGCCGTCTCCCCGGGCGAGAGCGTCGCCGCGCCCTCCGGTACCCGCCTCGGTCTCGCCGTCGTGGGCCGCCTGGCCCGCAAGCACGGGCTGCGGGTCTCCTTCCGGCCGTCCGCGCGCGGGGGCACCGGCGCCCTGCTGATGCTGCCGCAGGAGCTCATCGCCCGTACGCCCGCGGGCGCCGCGTCCCCGACGCTCCCCGCCGCCGTACCGAAGCCCCGTACCCCCGAGGCGCAGACGCGCGACACCACCGCGCCGGAGCCTCCTGCCCCCGAGTCCCGCACTCCCGAGCCGGAGCCCACCCACTCGGCGGCGGACGCCGAAGCGGCGCAGGCCCCCGAGGACACGGCCCGCCCGGCCGAGGACGCCAGGACCGCGACCGAGGACGCCGGGACCGTCGCCGAGGGCGACACGCGCACCCGCGGGCCCGCCCCCGAGTCCGAGGCCGAATCGACCGGCTCCTTCCCGAAGTTCGGCGAGAGCGGACTGCCCCGCCGGCGGCGTGGGCGCACCTTCGCCGCCGCCGAAGCCCGCGCGGCGGCCACCGCCCCCGTCGATCCGGCCACCCCCCGGGACCGGGCGAACGACGCCAAGAGGCAGGCCGAGCGCTTCAGCAGATTCAGCCAGGCAGTACGGGCCAACGCCCCCCTCCCGGAAGGCAACACCCGATGACCGCGACCACCGACGAGAAGCTGAACTGGCTGCTGGAGGGCCTGCTCGAACGCACCCCCGGCGCCCGGCACGCCCTCGTGCTCTCCCGGGACGGCCTGAAGCTGTGCCGCACCCCCGAGCTCTCCGTGGACCAGGCCGACCAGCTCGCCGCGATCTCCGCGGGGATCCAGAGCCTTTCGCACGGCGCGTCCGTCGAGTTCGGCGACGGCAGCGGCGGCGTACGGTCGGCGATGGCCGAGTTCTACGGCGGGGTGCTGTTCATCGTGGAGGCCGGTACGGGCGCCCACCTGGCGGTCGTCGCCGCCGAGGACTCCGACGTGGGCCTCGTCGGGCACAACATGAGCGAGCTGGTCGAGCAGTTGGGCGAGCACCTGGTCGCCCCGCCGCGCGAGACGGCCCCGTCCGACGGTTCCGCCGGGGCGGGCACCGGGCCGGGCACCGACGCGGGAACCACCGTCTGATGCCCCCGGTGCCGCGCCCCCGCCCCGGTCGTGACGACTCCCCCGACCGGCTCTACACCCTCACCGGTGGCCGCAGCCGGACGGACTCCGACGCCTTCGACCTGGTGACGCTCGTGGTCTCCGAGTGCGAGCCGGCGCCCGGCATGCAGTCGGAGCACGTCGCGATCCTGCGGATGTGCGAGCGCCCCACCGCGGTGGTGGAGATCGCCGCGACCCTGAAACTGCCGGTCGGCATCGTCCGCATCATGCTCGGCGACATGCTCGACACCGGCCGCATCAGCGCACGCCATCCCCGTACCGCCCGTGTCGCGGACCGGCTCCCCGACCCCGACATCCTGGAACAGGTGCTCGTTGGACTCCGCAACCTCTGACCGCGCCGCCCTGCGGGCGACGGCCGACAACGGACTGAAGATAGTCGTCGTCGGCGGATTCGGCGTGGGCAAGACGACCATGGTCCGTTCCGTGAGCGAGATCCGTCCGCTCAACACGGAGGAGACGATGACGCGCGCGGGCGAGGCCGTCGACCACCTCGACGGCGTGCAGTCGAAGGCGTCCACCACGGTCGCCTTCGACTTCGGCCGCATCACCCTGGACGAGCGCTCGGTGCTGTACCTCTTCGGGGCGCCCGGCCAGGAGCGTTTCTGGTTCCTGTGGGACCGCCTCTTCTCCGGCACGCTGGGGGCCGTCGTGCTGGTCGACACCCGTCGGCTCGCGGACTCCTGGTACGCCATCGACCGTCTGGAGCACCACGGCACGCCGTTCATCGTGGCGTGCAACGACTTCGGCGGCCCGCTCCACACCGAGCAGCAGATCCGGGACGCCCTCGACCTGTCGGAGGACGTGCCGCTGGTGGAGTGCGACGCCCGCGACCGGTCGTCCAGCAAGTACGTCCTGATCACGCTGGTCGAACATCTCCACGCGCTGTCCGCCGCCCGCGCCCGGACTCCGGAAGGGGCGCTCGCGGGCGCCTCCGAGGCGGCCGGCCGAACCCCGGAGTCCACCTCGTGAACGCGTGCCCCGTCGACCACGGCCAGGGTGCGGCCCAGGGCCTCGGTCCCGTACCGCTGTCCGGGCCCCGGTTCGCCACCGAGCCGCACCAGCTGTACCGGGAGGTGCGGCGGGACCACGGCCCGGTGGCGCCGATCGTGCTGCCCGGCGACGTGCCCGCGTGGCTCGTGCTGGGCTACCGCGAGCTGCACCAGGTCACCACCGATCCGGCCCTGTTCACCCGGGACTCGCAGATCTGGAACCAGTGGCCGAACATCGCCGACGACTGGCCGCTGCACCCGATGATCAGCAAGGACCAGCCGTCGATCCTCTACACCGTCGGCGAGCGCCACAGCCGCCGCTCGAAGGTGATCAGCACCGCGCTCGAGGCCGCCGACCCCTTCGAACTCCGCACGTACACCGAGGCGTTCGCGGACGAGCTGATCGACGCCTTCTGCGCGGCGGGCAGCTGCGACCTGATCGGCGCGTACGCGATGCTGCTGCCCGTCCGGGTCCTCGCCAAGCTGTACGGATTCGCGGACGACCAGGGCCCCGCCCTCGTCACGGCGATGAACGACATGATCAACGGAGGGCCCGACGCGCTCGCCGGTCAGCGTCACATCGCCGGTTCCGTCATCCAGCTGGTGGCCGACCGGTCCGCCGCCCCCGAGGACGACGTGCCGTCCCGGATGCTCGCCGACACCGGGGAGTTCACCGCCGACGAGGTGGCCCGCGACCTCATGGTCATGCTCGCCGCCGGGCACCAGCCGACCGCCGACTGGATCGGCAACTCGCTGCGGCTGATGCTCACCGACGACCGGTTCGCCGCCTCGCTCTCCGGCGGACGGCACAGCGTCGCCGAGGCGATGAACGAGGTGCTGTGGGAGGACACCCCCACCCAGAACGTGGCCGGCCGCTGGGCGAGCCGCGACACCCACCTCGGCGGGAAGCACATCCAAGCCGGTGACCTGCTGATCCTCGGCGTCGCCGCCGCCAACGCCGACCCCCAGGTGCGGACCGACGGCTCCGCCCTGACCGGCGGCAACAACGCCTTCCTCTCCTTCGGCCACGGTGAGCACCGCTGCCCGTTCCCCGCCCAGGAGACCGCCGAGGTCATCGCCCGTACGGCGATCGAGGCGATCCTCGACCGGCTTCCCGACGTCGATCTCGCGGTCCCGGCCGAGGACCTCACCCGGCGCCCGTCGCCGTGGCTGCGCGGCCTGACGGAGCTGCCCGTCCGCTTCACACCCACTCCCGCCCTTGGAGGCACGCGGTGACCGCGACGACCACCGAACCGACCGGCGCGCAGGACGACGAGCGCATCGTCCTCGACATGTTCGTCGGCGACCTCAGGGGCGAGAGCGCCCGGCTGCACGCGGCCGGTCCGCTCGTCCCCGTGGAGCTGCCCGGCGGGGTCCACATCTACGCCGTCACCCACCACGCCGAGGCGAAGGCGGCCCTCACGGACCCGCGCCTGGTGAAGGACATCGACGTGTGGAACGCCTGGCAGCGCGGTGAGATCGCCCCCGACTGGCCGCTGATCGGCCTGGTCAACCCGGGGAAGACCATGCTCACCTCGGACGGCGCCGAGCACCGCCGGCTGCGCGGCCTGGTCGCCCAGGCGCTGACCGTGCGCCGGGTGGAACGGCTCCGCGAGGGCATCCAGGCCCGCACCGACGAGCTGCTGGACCGGCTCGCCGCGCGCCCGGCGGGCGAGAGCGTCGACCTGAAGGCCGAGTTCGCCTACCCGCTGCCGATGAACGTCATCAGCGAGCTGATGGGCATCGGCACCGAGGACCTGCCCCGGATGAAGGAACTCTTCGACAAGTTCTTCTCCAACCTGACCCCGCCCGCCGAGGTCCCGCAGGTGATGGGGAACATCCACACCCTGTTCACGCGCATCCTGGAGGAGAAGAAGGAGTCCCCGGCCGACGATCTGACCGGTGCGCTGCTGAACGCTTCCGAGGACGGCGACCGCCTCACCGACGACGAGATCCTCAACACCCTCAAACTGATCATCGCCGCCGGTCACGAGACCACCATCAGCCTCATCGTCAACACCGTCGTCGCCCTCCAGACCCACCCCGAGCAGCGGGCGCTGGTCCTCTCGGGCGGGGCCACCTGGGAGGGTGCGATCGAGGAGACGCTGCGCTGGTCGTCGCCGACCTCGCACGTCCTCATCCGCTTCGCCACCGAGGACATCGCCATCGGCGACCGGGTGCTGCCGAAGGGCGAGGGCCTGATGGTCTCGTTCGCCGCGCTCAGCCTGGACGAGAAGCAATGGGGCCCGGACGCGGCCGAGTTCGACCTCACCCGCTCCCCCAACCGCCACCTCTCCTTCGGCCACGGCCCGCACATCTGCCCGGGTGCGGCACTCTCCCGCCTGGAGGCGGCCGTCGCGCTCCCCGCGCTGTACGCCCGCTTCCCGGAGCTGGAGCTCGCGGTCCCCGCGACCGAGCTGCGGAACAAGCCGATCGTGACCCAGAACGACCTCTTCGAACTCCCGGTCACCCTGGGCTGAGCCGATTCCGCTTACCGCACCGGCCGCCGTGTTGTCCACAGGTCGGAGCGTCCGTCTCACCGGCCGGACAGGGGCTTTCGCCCCGTCCCCGAGGGACTACGCTCCGACTCGTGGCCGACATCCAGATTCCCGCTGACATCAAGCCCGCCGACGGACGCTTCGGCGCCGGGCCCTCCAAGGTGCGGACGGAGGCGCTCGACGCGCTGGCCGCCACCGGAACCTCTCTCCTCGGTACGTCCCATCGCCAGGCCCCGGTCAAGAACCTGGTCGGCGAGGTGCGTGACGGTGTACGCAGCCTCTTCTCCCTCCCCGAGGGGTACGAGGTCGTCCTCGGCAACGGCGGGTCCACCGCGTTCTGGGACGTCGCGACGCACGGTCTCATCGAGACGAAGTCCCAGCACCTGAACTTCGGTGAGTTCTCCTCGAAGTTCGCCAAGGCCGCGAAGCTCGCGCCCTGGCTGGCCGACCCGAGCGTGATCTCCTCCGAGCCCGGCACCCACCCGGAGCCGCAGGCCGAGGAGGGCGTCGACGTCTACGCCTTCACCCACAACGAGACCTCCACGGGTGTCGCGGCGCCGATCAAGCGCGTCGCCGGTGCCGACGAGGGCGCGCTCGTCGTGGTCGACGCCACCTCGGGCGCCGGCGGTCTGCCGGTCGACATCACCGAGACGGACGTCTACTACTTCGCCCCGCAGAAGTCGTTCGCCTCCGACGGCGGCCTCTGGATCGCGGCGTTCTCCCCGGCGGCCCTGGAGCGCGCGGCGCGCGTCCACGCCTCCGGCCGCCACATCCCCGAGTTCTTCTCGCTGCCCACGGCGATCGACAACTCGACCAAGAACCAGACGTACAACACCCCGGCCCTCTCCACCCTCTTCCTGCTCAACGAGCAGCTGAAGTGGCTGAACGGCCAGGGCGGCCTGGACTTCGCGACCGGCCGCACCCTCGCCTCCTCCCAGCACCTCTACGGCTGGGCCGAGGAGTCGAAGCACGCGACCCCGTTCGTCACCGACCCGGCGAAGCGCTCGCGGGTCATCGGCACGATCGACTTCTCCGACGACATCGACGCCGCCGCGATCGCCAAGGTGCTCCGCGCCAACGGCATCGTGGACACCGAGCCGTACCGCAAGCTGGGCCGCAACCAGCTGCGCGTGGCGATGTTCCCGGCGATCGACCCGGCCGACGTCCAGGCCCTCACCGCCTGCATCGACTACGTCATCGAGAAGCTGTAACCAGCACGGCACCCCGGCTCACCGCCCGGCGCCTGGCATCTGGCACCTGGCACCTGGCACCTGGCACCTGGACGACGGCCCCGTACACCTCGGTGTGCGGGGCCGTCGCCGTACCGCCTCACCCTCGCGGGTGATCTTGCGGCCTCGCGACGGAGGGGAGCGGTCCGACCCGCCATGATGCTCTCGACACCAGTGCACCCAGGAGGGACGCCATGTCCGCGGCAGCAGTCGAGTACGCCGGTGACGGTGAGCCGGAGTCCCTGCTCGACAGTGCCAACAGGCTCATGGAGCAGCTTCCCGGCCACCGGGTCGAGATCATCGGAGGCGTCATCACCGTGGGTCCACGCCCTGACGGCCCGCACGGGCGTGCGCTCACCAAGCTGATGCGCTCCTTCATCGCAGCAGGGCTCGACGACGGAGGCTCTGCGGTCATCCAGGGCATCGGCCTCTGGCTCCCCGGTGGTCCGCAGGACTACGTGATCCCCGATCTGGCCCTCGTGGACGCCGACTTCGACGCCCATCGGGCCGAAAACCACTGCTACGACCCGGCCATCTTCCGTCTCGTGCTGGAGGTCACCTCCAGCAACTACCGCAGCGACCTCCACCTGAAGCCGGCCGTGTACGCGGAGGCCAAGGTCCCGGTGTACGTGGTCCTGGACCGCCGTCACGGCCGGGTCCACGTCCTCACCGAACCCGGCGGCTCGTCCTACGACCGGCACGAGGTGTACGCCCCCGGCCAGACGGTCACGCTGCCCGCGTCGATCGGCGCGGAGGTGACGCTGGACGTGGCGGAGCTCGTCGCGGCGGGCAGCCGGACGGCGGAGGGGGCCCGGCCGGCCGACTGCCCCCGTCCCCTCCTACACGGGCGCCCCCGCCGCCAGCACGGCTCTGAGGCGTCCGATCCCCGCCAACCACTCCACCGGCTCGGCGCTCTCCCCCCACAGCTCGCGCAGCTCGGACGTCTCCGCGGTGACCTGGTCGAGGGCCCGCACCGCGAGTCCGAGCAGCACGGACGACGGGGCACCGCCGGGCAACGGCACCGGTTCGTCGGGGCCGTACGGGGTGTCCACCGGTTCGCCGCCCGGGCAGTGGGCAGCGAGCAGCGCGGCGGCGGCGACCGCCTCCATCGCCTCGTCGCTGTCGAGGAAGCCCTCGGCGCCCGCGTGCACGGCTGCTTCCAGCGCCTGTCCGATCAGCGCCGCGCGCTTCTCCGGGTCGCTGTCGTCCAGCTTCCCGCCGAAGTCGGCGGCCGTGTCGTTGTCGAAGTGCCCGATGCCCCACGTACCCATGTGACTCTCCCGTTCTCGGATGGCGACTACAGCCTGTCACCCCCCACTGACAACGGGCCCTCCGTCACCGGTACGGAACCGGGCCGTGCGCGCTAGGCCGTGTGTCGAAAGTGGCGTCGGCCGCCCGGTCGCCGGACAGGCGGGACTTTCGACACACGGCCTAGTGGCCCCGGCCGGGCGGCTGAGGGTCCGAGCGGAGCCCGATGGCACTGTGCCGGATGATGTCGGCCGAGGCATCGCCGGAGTCCCGTCCCCGACGCGTCAATGCAGTCAGTCGCGACAGGAGGTCGTGCGCCGGCTCACCCAGCACGACGGAGCTGATCACCATTTCGAGCATGACGCAGTCGTAGGCGTCGTCCCTGTTCTTGTAGCGCGCGGCGTCACGCTCGACCACGGCGTCGGCGATCCGCCATCCGCCGCCGTCGACGGGCACGAAGGTCGCCGCGAAGATTCCGTGACCGGTCCAGCTCCGGTGCAGGGAGACGACGTCGCCCTCCGCGTACACGTTCCACTTCTCGTCCATGTCCTGGGCGCGGTAGCCGAGCCGGATTCGCTCCCAGTCCTCGTCCGACCAGATCCGCCGGGGCAGCTGCGGCATCGGCCGAGGAAGTGAGATCGGCGCCCTCTTGTTACGGCGGGAGGTCGTGGACCGGGTCACGTGTTCGGCGTCGGGCATGGAGCGATTCTCAGGCACGCACCCGCTTCCGCGCCAACACGAATCCCTGCGGGGTCGGCTCCGGGAACTCCCCGTCGGTGTCGGCTTCGCGCACGGTACGTACGCGGGGCTCGAAGCCCGCCACCGCGAGCAGGGCCGCGACCGTCTCCGGGCGGCGGCGGTGGAAGTCGAGGGCGATCGGGCGTCCCCAGGCGTCGGTCCGGTGGCGGGTCTCGTCGCCCGCCTGGAAGCCCAGTTGCAGGTGCGCTCCCGGGGCGAGTACGCGGTGGAACTCGGCGAAGACGGCGGGGAGCAGGGCGTCGGTGATGTGGATGACCGAGTACCAGGCGAGGAGCCCGCCCAGGGAGCCGTCGGGGAGGTCGAGCGCGAGCATCGAGCCCTCCTCGAACCGGAGGTCCGGGTGTTCGGCCCGTGCCACCGCGAGCATGCCGGGCGAGAGGTCGATTCCGAAGACGTCGGCGCCGAGCCCGCGCAGGTGGCCGGTGATCCTGCCCGTACCGCACCCCACGTCGGCGAGCGGCCTGCCCCCGCCGGTCTCCCGTACGAGGTCCACGAACCCGGCGAGCAGCGCGCGTTCCAGCGGCTTGGCGTCCAGTTCTGCGCCGAACCGGGCCGCGTACTCGGTGGCCATGACGTCGTACGAGGCCCGCGTGGCGCGTACGAACTCGGGCTCGCATTGCGCGACTTGGACACTGTCCCCGGAAGTGAAGTCCACCTCGGAGGCGTTCGGCACCCGGATGCGGCGCCCGGGGTGGCGGAGGTTCCGGAAGATCTCGTTGTGGTGCGCGACCGACCGGTCCGGGGTCGCGTACGCCTCGTCGCCGGGGCCCCGTACGGAGGTGGTGTGCCCGTCCGCCACCAGCACCAGGTCGTACCCGTGGCTCAGCGCGGAGCGTGCGGTGGTGTCCACACAGATCTCGGTGGCGAACCCGGTGACGACCACCTCGGTGATCCCGCGCGCCCGCAGCAGGGCGTCGAGACCGGTGCCGAAGAAGCTGTCCGGCGCGGTCTTGCGGACGACCGGCTCCCCCGCTCCGGGGGCGAGTTCGGGCACCACCTGCCAGCCCTCGGAGCCGACGTCGAGCCCACCGCCGCCGTCCTGCACCGTGACGATCAACGCGCCCGCCCCGGCGGCGCGTCGGCGCAGCTCCGCGATGACGGCGACGGTCTCTGCGGCCCGGTGGGCGAGGGCCACCGTGTCGTTCTGCATGTCGATGACGAGGAGTGCGGAGGTGGTCGGCATGGGAGGAGAGCGTAGGGGGTGGCGGTGGTCTGGAGCGCCGCCGGGGCGGGCCGGGGCGACCGAGTGCCCGTGGGCGGGAGCGGACTGTCCGCCTGTGCGGGGCCATGAACAACCCGTGCCCATAAGGCTGTTGATCGCCCTGACCGGTGTCCATAGGATCGGGAGCCGGACATCTGCTGCGGGGTCGGGCCCGAACGGGGGCGGCCGGAGGCGGAGCGCCCGTTCGGCGGACAACTCTGGGAGTGCTGATGAACCGTACGGCTCGGAACTGGTCGATCGCCGCGGCTGCGGCTGTGGCGTTGCTGGGCTCTGTCGCCGGTGGGCAGCTGGCAGCGGCTGCACAGGTGGTCGCGCACGGCGCGGAATCGGTTGTGCACGGATCCACCGCCACCCATCCCTCCGACGGGGAGACCGTCGTGGTCGCGCACAACTTCATGGGTGGGTGACGTCCTGAAGGCTGTCCCGCAAATCCTGGTGGATCGGTGCACCAGGAGTGGCACAACAGCCTCCGAAGCGTGTTGCGAACCGCCCCCCTCCGGCTCCCTTTCGGCGAGTTCCGGAGGGGGCTTCGTCGTTCCGGAGCCGCCTTCGGTGGCCAATCGGTCGGCGCTTCCGACAGGTCGAAGGAGGCTCGTCGCTCTCTTCGGTGAAATAGGGTCCGCCGGTGTTCGTGAGGAGCGCGGAAGCGAATGGCGGAGGGCGGGAAACGGGGGGCGAGCCGCACGTCCCGGGCGCTTCCGTGTCCGCCCGCACCCCACCGCGAGGCCGCATTTCGGCAGGCAAGTCAAGACTTATCTTCCGGCTTCGACGACTCTAAGGTGTGGGCTCGAATCGAAGGAGCCTCCTGTTGTCGAACCCGAATGATCCCGCCGTGCGCGCCCTTGACTCGGAGCGGGATTACGTGTCTTCCCTCTACGACGTGCTCGATGAAAGGATTTCCGAGGCGCGGGCACACCGGGCGCACGTGCTGAAATCCCCGGCGGAAAGCGCCGGTGAGGCATATGAGAGAGAAATCGCCACCGAGCGTCTGACCAAGGAAATCGGCCGGCTGGAGAGCGCCGAAAAGGGGCTGGTCTTCGGGCGCGTCGACTGGACGGACGGCACGACTCTGCGCATCGGGCGGATCGGGCTGCACACGGAGGAGGACGACCTTCCGCTGCTCGTGGACTGGCGGGCGAACGCGGCGCGGCCCTTCTACGAGGCGACCCCGGTCCACCCGATGGGCCTGCGGCGGCGTCGGCACCTGGGCCTCGACGAACGCACGGTCGTCTCGGTGAGCGACGAACTGCTGGACGGGTCCGCCCCGACCGACGAGGACGTCGTCGGGGACGGCCCGTTGACCGAGGCGCTGTCGGCCCGGCGTACGGGCAGGATGCACGCGGCCGTCGCGACGCTCCAGGCCGAGCAGGACGAGATCGTCCGCTCCGCGCACCGCGGGGTGACCGTGGTGCAGGGCGGGCCCGGCACCGGAAAGACGGTGGTCGCCCTGCACCGGGCGGCGTACGTCCTGTACGCGGTCCCGCGCGCCGCGGAGGAAGGCGTCCTGGTGGTGGGGCCCAACGCCCGGTTCCTCGACTACATCTCCCAGGTCCTCCCCTCGCTCGGAGAGAACGACGTCGTGCTGGCGACCTGCCGGGAACTCGCCGGAGTGCCCTCGGGAACCCCCGACGCCGTCGACCCGTTCGACACGGCGCGCCTCAAGGGAAGTTCGGCACTCGCCGACGCCCTGGCCGACGTGCTGCGCGGCCACCAGGCCCCCGCCGGCGACTTCGCCGTGCGGGTCGGGCAGGAGCGGGTCCACCTGCCCGCCGAGGAGGTCGCCGCGGCCCGCGACGCCGCCCTGGCCGCCGCGCCGGGGCACAACCCCGCGCGCCAGGTGTTCAAGGAGCTCCTGGCCGACGCCGTCACCGACGCGATGCAACGGGACATGGGCGACCTCCTGGAGCAGATCGACGCCGACGCCGCCGCGATGACGGGCCTGGACCTCGACCGGTTCACGGGAGCCGCCCAGCACCGTGCCGAGGGTGCGGCCGACCCGGGCCAGGCCCACGAGCTGGACCTGGACGCGCTCCGCGCCGATCTCCTCGACGATGCCGGATTCGACCGGGCGGTCGAGGCGTTGTGGCCGCGGCTGGTACCGGGTGACCTCGTGAAGGCGCTCCTGACGGACGCCGACGCGCTCGCCGAGCGCCTGCCCCACCTGACCGCGCGGGAGCGGTCCCGGCTGCTGCGCGGCCCGGACGCCCCGTGGACGGAGGCCGACGTGCCGTTGCTGGACGAGGCGGCGAGCCTGGTCGACGGCCCGCCGGAGCGGACGTACGGGCACGTCGTCGTCGACGAGGCGCAGGAACTGACCGCCATGCAGTGGCGGATGATCGTCCGCCGCTGCCCGGCGCGGGCGATGACGCTGGTGGGCGACTTCGCCCAGGCGGGCCCCGTCGCGACGGCACGCGACTGGAAGGAGGCGCTGAGCCCGCATGTCGGGCCGCGGTTCAAGCTGCATCACCTGACGGTCAGTTACCGCACCACGCAGGAGATCCTGGAGAGCGTCCGGGACCTGCTCACGCGGATCGCCCCGGACCAGAAGCCCACCCGGTCACTGCGGAGCGGTGAGAGCCCGCGCACCGTGACCGCGCCTCCGGACGGCTTGGTCACCGCCCTCGTCCGCGAACTCCGCACCCAGAGCACCGCGCACCCGGGCGAACTGCTGGGGGTGGTCTGCGCGGACGGCAGAGTGGGCGAGCTGACGGCCCGGGGCGTCGCCCGCCACGCACGCGTCGTGCCCGCGTCCGAGGCGCGTGGCCTGGAGTTCGACGGGGTCGTCGTGGTGAGCCCCGAGGAGATCGTCGCGGCCCGCCCCGGTGGGGAGCGGGACTTGTACGTGGCTCTGACCCGGGCCACCAAGCGCCTCTGCACCGTCACGGTCGCCGGGCAGCCCGCCTGACGACCTTCCCCGGCAGGTACGGCCGACCGGCGCCCGTACCTGCCGGTCAGGTGTCCCTTCCGCTCAGCCGTCGCTGGGCGAGGGCCCGAAGAAGACCGACCGGACCTTCAGCCGTTCCGAGCCGCCGCCGGTGTGCGGGCGGAGGTTGAAGAAGTCACCTGTGCAGTCGGCACCCGCGAAGACCGTCGCCCAGGCGTCCGTGCGGTTCTTCGGCGAGTGGCCGGGCTCGGGGTTCTCCGGGCCGACGCCCGGGAGGTCGATGCACACGCCGCTGGGCGGGTTGTTGAGGAAGCCGGACGCGTCGTACCCCTCGTCGGTCACGTAGTCGTAGCGGAACTGCCCCTCGGCGGCGGAGGCCGACGTGGGGACGGCGGCGAAGAGGAGGGCGGCGCCGAGAACGGCGGGGAAGGCGGAGCGGAGGCGCATCGGTGGGTCTCTCTGCTGGGGGAGGTTGTCGCGGCCCTCTTCTGCCCACCGGGCAGCGCCCCGCATCCGTACCTCACTCGTACGGAGGGCGGCGAAACGGCCCTGCACTCCGCCAACCGGTCCACCCTGATCCCGCACCGCTCGCGCGGGAAGGGCCGGCGCCCCCGGCACCGGCCCTTCCACCGCACCGCCCCCGTGGCGTCAGCTGGTCCAGCCGGCCGCCATGTCGTCCGGGACGGTGGTGGCGAGGCCGAGTTCCTTGCGGGCGGCGACGGCCTTGGCCGGGTCGATGGCGTCGTAGGCCGAGGAGTACGGGTCGTAGAACGCGTCCGCGTCGGGGGCGTTCGCGGCTTCCTTCCACTTCTTGTCCGCGGCCTCCAGCTGGGTGCGCAGCTTGGCCGTCTCCGGCTGCTTGACGCCCTGGAGCGCGGCGAGGTGGGCGTCGAGCGCGGTGGCGACGGCGGCCGACTGCGCCTTGTAGCCCGCGAGGTCGTCCTCGACCGTCTCGGCCTCGGGCTGGTTGGACCAGAGCGCCTCGTAGAAGGCGTACTCGTTCTTGAGGTAGGAGGCCGCGTCGGCGCTCAGCGGCTTGCTCTTCAGCGTGCCGGTGATCTTGCCGGTGTCCTTGCTGTACGAGCAGCTGACCGTCCGGTCGCCCGTCGCCCAGGTCTCCTTGGTGGGCTGGTAGTACGAGCCGCCGACGTCCGTCGGGATCGCCCAGGTGTCGGGCGCGAACTTCTGCTCCTCGACGGCGCAGCGGGTGTCCGAGGCCTCGGCGAGCGCGTCGTCACCGGGGTAGGCGCCGTCGTCCAGCTTGAACTCCCCGTAGATCTGGGCCTGGTGCGGTTCGGTGCACGGCACGACCTCGATCGCGAGCTCCTCGGTCGCCTCCTCGCCCGCTTCGGCGGGGGCCGTGTTCGGGTTGTAGCAGTCGCCGACGTCGAGCGAGAAGACCGACCGCTGACGCGCGGCCTTCTTGATGCCGTCCTTGGCGGTCTCGGCGACCGAGCATCCGGACGCGCCGATGGCGAGAAGTGCGACGGCGGCGGATATACCGCGGACATGACGGGACTTGGCACCGAAAGACATGGCGTGTGAATCCTCAAGCGGAAGTAAAGGGGACGAACTGATGTGCGCATCGTATGGCATGACTGTGACAACGCTGTGCGAACAGGTTTTGAACCGTCATTCCGCGGGTAGTCGGGAGTCTCGCCCCGTCAGCCGCCCGTCAGCCGCCCGTACGCCGCCGCTTCGACCGGAGTACGAACCACACCAGGCCGATCAACACGAGGCCCCCGAGCAGCGTCCCGCCCTTCCCGGCCGCTCCCTCGTCACCGTCACCGCCACCGCCGTGGTCGCCCCCGGCCCCCTTCTCCCCCGCCGACGCGGACGAGGTCCCGCCGGAGGCCGAAGTCCCGCCCGACGCGCGCGGTTCGGGGGTGGCCTGGGCCGCGTTGGTGCCCTTCACGTCCAGGCGCCGCACCTCGCTCCGCTCCCCCTCGGAGCCGAGCATCAGGGCCGTACCGTCCGCCGTGTACGTGACCGACTCGGCCTGCCCCTGGAAACCGGCGCCGACGCCGCGCGGGTCGCCGAGCTTCCCGTCGTCGAAGGTGTACGCGTCGGCGCCGAGGTAGCCGCGCAGCACCAGCCGCGTACCGTCCGGGGAGAACGCGCCGTCGGTCACCCACGGCACTTCGGCGACGCGGCGGAAGACGTTGTTGCCGCTGGTGGAGAGGTGCGCCGGGCCCTCGTAGAGGCCGCCGCCGGCCTTGTTCTTGGAGGCGATCCAGACCCGCCCGGTCTTCGGGTGGACCATCAGCGCCTCGGCGTCACGGGCCCCGTCCGCGTACACCACGTCGAACTGCGTGGCGCGCACCGTGACGTCCTTGAGCACCTTCGGTTCGGGGAGGCGGTAGATCCAGACGTGGTCCCAGGTGCCGTTGAGGTTGTCGCCGATGTCGCCGACGTAGAGGTTCCCGTCGGGGCCGAGGGAGATCGCCTCGACGTCGCGCGGCTGTCCCACGCCGGTCATGGTGACGGTGGCGACGGTCTCGCCGGTGCGGGAGTCGACGGCGTAGAGGTAGGGGCCGTCGTCGCTGTCGTTGTGGGTCCAGTAGACGCCGGGGTGGACGCGGCTCGCGGCGAGGCCGCTGGACTCGGTGATCCGCGGGTCCTCGATGGTGAAGGTCTGGTCGGCGCCTTCGTCCGCCTGGGCCGGGACGGTCCCCGCGAGCAGCAGCAGGGCGGCGGTACCGAGGGCGGTGAGAGAGGCACGCATGGCGCAAGTGTCCATCATCACGGTGCGGCCCGAATGCGGGATCGGGGATGATGGCGCCATGCGTTCTCTGCCTGCCGCCGCCGACTCCACGCCCGGGTCGTGTGGTGAAAGCGGCGTCGTCCGCCCGACAGGCGGGACTTTCACGAAGCGGCCCGGCGGCGGTGGGGCATGACCCGTCACGCGACCGTTCGGCCGGACGCCGTGCGCTTCCTCTTCGTCGGTGACTCGATGACCGTCGGGCGGACGGGCGACTTCACCTGGCGCCACCGGATGTGGCAGCACTTGGAGGCGACCGTCGGCGAGGGCGGGTACGCCGTCGTCGGCCCACGCACCGGGCTGTACGACGCCGAGGCGGACGCCGCCGTCTCCACGGCGTACGCCGACCCGTCCTTCCCCGCCCCGGCCCGCCGTCATCTGTCCGGCTGGGGCGAGGGCTGGCTGCACATGGCGCCGCTGATCGAAGAGGCGGTGCGCACCTCCCGCGCGGACGTGCTGCTGGTGTCGCTCGGTCTGATCGACCTCGGCTTCTACACCGACGCCGAACAGACCGCGGCGAACGCGCGCGCCTTCATCGCCGCCGCCCGCGCCGCGAACCCGCGCGTCAAGCTCGTGCTGCTGCCGGTCATCCCGAACATCCGGGCCGAGTCCGACGCGCCCTTCGCCGCCGCCTGCGCCCGGTTCAACACGCTGCTCGCCGAGGCCGTCGCGGACCTCGCCACCTCGGGCTCCCCGGTGGTGCTGGCCCCGCACCCGTCCGGCTACGACATCCACACCGACACGTACGACGGCACGCACCCCGGCCCGAGCGGCGAACACAAGCTGGCCGCGGCCTTCGCGGACGCGATGCACGAGGCGTGGTCGATCGGCGGCCGGTACGCGGCCGAGCCCGCCCCGGCCCTCGCACCCCCAACCACCCCGGCCCCGGTCCCCGAGCCCGCGCTCTGAGGCGACCACCCACGCTCCGAGGTGGCCGCCCACGCTCCGAGTCGACCACCCCGCGCACACTTCCTTCACCCTGCCTTCGGAACGTGCTCATACCACTGATAATCTGCGGCCCCCCGCCTGCCGGTGACATGCCCTGGCAGGCGGGGCTTGTACTCCGTGCGCTCCGCACCTTCCGTGCGCGTGCGTACGCGTCGAAGGGGGTCTCTGTTGAAGGCAGTTCACCAGTCCGGCACGGTCGTGGCGCTCGCCGGGGCGCTGGCGCTCGCCGCACTCTCCACCGCTCCGGCCGCGCAGGCGGCGTCCACCGGGATCACGGTGTCGAACATCGTGGTCAACGGCGGCAAGCCGATCGTCGTGGGTACGAGCGACGCCAAGGAGCCGACGCTCAACTTCCGGGTCACGCTGCCCGCCGGGTACGCGGTGGACAACCAGTCCCGGTACACCGCCGAACCGTTTCTCTACCACGGCTCCACCCCGGCGAAGGGCGTGGCGGCCCACGACGCCCTCTTCATGGGCTCCTACGTCTGCTCCACGGTGAGCACCCGCGTCGCCGACTGCAAGGGCAACCTCTGGATCAAGCCCTCGCAGCTCAACTCCAGTGCTGACGCGGGCACCTGGAAGCTGGGGTTCGTGGCGGAGCTCATCAGCACCAAGGGGACGGTCACCGCGAAGGAGTACAAGACCGCCACCGGCACCGCCCCCGTGCGCCGCTGGGCCAGCCTCACCGCGAACGCGGCTCCGGAGCCGGTCGCGAAGGGCAAGACGCTCACGGTCACCGGCTCGCTCACCCGCGCCGACTGGGCGACCCACAAGTACGTCGGGTACGGCAGCCAGACCGTGTCGCTCCAGTTCCGCAAGGCGACCAGCTCGACGTACTCCACGGTGAAGACGGTCAAGTCCGGCTCCACCGGGGCCCTGAAGACGACCGTGACCGCCTCGGTGGACGGCTACTGGCGCTGGACCTTCGGCGGCACCCCCACCACCGGCACCGCCACGGCCACCGGCGACTACGTCGACGTGCGCTGACCGGCACCCGAGCGGCGGAAGGGCCACGGCCGGTACGCGGGACTTCTCCTCCCGCGTACCGGCCGCACGTCAACGGGCCATTGCGCACGCGGCGTTCAGCCGGTGCGCTGCGTCCCCAGCATCGACAGCGCCAGCTCCCACAGCTCGCGCGAGACCTCTTCGGGGCGGGCCCGCCGGGACCGCCGGGTGTGGTGGGCCATGAGCTCGTGGACCGTACCGACCATGACGAGCACGTCCGCCTTGTGGTCGCCCTCCTCCGCCTCGCCCCGCGCGACCGCGCGCTGGGTCTCGCCGGTCAGCCAGTGCGCCCAGACGTCACGCCACCGCTTGCAGTGCGCGTCCACCGCCCGGCTCACGCCGAGCACCTCGACGAAGGTCACCCGGGCCTCGCGGGGGTCCTCGGTCACCGCCTTCACATAGGCGTCGAACAGGACCCTCGTGCGCTCGGCCATCGAGCACTCGTCCATGCCCTCGGCCATCATGGCGTTCTCGGCGGCTCGCAGGCCCTTGGTGGTCACCCAGTCGTGCAGGGCGATCAACAGACCTTCCAGTGAGCCGTATTCCTCGTACAGCATCGACACCGGAACACCGGCCTTTTCGCAGACTTCCT
Source organism: Streptomyces sp. NPDC060184 (assembly GCF_042728795.1). NCBI lineage: Bacteria > Bacillati > Actinomycetota > Actinomycetes > Kitasatosporales > Streptomycetaceae > Streptomyces > Streptomyces sp. NPDC060184. The sequence continues at coordinate 133,908 of NZ_JBHWYX010000002.1, forward strand.
CGTCGGTGGTCTGCGCATAGCCGAACGTGCCGAACATCGCGCGTGCCGCGTCCAGCAGTTGGGCGCGCTCCCGTGTACGAATCCTGTCCACGGACTCGGTACCCAGAGTCCCCCAGCTGTCCGTCACCGGTCCTCCTTAGGCAGAAACGCGGGAGAGGGTCTGGTCGTCGCCTCTGCTATCGAACCGCCCGAGTCATTGTGCTCGCACAACACGCCCCATGGGCGAAACGCCACACTCTGCCACCCATGCAGCTTTCGAACGCGGAAGCGTTGACGTGCGAAACGCCGTACGAAAGAACCCGCCCCATCTGCCTTCTTTCGAGGGGGAATTCGAAGACCTGCACGGAAAATGCGGCTAACCCACTCGGACGGGTGACAGGCTCGCTCCGGCGCCCACGGCGCGGCCGGGCGAGTCGTCGCGCGCCGCCCTGCGGCATCTCACTCGTGCCGCGGCATCTCACTCGTGCCGCGACACTTCACGCACGTCGCGACGGCTCACCGCTCAAGCGCGGCGTAGGCGGCTGCCTCCTCGGCCGGATCGTGCTCCGTGCCGGGCGGTGCGGCGGCACCGGCGAGGACATCACGCCAGCCGCCCTTGCCGTCCCCGGCCGGCCCGTCCTCGCCCCGGGCCCGCGCTGCGGCCTCCCGGTGGGCCGCCCACGCAGCCCAGGCCTCCGCCGCCCGGCACGGGCCGCACAGCACCTCTCCGGCCCCCGCCCGGAACACATGCTCGTCACCCGGTCCTTTGCAAGTCACGAGGGGCAACGGAGACACGTACGCGGGCTCCTCCTCCACACCCTGGGGACCTACGCCCTGGGGGCGCGACGCGTCCACGGCCACCGCACCCATCCCGACGGATCGACGCTCCGGCGGCGCGGGCATCCTGCTCTCCAGCCGCTTCCGTACGAACCCCGGCGGCCAGTACACCCCGCCCTCGGGGAGCAACGAGACCAGCGCCCGCTTCAGTTCGGCCGCCGACACACCTCGCCGCATCCACTCCGCCGCCAAGTCGACGAGCTGCCGCGCCTCCTGCGCGCCCAGACGCAACTGGCTCGAAGCCCGCCCCAGCGACAGCAGCACCCGTTCCGCCTCCACCTCCTCGGCGCCCCACTCCTCCACCGGCTTCGACGCAGGCTCCGGCCGGGCCACCCGCACAGGTACGGGTACGGGCACAGGTTCCTCAACCGGAACCGGAACCGGCACGGAATCCGGCACGGAATCCCGCACGGGCACCGAAACCGGCACGGAATCCGGCTCGGAATCCGGCACGGGCAAGGACACCGGCGCCGAAGCGGACCCCGCCACCGGGGACTCGCCCCTCTCCCCCTCCCGGGACTCCTGGTCGTTCAACCACTCCGGTGGTTCGGTCCAGAAGCCTTCGCCGTCCTCCGCCGCGAATTGCGAGACCTTGTCGAACTTGCGTCCGTACGCCATTCGTTCAGTTTTCGAAGCGCGAACACGCCTGGAAGGTAGGGGGTATGAGCTCCCCGGAGTATGTACGTGTGGTGGAGAGCCACCGGTCGACCGGGCTCCCGGAAGTCCGGTCGCCGGAAAGTGATCACTCGGCGCGACCTGCGGAAACGCGACGTCCACGGGGTGCGCGGACATCTCGTCCACCTCGTCGTCGTCGAGGCCCGCATAGTCCCGGCAGCTCTCCCAGTACTCCTCCGCCTGCTGCCGCGTGGTCGGCGCGTTGGAGAGGATCTGCGCCGTGGCCCACCGGCCGCCGGAGCGCGGGTACGGCCACTCGTGGAGATAGCCCTCACGCTTCAGGAACTTCTTGGCCTTCTGGTACGGGCCGGGCCTGATTCCCGCATCCCGCGCGAATTCCCACAACGGACCCAAGGCCCGGGGCTGTTGCGCGGAGGGAAGGCTCTCCAAGTACAGAATGATGATCTTCGCGTCACTGTTCATCCGACGCGAACCGATCAATCCGCCCGAACGCCGCCCGGTGCTCAACACCGGCGAGATAGCATGCCAAAGCATCGCTGTGGAGTCTCGATCCACTCGTGGTGAAGGCCCTCGGACGGTGTTCCAGCACCCCCGGGGGCCGCTCCATGCGCTCGACGGCGCACGGAGCTTGATGACGCGATCACCGTAAATCACGCCGTGGGCACGGTTGTCCCAGTTTCGGAAAAAACAACCCCTGCGTGTGATCACGGACTTCGCACACCCCCCGCGCCACGGCCCGCCCCCCTCCGAACGGGCCATGCCGCACAGGTCATGCGGAACGGGCCACGCCGTACAGGTCCCGGTTCAGGCCGCGACCCGACCGCCCGGCACCGGCACGGCGGCGGACTGGGTACGCATCCTCAACGCCATGTACAGGGCCACGAACCAGAACACACCGGTGCAGGCGCCCAGCGCGTTCACCAGGACGACCAGCCACAGGCGTTGCACCCGACGCCTGTACGCGATGAACGACGGCACCGCCAGGAAGAGCAGTGCGCACAACGACATGAAAAGCAACTCGTAGAGACCGACGTCCGAGAACACCGGCTCACCCCCCTGCGCCGTAGGCCGTCCCGCCGGGCGGCAGGCCGGCCGTCAGCGTACCGGCAGCTCTCGCGCCGCGTAGTAGGCCTGCGGTGCGGCCTCGGCACCGGAACCCATGGCGGTCGTGACCCGCTGGAAGCGGGCGGACCGCAGGTCGCCCGCCACGATGACGCGAGGATGCTGAGCGGCCGGAGGGCAGTATCCGTCGGTCTCCCGGACGAGGTCCCCGGGCGGGGCCACGGGCGCGCTCCCGAGGCTGAGGCAGGCGGCGTCCGCGACGACCGCGCCGACCACGGGCGTCATGCCGTGATCACGTGTGCGGATTCAGACCGTAGCTCACGGACTCCCGTCCACGCCGGGTCCGCGAAGAGACCGACTTGCTGCCCAGCAGTACGGTGACACGCGCTTCGAGGGCGGCGTTGAGAACCGGTCGGCCGGAAGGTGCCGTGCCCGTCCCGGCCAGACGGGGGCGGCGGGTGCGTGGCCCCGCCGGGCCCGTCCCGCAGGCACGGGGAGGACGCTCCCCGGCTGCGGGCCGTGCCCGGTCGAGACCGGGAGGTGCGGGCGGAGGCCCGGTGCCGCCGCGCCGGTCAGGCGAAGAACGACTTGAACTCGGCAAGGGTGATGCGCCTGTCGCCGTCGGTGTCGGCCGCGCGCACGAAGTCGGCGAGCTTCACACCGTCGAGGACGCCGTCGGTGTCGTCGTAGTCCCGCAGCTCCCGCAGCCGGATCTCTCCGCTCCCGTCCGCGTCGATCTTCGCGAATGCGGCCTCGGCCTCGGCTTCGGTCAGCTTGCTCATCGTTTCTCCTGGGTTCGTGCACGAGGGGGCCTGCCCCGTGACGCCCGAGACGCCCAGTGGGGCCGACACTCCGCCTCGTGGGGAAGGTCGTTGGATCACGCGCAGTGCACGCACCCGGCCCAACGACTCCCGACCGCTGGGGATGCGCCCGCGTTGTCCGGCCGTTCCCCGTCGACGCGGTGCGCCCGATCCCGGGCACCAGCACGTGACGCGGTTTCGGGGTCGCCCCTGGTCACTCCCCCCTCAAACCCGGTCGGCCCGGAAGACCGTCCACGAAGACGGAACGGCAAGGCGGTGTGCACGAGCCCCACTCTTGAGTGAACTCCGCGTAGGCAATCTAGTGCGGAGAGTGACATCTCCCATACGGTCGGCGCGCTACCACCACCCCGTCCCCTGGAGGATTCATGGCCCGCTTCCGTACCCGTCCGGCCCTGCTGGCCTCGGCCGCGACCCTCGCCGCGACCGCTCTCGTCTCCACCCAACTCGTCGGTGCGCAGCCCGCCGCAGCCGCCGACTACGACTGGGTGGCCCTGGGCGACTCGTACACCGCCGGGGTCATTCCGGCCGCCGGTGACGTCTTCGAGATCCCCCGCGACGGCTGCGAGCGCACCGACCGGTCCTACCCGCAGGTCGTCGACCGGGACCTCGGCTCGTTCTTCGAGCTGACCAACGTCAGCTGCGGGGCCGCCACGATCGAGGACGTCACCTCCAACGCGCAGGTACCGATCGGCCGGAGCGTGCCGGGCAGGCCCGACCCGGAGTCCCCCTTCGCCCCGGTGCCGCCCCAGTCGGACGCGGTCAAGTCCGGCACCGATGTGATCACCGTCGGCGTGGGCGGCAACACCCTCGGGTTCGGCGACATCCTCTTCAAGTGCCTGGAACTGGGCGAGGGCAGCGGCGGCGTGGGCACCCCGTGCAAGGACGAGCTGACCGCTTCCGTCCCCGGCAGGCTGACCAAGGTCGGCGAGGAGTACGACGACATGCTCGCCAAGCTGCACGAGAAGGGCCCGCACGCCAAGATCCTGGCCGTCGGCTACCCCACGGTCGTCCCCGAGGACACCTCCAAGTGCCGGTACAACGACCCGCACCAGTTCCTCTCGATCACCGCCGGTGACCTGGACTGGCTCCGCCAGGACGTGCTGGAGCCGCTCAACAAGGTCATCGAGAAGGCGGCCGACTCGCACGACTCGGCCACCTTCGTCAACCTCTACGACTCCTCCGCGAAGCACAGCGTCTGTGACGCCGGCAAGTGGATCGAGGGCATTCTCGACCAGGACAACCAACTGGCTCTCGTGCACCCCAACGCCAAGGGCCACCGCAACGCCGCCGACCACGTGACGGAGGCGATGCTGAACGCCGTCAGCCCGAACTGACCTGCGGCCCACTCCCGCGGGCGGTCCCGCGGCCCGTTTCCTCCGCTCTCTCCCGCGGAGGAAACTCCGCGCGGAGCCCGTCGGTGCGACCTCAGGGCCACAGCATCCGCTTGGTCCACCCGTCCGGTGAGGACAGGTAGGCGAGCCGGGTGTGGCGGCGCTCCTTGTCGCCCTGCCAGAACTCGACCGACTCGGGGCGCACCGAGTACAGCGTCCACCCGGGTGCCACGAGGTCCGGCTCGCTCTCGACCCTTGCGAGCGATGCCTTCACCTGGGCGTCCCGCTCGGCCGGGTCCGCGAGGGGCTGGGACTGCCGGCCGAGCAGGGCTTCCGCCCGCGCCCCCGCACCTCGGGCGAGGAAGTCGGCGGCGCACCGTTCGGGGGTCTCGCGGACCACCGGTCCACGCACCCGGACCTGGCGGGCGAGCGGAGCCCAGTAGAAGGTCAGCGCCGCGTAGGGGCGGTCGGCCAGGTCAAGGCCCTTGCGGCTGCCCGCGTCCGAGGCGAACTGCCAGCCCTGGGGGCCCACGTCCTTGAGGATGAGTACGCGTGCGGTCGGATCGCCCCCGGCGCCCGCCGTCGCCAGGGTCATGGCGTGCGGCTCCTTGACCCCGGCGCTCAGCGCCGAGAGCAACCACTCGGTGAAGAGTTCGTCCGGAGTGTCCGGCGCGGTCGCCGGGTCGAACCCGGGAAGGTCACCGGCGAAGACCTCGATGCCCCGCAGAATCTGCCGCAGGTCGGACGTACCCGTCATGCTCCACTCCCTCGGCCGTGATCGCTCGACGTCGAGCCGAACCTATCAACCTGCCCCGCGGCAGACGGCTCGGGAGGATGCCGTCGCGCGGTCCGGCGGCGCCGAAGTGCCGCCCGCACCCAGAGCGTCAGCCCCACGAGGGAGCAGATCACCGTCAGCCCGACGACGATCGGCACCACCGCCACCAGAGCGAAGGTGAACAGGAGCTCCATCCAGGTCGGTTCGTCGCCCATCGTGCTTCCACCCCGTGCCATGGCCATGAACGACACGACGCCGGGACGCCGGGCTCAGTTCCCCGTGCGCGCCTCCCGCGCTCCGGGCCCCTCACTCCCCCGGCAGCGTCTCCGCACTCCCCGGCAGCGTCTCCGCGCGCGCCGCGTCCAGGACCGCGCGTTGCTCCGGGGCGAGTTCGACGTCCACCGCCTCCAGCGCCTCGTCCATCTGCCCGGGGGTGGAGACGCCGATCACCGGCAGCACGGCCGGGTCCCCGCCCAGCAGCCAGGCGTACACCACCTGGTTGACGGTGGCGCCGGTCTCCGCCGCGACCTCGCGCAGGGCGGCCAGCTGCCGGTGCGAGGCGGGATGGTCGTACGGGGCGGGCAGCGGCTTGGCCGGGTTGGAGTAGGCCCCGTCGAGAAGGGCCGTGTAGGCGAGCAGGGTGAGTTCAGGCCTGCGGCGCACCTCGGCGAGGACCGCGTCGTCCGCGTACCGCTGGACCCCGAAGTCCGTACCGGGCAGGGGGCGGAGGTACGTGTGGCGCTGCTGGAGCGCGACGGCGTCGCCCAGGCCGAGTGCGGCGGCGGCTTCCTCGGTGGCGCGCAGGCGTGCGGCGGTCAGGTTGCTGACGCCCGCCATGCCGACGGCGCCGCTCGCGATCAGTTCGCCGAAGACGCGCACGGTCTCCTCCAGCGGGGTGTCCGGGTCGTCGACGTGCCGGTAGAGCAGATCCACCCGGTCGGTGCCGAGACGTTCGAGGCTGCCCTTGAGGGCGTCCCGTACGGCGGGGGCCGAAAGGCCCTCCAGGATGTCGGCCGCCCGGTCCGGGCCGACGGGGCCCACCGGCCGGCCGCCGAGCTTGCTCGCGAGGACGACCTCGTCCCGGTTGCCGCGCCGCGCGAACCAGCGCCCGAGCAGGGTCTCGCTCTCGTCGCCCGTACATCCGTCGATCCAGAAGCAGTAGTTGTCCGCCGTGTCGATGAAGTTGCCGCCGCGCTCGACGAATCGGTCGAGCAGCGCGAAGGACGTCTCCTCGTCGATCCGTGCGCCGAAGGGCATCGCCCCCAGGCAGAGCACGCTGACGTCGCGGTCGCCGATGCGGTGGTAGCGCATGTGTCTCCTCGTGTGCGGGCCGGTGGGGCCACGTCGGTGTCGGCCCCACGCTCACATCCGGCGCGCGGGGCCACGTCGGTGTGGACCCACGCTCACATCCGGAGCGCGCTCCGGATCAAGTCCCGGTGGCCGACCGCCCGTCCGTACCGGCGGCAGAATGGCCCGCATGGAACCAGAACCGGTGACCGCCGCGTTGCTGACGCCCGCCGAGACCGCCGCGGAGTCCGGGTTCAGCCTGGACACCCTCCGCTACTACGACCGGATCGGGCTGCTGGGGCCGGTGGCGCGCTCGGCGAGCGGGCACCGGCGCTACTCCCCCGGCGATCTGGAGTGGCTCGCGGTGCTGCGCTGCCTGAGAGAGACGGGCATGCCCATCGCGGACATGCGGAGCTACACCGAGCTGGCGAAGGCGGGTGACGGGACCGTGCCGGAGCGGCTGGCCGCACTGGAGGCGCACGACCTCCAGGTCGAACGCCGGCTCGCCGAGCTTCTCCATCAACGTGCGCATCTGAAGGAGAAGATCGCGTACTACCGATCGCTCGAAAGGGAGGAAAACGGCATCAACCACGCGGATGACTGACAACGGCGGCCGGGGAGCCCGGAATCCGGCCGGGCGGACGCTGAACGTCAAGTCGTCGTTACACGCCGTGTGTTGTGAGTAAAGAAACGCGCCGAGCGCCGCTATTCCCCCGGCGGAGATTGCTCCGATCACAGAGTGGTCACTAAAGTCAGGGCTCGAACCTTCGCGCGATCGACCACCCAACCGGGTGACAGCGAAGATGCCGTCGTCTCCGTGACGTGCCGGGAGCCAGGGATTCAGCTCCCAGCGGCCCGGCGGGCGGCTCGATGAGAAGGAGCTCGCTCCGTGGCGTCCCACCGTCGTCCCAAGCCGCCGAGCCGCGCGCGCGTGACCGTGCTCACCGCCACCGCCGCCGCCGCTGTCGCCCTGACCTCCCAGGCGGCCCACGCCGACCCGAAGCCGACCAAGAGCGAGGTCAAGGCGAAGGTCGACAAGCTGTACTCGGAGGCCGAGAAGGCCAGCGAGAAGTACAACGGCGCCAAGGAGCAGCAGGACAAGCTCAAGAAGGAAGTCGACGCGATCCAGGACAAGGTCGCGCGCGAACAGGACGAGCTGAACGCCCTGCGCAGCGAGCTGGGTTCCATCGCCACCGCGCAGTACCGCAGCGGCGGCATCGACCCCTCCGTGCAGCTCTTCTTCTCCTCGGACCCGGACAGCTTCCTCGACCAGGCCTCCGCGCTGGACAGCCTCACCGCGAAGCAGGCCGAGTCGCTGGAGAAGATCCAGGCCAAGCAGCGCGCCCTCGCCCAGGAGCGCAAGGAGGCCCAGGGCAAGCTCGGTGAACTCGCCGAGGTCCGCGAGGCGCTCGGCAAGAGCAAGAAGGCGTCCCAGGCCAAACTGGCCGCCGCCCAGCACCTGCTGAACACCCTCACCGCGGCCGAACGCGCCCAGCTCGCCGAGCAGGATCAGCGCGCCAGCCGCGACGCCGGTGCGCGGGTCGACCTCGGCAACGAGCTCCCCGCCTCCGCCGTCGGATCTGCCGCCCTGTCGGCCGCCGCCACCCGGATCGGGATGCCGTACTCGCACTCCGCCACCACGGGCCCCAACTCGTTCGACTGCTCGGGCCTGACCCAGTGGGCGTACCACCAGGCCGGTGTCGAGATCACCCGCACCACGTATACCCAGTTCAACCAGGGCACCCATGTCTCGCAGAGCGCCCTGAAGCCCGGTGACCTGGTCTTCTTCAACGGCAACTCGCACGTCGGCCTGTACGCCGGAGGCGGCCAGGTGCTGCACGCCCCCTACCCGGGTGCCTACGTCCGCTACGAGTCGATGAGCACCATCGGCAGCTTCTACGGCGCGGTACGCATCTGATCACGCGTCTGGTCATGCCGTAGGTGCCCCCGCGCCACGGAGTCGGGTCGAGTCGGGTCCTCACGCACACGGCACGCGGGGAGCGCACACGCCGGGGGCAGATCATGTGGGGCAGAGGCTGTGGCGTCGGTGCGGTGTGCGGCCTTCTCGCCGCCGCCCTCGCCTGCGTCCTCATCGGCAGGGCCTGGGCCACCTGCGACGTCGGCGGGAACTCCTACGCGAACTCGCTCACGCTGGTCGTCCTCTTCGTCCCGCTCTGGATCGTCGGCGCCCTGTGCTGGGTGCTGCCGTACGGGCTGCTGGGGCGGCGCCCGAACGGCGGGTGGGCGGTCGCGACGGGCACGGCGGCCACCCTCCTCCTCGTCTGGTCCGCGGCCACCTGGCTGGGGATGCCGGACGACTACCCGGCGCCGTTCTGCGTGGACGGCGTGCCGGGGTGGTGGCCGACGTGGATACCCGCGTGAGCCTCGGACTGAGGCCGGGCGGACCGGGCAGACGAATCAGTGGAGGACTCGAACTCAGCTGCGTCCGAGCCGAGTTACCCCCGTCACCATCGGGCGGGAGGCCCCGGCCGTACGGAACGCCGAGCCCCTGAAGGCACTCACGCCCGCCCGGATCCCCCTACCACGTGAGGCGAATGCCATGTCCCTGGATGACTACACCGGCGGCCAGCCAGGCGGCTCCGATGTCCTGGTCGTGACCACCAACGACGTACCGGGCTACGAGGTGGCGCAGGTGATCGGTGAGGTGTTCGGCCTCACCGTGCGCTCCCGCAACATCGGCTCCCAGCTCGGCGCCGGCCTGAAGTCGGTGATCGGCGGCGAGCTGAAGGGCCTGACCAAGACCCTGGCGGAGACCCGGAACGAGGCGATGGAACGCCTCGTCGAAGCGGCCCGCGCCCGCGGCGCCAACGCCGTACTGGCGATGCGCTTCGACGTCACCGCAGCCGCGGACATCGGCACCGAGGTCTGCGCCTACGGAACCGCTGCGGTCATCGCCCCGAAGGCCTGACCCCCGGGAAGGCGGACGGCGGGTGGTCTCCCGCGCCGACGGCCACCGCCAGGTGACCATGCCCGTCGGCGCGGGGAGACCACCCGCCGTCCGCGACCGGGGCCCGTCCCGCCCGTCCGGGACCGGTCGCGCGCCGCTGCCGGACGGCGGCCGACTGCTGACCGAGCGCGTCAACTCCCAGTCATGCGCGGCGAGTTCTGCGGAAGCGCTTCACCTTCCACGAGCGTCCCGCACCGCAGGGCCGACCGCCCCAACGGGCCCCCGTCGAAGGTCTCGTCGAACGTCCCGTCGAACAAAACAAACCCTGTCCACCGTCTTGTCACCCTCTCCCGGCCACCCCTACAGTCCCCCCGGATGGGAGCGCTCCCACACCCGCCCCGCCACCTTCCCCCACTGCCCGAAGGGACATGATGCGACACCGTGCACGCACCCTCCTGACAGCTCTGACGCTGATGCTGGGTACGACCACCGCGCTGCTCACCGCCACCCCGGCCACCCAGGCGGCCACGCAGGCCACCGGCCAGTTGTGCGAGCAGTACGGCACCACCACCGTCCAGGGCCGCTACATCGTCCAGAACAACCGCTGGGGCACCAGCGCCACCCAGTGCATCGACGTCAACGACAGCGGGTTCACCGTCACCCAGGCGGACGGCTCCGTCGCCACCAACGGTGCCCCGAAGTCGTACCCGTCCATCTTCCTCGGCTGCCACTACACCGCCTGCTCGCCGTCGACGAACCTGCCGAAGCGGATCGACACCATCGCGGCGGTGCCGACCTCGCTGACGTACGGATACGTCAGCAACGCGACCTACGACGCGGCGTTCGACATCTGGCTGGACCCCCAGCCGAAGACGGACGGGGTCAACAAGACGGAGATCATGATCTGGTTCAACCGGGTCGGCTCCATCCAGCCCATCGGCTCCCCCACCAGCACCGCCACCATCGGCGGCAAGACCTGGGAGATCTGGACCGGGAACAACGGCGGCAACGACGTGATCTCCTTCGTCGCGCCGTCCGCGATCAGCAGCTGGTCCTTCGACGTCAAGGACTTCATCGACCGGACCGTCAGCCAGGGCATGGCCTCCAGCAACTGGTACCTCACCAGCGTCCAGGCCGGCTTCGAGCCGTGGATCAACGGGGCGGGCCTCTCGCTCTCCGGCTTCTCGTCCTCGGTGACCGACGGCCAGGACACCAACGGCAACGGCACCGGCACCACGACCCCGCCCGGCGGCGGCACGACGACCCCGCCCGCCGGACAGGCCGCCTGCCAGGTCGAGTACACGCCCAACGTCTGGCCGGGCGGGTTCACCACCAACGTCACCGTCAAGAACACCGGCACCACGGCGGTCAACGGCTGGGACCTGGCCTTCACCCTCCCCTCCGGCCAGCAGGTGTCCCAGGCCTGGAACGCGACGGTCAGCCCCACCAGCGGCGCGGTCACCGCACACAGCACCACGTCCAACGCCGTCATCAGCCCCGGAGCCACCCAGAACTTCGGCTTCCAGGGCACGTACACCGGCACCTACACCGAACCGACGGCCTTCACCCTCGGCGGATCCGCCTGCACGGTCGTCTGACCGGGGCCGTCCGCACGGTCGTCGGACCGGGGCCGCCGCCCCGCAGTGAGGCACCCGCAGCAACGCCCCCGTAGTGACCCTGCCGGGAACGCCCGCACCCGGCAGGGTTCCTACGGTGCGACCCCGTCGCCCGAGACCCCGGGAAGTGCCGTGCCGAGGACGGGCCCGAACATCGAGTGGGCCGTGCGCTGAACCCGCGCCACGGCACCCTGAACGCTTCGTCCTCGGGCGCGGCCCACCGGTAGGTTGAAGCCCCCCGCACCGAGGATTCGAGGGACGCCCATGGCCACCGCACCGGATCGCTTCAAGGACACCGGGCCCGGCCGGCCCCCGCGCCGCACGCTCTTCGGCGAGGTCGCCGAGGTGTACGACCACGGGCGCCCCGGGTACGCCTGACCCACCGCGCTACCGACCCACCGCACTACTGACCCGCCGCGCCGCTGACCCGGGGCCCGGAGCCCGGGTCACCGTACGGCGGTCGGGCTCAGGGCCGTGGCCGTGGCCGTGGAAGGGCTGATGGCAGAGGTCGCTCAGGCGTCCGTCAGGACGACCAGCCGCTGCGTCGCCCGGGTCATCGCGACGTAGCGGTCCACGGCACCCTCGATGCCCGCGCCGAAGGACTCCGGCTCGACCAGCACGACCAGGTCGAACTCAAGCCCCTTGGCCAGCCGCGGAGTCAGGGACCTCACTCGGGAGGTCGCCGGGAACGCCGGGTCGCCGATGACGCAGGCGGTCCCCTCCGGGTGGGCGTCGAGCCAGTCGCCGAGGACCGTACGGAGGTCGGCGACGGGACCGTACGTGACGGGGATGCCGCTGCTGCGGATGGAAGTCGGCACGTTGGCGTCCGGCAACGCGGCCCGGACGACCGGCTCGGCCTCGGTCATGATCTCCGCCGGGGTGCGGTAGTTGACGCTCAGCGAGGCGAGTTCGATCCGGTCGAGCCCGATCCGTTCGAGCCGTTCGCGCCAGGACTCCGTGAAGCCGTGGCGGGCCTGGGCGCGGTCGCCGACGACGGTGAAACTGCGGGACGGGCAGCGGAGCAGCAGCATCTGCCATTCCGCGTCGGTGAGTTCCTGCGCCTCGTCGACGACGATGTGTGCGAACGGGCCCGCGAGCAGGTCCGGGTCGCCGCCGGAGAGCGCCGACACGTCGGTCAGGGCGTCGCGCATGTCCCCGACACGCAGCATCGTGATGACGCCCTCGCCGTCGTCGTCGGCCTCCAGGAGGGCGTCGACGGTCTGGGCCATCCGCGCGTTCTCTGCGGCGATCAGCGCCTCGCCCCGGCGCTTGCGGCGCGCGGCCTCCGGGTCGCCGAGCCGCTGCCGGGCGGCGTCGAGGAACGGCAGGTCGGAGACGGTCCACTCCTGGGCGCGGGCGTCGTCGCGCCGCAGCAGACGCCGTTCGTCGGCGTCCAGCCAGGGTGCGCAGACGCGCAGGTAGGCGGGTACGGACCAGAGGTCGCCGACCAGGTCGGCGGCGTCGAGCAGCGGCCAGGCACGGTCGAAGGCCGCGACCAGTTCGTGGTTCTTCGCCAGGGACGCGGTGAGCCGGTCGGTCGGGGTGTCCTCGTCGTGCTTGTCCACGAGGAGGGTGACCAGTTCCTCCCAGACCTGTTCGCGGGCCTCGTTGTGCGGGGTGCCGGGCTCCGCCGCTTCGAAGGCCGCCGCCCACTCCTGGGCGCTGAGCCGCACGTCGGCCCAGTGGGTGGTGACCGTCATGCCCCGGGCGGGCGGCTCCTCGTAGAACCGGACGGCCGCCTCCACCGCCTCGACCACCAGCTCCCGGGACGCCTTCAGCCGCGCCACGGCCGGGTCCCGTTCCGCGGACGCCCGGGCGCCCTCGGCGACGAGGTCGCGCAGGACGCAGGTCTGGACGCCCTCCTCCCCGAGGCTGGGCAGCACGTCGGCGACGTAGTCCAGGTACGGGCGGTGCGGGCCGACGAAGAGCACGCCGCCCCGGCGGTGGCCGAGCCGCGGGTCGGAGTGGAGGAGGTACGCGGAACGGTGCAGCGCCACGACGGTCTTCCCCGTCCCCGGGCCGCCGTCCACCACGAGGGCGCCCCGCGATCCGGCGCGGATGATGGCGTCCTGGTCGGCCTGGATGGTGGAGAGCACGTCCCGCATCCGGGGCGAGCGGTGGGAGCCGAGGCTCGCGACGAAGGCGGACTGATCGTCGAGCGCGGCGTGCCCGTCGATCCCGTCGGCGGTGAAGACCTCGTCCCAGTAGTCGCTGACCCGGCCGTCGGTCCACCGGTATCTGCGGCGGCTGGCCAGGCCCATCGGGTTGGCGTGGGTGGCCCCGAAGAACGGCTCGGCGGCCGGGGAGCGCCAGTCGAGCAGCAGCCTGCGGCCCGCGCTGTCGGTGAGGCCGAGCCGCCCGACGTACACCGGGTCTGCCGCCGCCCCCGGCCCTGTCCCCGGCCCTGCCCCTGTCCCTGCCTCCGCCTCCTCCGTCCCTGCCCCTGGCTCCCCGACCATCCGCCCGAGGCAGAGGTCGAGGCCGAAGCGGCGCAGGGTGCGCAGGCGGGCGGTGAGGCGGCGGATCTCGGTGTCCCGGTCCATCGCCTGCCGGCCCGCGCCGCCGGGCGCCCTGCGGGCGGCGTCGAGCTGCGCGGTCAGCTCGGCGATCGACTCCTCCAGGCTCCGCGCGACCGCCGCGAAGTGCTCCTCGTCACGGGCGATCAGCAGGGGGTCGGCCTTCGCGGCGAGGCGGGCGGGGAGAGCGAAGGCGGTGGTGGCGGGCGAGGTGTGCGGGGGCGTGCTCAGGGGGGCCGGGGAGGGCTGGGAGGGCATGCGGGCGGCTCCGGGGTGGGGGCACGACACACGGAATTCCGAGGTCGGCCGCCGATTGTGCGCCACCGAGGGGGCCTTGCCGCAAGGCCCCCCTTGCGCTATATGTTGAGAGTGGAAAGAGGTGGGTACACCCTCTTCCTCCACCCCCTCCCCTTCTCCCTGCTTCTCCTCACCTTCGCCGGTGGCCGCCCTGCCGCGCGGACGAAGCCGGCCGCGCGCACAGCACGACGGGTCCCCGGGCGTGCTGCCCGGAGACCCGTCGTGTGTGCGCGTACCGCCGTGCCCTCCCCCTGACCGGTCGGGCGGTTCGGTACGGCGGGCCGGTCAGACCGGCCGGTACTGCCCCGGAGCGGCACCCGCCGCGACCAGGTCGGCGACCTGTTCGCAGGTGACGAACTCGACGCCGCGCGAGGCGACTTCGTCGAGCCAGTGCTCCAGGGCGAGAAGTCGGTGGCCGCGGCCGATGACCTCGGGGTGCATGGTCACCGTCAGGACGCCGTCCTTGAAGTCCCGGACCATGTAGTCGAGATCGGCGGTCCAGCTCGCGAACATCTCGCGGGGGTCGCGGAGTCCGGGCATCAGGCCGGACGGGGTCCGCAGGAATTCCAGGTACGGGAAGTCGTCCAGGGACCAGGCGACCGGGATCTCCAGCAGCCCGGCGGGCTCGCCCCAGCGGACGCCGGAGTCGTGGGGGACGTCCGGGGTGCGGCAGGGGTACGGGGCGTAGTCGTGGCCCATCAGGCTGCTGTCGTAACGCAGCCCGTGTTCCACGAGCAGCTCGACGGAGGCGTCGGACAGGTCCCAGGCGGGTGCCCGGAAGCCGCGCGGCAGGGCGCCGGTGACCTCCTCAAGCGCCTCCAACGACCGCTGGAGCACGGCGCGTTCGGCCTCGCGGTCCAGGGCGGCGACGTTCTCGTGGGCGTGCCCGTGCACCGCCACCTCGTGGCCCCGGTCGATCAGCTCACGGGTCAGCTCGGGGTACGTGAGGGCGGTGTGCCCGGGTACGAACCAGGTCGCGGGGATGGACCGGGACTCCAGGATGTGCAGCAGCCGGGGTACCGCGACGGCGGCGAACTCTCCCCGGGAGAGCGGGGTCGCGGTCAGCATGCCCCGCGCCATCCACGAGGAGATCGCGTCGAAGTCGAAGGTGACGCAGACGTATCCGCGCCGCGAGGACGAAGAAGCCGGCGAGGTTTTAGAAGCCGGCGAGGTTTTCGAAGCCGGCGAGGTTTCCGGCGAGGTTTCCGAAGTCATGGGTGTCGTCGCTCCGTTCAGCTCAGCGGCAGTGCGGCGTTGCCGGTGCCCGCACCGCCGTCCACGGAGAGCGAGGCGCCGGTCATCCACGAGGCGTCGGGGCCGCAGAGGAAGGCGACCGCTCCGGCGATGTCGTCGGGGACACCGGCGCGGGGCCAGGGCTGTCCGCCGCGGATCTTGCGGACGTACTCCTCGCCGAGGGGGTTCACCTCGCTGTCGACCTCGATGAAGCCCGGGGAGACGGCGTTGACGTGGATGCTGTGCTCGGCGAGCTCCAGGGCGAACGCCTTGGTGAGCATGTCCAGGCCGGCCTTGGAGGTGCAGTAGTGCGCGGCACCGCGGCGGGCGCGGGCGGAGGCGCCGGAGCTGATGTTGACGATGTGGCCGCCGTGGCCCGCGTCCACCAGGCGCCGGGCGAAGGCCCGCGACAGGGAGAAGACCGCGGACAGGTTGACGTCCATGACCTGGTCCCACTGGTCGTCGCGCATCTCCAGGAGCGGGGCGCTCGGGTAGAGGCCGGCCGCGTTGACCAGGATGTCCAGGCCGCCGAACACCTCCCGGGCGCGGTCCACGAAGTCCGGCAGCGAGGCGCGGTCGGTGAGGTCGACCTCCAGCGCGGCGAACGCACCGGCGCTCCCGGAAGAAGAGGACGCGGCGACGAGCGGGGCGAGGCGGTCGGCGCGGAGGTCCGCGAGGATCACCTTGACGCCGTCCTCGCTCAGCCGCCGTGCGACGGCCGCCCCGATGCCTCCGGCCGCTCCGGTGACCAGCGCGATCCTGGGCTCGTTCCGCGCGGGGGTGCTCTCGGGGGTGCTCACAGTTCTCCTTCTGTCCCACGCACCGTGTCGTGGGTCGTGTCGTCGTAGTGGGTCAGGCCGTCGAATCCGGCCCGCAGCTCGCCGTACCGGACGGCGGCGGACCGCCCGTCCGGCTCCGCGCCGCCGCGGGACGCGCGCCGGGCGAGGGTGTCGTGCGCCCCGGCGGCGCCGTCGGCCAGCAGGTCGATGACGCACCAGGCCATCAGCACGGCGGGTTCCAGGGCGGCGAGGACGTGGTCGGTGACCACGTAGTCGACGCTGTGCGCGTCCCCGGTGGCGCCTCCCGCGAAGGGGTGCAGCACCGGCATGACCGCGCCGAGGTCCCCCATGTCGGTGGAGGCGCCGAGGTGCCGGCCGGGGGCCACGGCGTCCGGCCCGTGGAGCGCGGTGCCGTTGGTCCTGGCCAGCTCGACCAGGGCCGGGTCCTGGTGGTGCGGGAGGTAGTTGAGGGTGGTCTCCACGGACGCGCGGGCGCCGAGCGCCAGCGCGCCCGCCCGGGCGGCCCGGTCGACGACGGCGCAGGCGCCGCGCAGGGCGTCCAGGGTGCGGGCCCGGATCACCACTTCGAGCTCGGCGCGGTCCGGTACGGCGGTGGGCGCGTCACCCCCGTGCGGCAGTACGGCGTTGACGCGTACCGCGTCCTCGTCGCGGAAGGTGTCCCGCTGGGCGTCGATCGCGCTGATCGCCAGCATCGCCGCCTTCAGCGCGTTCACCCCGTGCCACGGGGACGAACCGGCGTGGCTGGACCGGCCGGTGAAGACGATCCGCTTCACCACCGACCCGTTGTGGCTGTCTCCGACACTGAGCCGGACGGGCTGCCCGGTCGTGTGGACGAGCATCGCCATGTCCACATCGTCGAAGGCGCCCCGCGCCAGCAGGTCGGCCTTGCCGACCAGGTGCTTCAGTTCACCGGCCCGTACCCGTGTCCGCCGCCACTCCAGTTCCACGCTCTCCTCGGCCGGTACGGCGAGGAACGCCACGTCCCCGTCCAAGTGCTGCCGTACGGCGGCCAGGCCGATCGCGGCGCCGATCATCGACGCCACCTGGGCGTGGTGGCCGCAGGCGTGGGCCGCGCCGGTCTCCGGGTCGGCGAGCGGGTGGCGGGGCAGGACCAGGGCGTCCAGTTCGCCGAGCACGGCGACGGTGGGGCCCTCGGTACGCCCGGACATCCGCGCCTTCACCCCGGTGAGGGAGAGGCCGCTCTCGAAGGGGAGCTGGAGCTCCGTGAACCACCGGGCCACCGTCGCGGCGGCCCGGTGCTCACGGAAACCGGTCTCCGGGTGGCGCTGCAGGTCCTCGCTGAGGTCCAGCAGGCGCTCCCGGCACCCCTCGATCGCCGCCCGCGCCCGCTCCTTGAGCCGGGCGACGGGCACGGGGCCGGGGCCGGAACCGGTGCCGCTTCCGGGTACGGGCGCCGTCACGCGGCGCTCACCGCGACGGGCTCCGGGGCGGACGTGGGCCGCGACAGCTCCAGGTGGTGGCCGAGGCCGGCCCGGAACGCCTCCGGGGTCTGCGGGGTGACCAGCGCGCCGACGATCGCCAGGACACAGCCCGTACCGAGGAAGGAGAACGCCACACCGTACGAGAAGTGCTCCGCGAGGAAGCCCATCACGAACGGGGAGATCGCACCGGCGAGCTGGCCGCCGAAGTTCACCATGCCACCGCCGACACCCGCGTACTCCGGGGGCAGCATGCGCAGCGGCAGGCCGAAGATCTGCATGTAGGCCAGGTACATCACGAGGGTCGCGCAGGTCTCCCAGGCGATGAACTCGCCCGCCGACCCGGCGCGCACCATCATCACCAGCAGGCCGCCCAGGACCACCATGACGGGGACGACCACGCGCCGGTGGTTGCCCTTGAGGAAACGGTCGAAGAGGTAGCCGCCGATCATCATGCTGATCGCCGCGGCGACCCACGGGACGCCGGAGAGCAGGCCCACGCCGGTGAGCGAGACGTCCTTGGTCTCGCGGAGGTAGGACGGCACCCAGGACACCAGGCCCCAGCCGATGATGTTGAAGCCGCACATCATCAGGGCGAAGCGCCACATCATCGACGACTTCAGGAGGCCCATCGCCTGGCGCAGCGACACCTGGGCGACCGGCTCCGGGGCCTCCGTCTGCCCGGTCGCGGCGGCGAGTTCCTCGGTGGTCAGCGGCTTCGGCAGGCCCTTCCACAGCACGAGCACGATGAGCAGGCCGAGCACGGACACCGCCCAGAACGCCCCGCGCCAGCCGAAGGCCACGATGAGCGGCGCGGCGACGATCGGGGCGATCGCCGAACCCAGCGGGTTGGACGCGGACATGATGCCGTTCGCCGTCAGCCGCTGCGCCGGGGTGGAGCGCTCGCTCAGCGCCTTCATGGAGGCGGCCGGGTACATGCCCTGGAAGATGCCGAAGACCGCGCGGATCACGATCATGGTCGTCAGGCCGACGGCGATCCCGCTCGCGGCGGTGAAGACCGTCCAGCCGCCGGCCGCGATCAGCATCGCCCGGCGGGCGCCCTTGGTGTCGGCGAGGATGCCGCCGGGGATCTGCATCGCCGCGTAGGTGATGAAGAAGGCCGTGAGGATCAGGCCCTGCATCGTGGTGCCGAGGCCGAACTCCTCACCGATGTCGGGCAGGGCAAGGGTGATCACAAGCCGGTCGATGTAATCGATCAGCCAGGTCATGAAAAGCACGGCGACGGCGGCCGTGGCCACTCGCTTGGCTGAGCGAACCCGGGAGCTCTTGCCCTCTGTCATCTTCCACCTCCACGCGGATACCGGTCGATCACGACCCGGAACCTGTCGTCGGATCGTGGTCAGCAGTGTGCAAACTGGGCGTACTCCCACGGTTTGTGGACGACGAAGAGGTTTTCGGCGTTTTCTCGTGCTCCGCGACAAGCGCGTTCGGCCCGAGGGCGAAGAGCTGTACGGCCGCGTTCAGCCGCTCGTAGGGATCGCCCAGGTCGAGCCCGGTCAGCTCACGTATCCGGCCCATCCGGTAACGCAACGTGTTCGCGTGTACGTTCAGTTCCCGGGAGGCCGCGGCGGTGTCCCCGAAGGCGTCCAGGTAGGCCGCCAGGGTCTGGGTGTACGCGGTGCCGCGCCGCAGATCGTGCGCGCGCAGCCGGTGCACGGGCCCGTCCTGGAGCCGCCGGTCCGCGGTGACGGCCTCGCCCAGCACCAGCAGGTTGACGGTGCCGCGCACGTCCTCCAGGCAGGCGCTGCCGACCTCGCCGCGCCGGGCCAGGGCGCGCACCACCAGCTCCGCCTCCATCCGGCTCGCGGGCAGCTCCCCCAGGTGCGGGACGCAGAGGCCGATGCCGGTACGCGGCCGGGCGCCGACCGCGTCGGCCACCGCGGCGCCGGTCGCGTCCGCCGCCCGCCGTATCCCGTCCGGGTCGACCGGGCCCACCAGGGCGACGACGACCCGGGCGGGGCCGGTGGTGGCCAGCGCGCGCCACCGGTAACCGGCGAGACGGCGCAGCACCTCCTCCTTCGCCCGGTACAGGTCGGCGGCGCCGAGCCCGGAGCCGTGCGCCGACAGGTCCGCGATGAGCACGGTGACCGGCGTCCCCGGGTCGACGGCCAGGTGGGAGGCGGCGAGGCGCGGGTCGACGTCGCCGAGCAGGGCCCGGCCGAACAGCTCCTCGTCCAGCCGCCGTCGCGCCACCTCCTCCTGGTCGAGGCCGAGCAGCACGCTCACCGCGACCGTCGCGGCGTCCGCGAGGAGTGCGGCGGCGTTCGCGGCGAGCGGGTCGCCGCCCTCGGCCACCCAGATCGAGCCGAGGTTCTCCGTACCGGCGCGCACCGCCGCCGCGAGCCGGCGCCCCGCGCCGAACTCGGGGACCGCCGCCACGTCGACCACTTCGGGGCCGGACCACAGCCGCCGGTAGACGCCGAGTTCGACGAGGCGGGCCCGGTACCCGACCGGGCCGTGCTGGTCGAGCACGGCGGCCCGGCGCATCTCGTCGTCGCCGGGGCCGAGACGGGAGGCGGCCAGCAGCTCCTGGCCCGGCGTGAAGATCATCACCGAGCCGTTGACCAGCCGGGCGAGAGAGTTGGCGAGGCTCACCAGGTCGTGCCGCCGCCCGAACATCGCGGCCCGCCGCGTCCCGGGCCCCACCCGTACCGCCAGCAGGGCGCGCAGCCGGCCGATCAGGTCGGTCCAGTCCTGGTCGGGCGCGAGGGCGAGGACCGCCACCCCGTGCTCCGTACCGAGGGCGCTCGCCTCGCGCAGGGCGCGGTCCCCGCCGTCCTTGACGATCACGGCGCCCGCCCCGGCCCCGACCGCCGCCCGGATCAGCCCGGCGGGCTCGCCCCCGGCCCCGATGCCGAGCAGCAGCGGGCTGGGCGGTGACGCGCCGGGCCGTTCGGTCCCGGCCGGTTCCGGTGCGGTCCCGGCGGAGTCCGGGCCCGGCGCGCCCTCGTGGACGGCGAGCGTACGGACCGGGACGCCGAGGCCGTGCGGGGCGGCCCACACGGCGACGGTGCCGGGCCCCAGGCAGTCCACGACGGTGGCCAGGGTCACCGGGGTGTCGGCGGCGGGCTGCGGGGCGGTACCGGGGGCGGCGGCGTCCACGTGCCCGGCGGCGCCCACGTGCTCCGGGTTGTGGTCGGGCACGGCGGATCAGCTCCAAAACTTGGCGGGTCACACAAACTTTCGCATGTCGGGGCAGAGCAATCATGCAGAGGCGTATCCCCACGGAAGCCGCGCCAAAGGAGTCCCGCCGTGCCCGCATCCCAAGTCCTCGACCCGCGTGATCTGTTGCGCCGCCTCACCGAAGACACCGACGCGATGGTCACGGATCTGGAACGGCTCGTACGGGCCGAGTCCCCCTCCTCCGACGGGGACGCCCTCCGCGCGTGCCGGGACGTACTGGCCGACATCGGCACCCGCCTCCTCGGCACCGCCCCCACGGTGCTGCCGCACGACCCCGGCAACGGCCGCCCCGGCGGGCTGCTCTGGCGCCTCGGCCCGGCCGACGTGCGCCCCGTCCTGCTGGTCGGCCACTTCGACACCGTCTTCCCGCTGGGCACACTGAAGCGCCGCCCCTTCCTCGTCGACGGCACCCGGGCGACCGGCCCCGGCGTCTTCGACATGAAGGGCGGCCTGATCCAGGGCCTGTACGGGCTGGCCCGGCTGCGCGAACTGACCGGCGAGGACCCCGCCGTCGCGTTCCTGATCACCGCCGACGAGGAGATCGGCTCCCCCGCGGGCGGCCCGGTCGTCACCGAGTGGGCGCGCAACTCCCGCGCCGCGCTGATCCTGGAGGGCGCGGCGGACGGCGGCGGCCTGAAGCACGCCCGCAAGGGCTGGTCGTTCTACGACATCCGCGTCAAGGGCATCGCCGCCCACGCCGGCCTGGAGCCCGACAAGGGCTCCAACGCCCTGACGGACCTGGCCAGGATCATCGTCGCGCTGGAATCCCTCGCCGCGTACGACGACCGGGTCACCGTCACCCCGACGGTGGCGAGGGCGGGCACCACCCAGAACACCGTCCCCGACCGCGCCCACGTCACCGTCGACGTCCGCGTCCCCGACGTCCAGGCGCAGAAGGACATCGACGCCGAACTGCACCGCATCGTCGCCGACGTGGCACGGCTCCCGTACGAGATCACCGGTGGCCCCAACCGCCCGCCCCTCGAAGAGGCCTCCGCCACGGACCTGCTGGAGACGGCCCGTACCGCGCTCGCCGGACTCGGCCTGGAATGGCCCGGCTCGGCCGCCGTCGGCGGCATCTCCGACGGCAACCTCTGCGCCGCGGCGGGCGCCCCCACCCTGGACGGCCTCGGCGCGGTGGGCGGAGGCCCGCACGCCGACCACGAGTGGACCGACGTGACCCGCATGCCGGAGCGCGCTGCGCTGCTGGCGCGGATGGTGGCGCTGCTCCAGGAGGGGTGAGAACCCGGGGCCGGGGCGCGACGGCCGGGGCGGAGGCGGGGGCGCCGGCCGGGGGCCGGGGGCCGGTTCGGGTTCCGTACGGGAGGTACAGGGGTCCTTCCGTACGGAACCCGACACCCGGGCTCTCGGCTTCAGCCCTGCACCGCGCCCTGTGACGCGTCCGGACCGCCGAACCCGGCGAACATGTCCAGCAGCGGCTGCGGGGCGTTCGGCGCGAAGATGGCCTCCAGCCCTGCGGCGGACTCCACGGCCGTCCGCTCGGCGCGCGGGAAGAGAAGCTTCTCGTACGCCGTGAGCGCCGCCTCCGTGTCCCCCGGGTGCGCGGCCAGGCAACGGCCGAGGTCCGCCCCGTCGATGAGCGCGAGGTTCGCGCCCTCCCCGGCGAACGGCGACATCAGGTGCGCCGCGTCCCCGAGCAGCGTGACACCCGGAACCCGGGGCCAGCGGTGGCCGACGGGCAGGGCGTGGATGTGCCGGGGCACCAGCGGCCCGTCCGCCTCCGCGACGAGCCCGCGCAGACCGGGCGCCCAGTCCGCGAAGTGCTCCAGCACCGCGGCCTTCGCCGCCCCGGTGTCGGTGAAGTCGACCGTACCCAGCCAGCCTTCGTCGGTACGCAGCCCCACGTAGACGTGCAGGCTGCCGTCCGTCTCACGGTGGCCCAGCAGCGCCTTCCCGTCGCCGAGCCCGAAGAACATCCCCCCGCCGAGCAGCGCCGCGGCCTCGGGGTGACGGGTGTCCGCGTCGAACAGGTCGACCTCCACGAAGGAGATCCCGGAGTACGCGGGCACCGCGTCGGACACCAGCGGACGCACCCGCGACCAGGCGCCGTCGGCCCCGACGAGCAGATCGGTGGTGAACACCGACCCGTCGGCGAGCGTCACCTCGTACCGGCCGCCCGGGCTCTCGTCACCGTCCGTCGCCCGGCACGCCACCACCTTGGAGTTCCAGCGGACGGTGCCCTCCGGGAGGGAGGTGAGCAGCAGGTCCCGCAGGTCGCCCCGGTCGATCTCCGGGCGGTCGCCGGAGCCGTCGTCCTCTTCCTCCCGGTGGACGAAGCCGCTCTTGTCGAGCACCCGAAGCGCCTGACCGCCCGGGTGCACCTTGGCCAGGAACGCCTCGTGCAACCGCGCCTCGCGCAGCGCCGCCTGCCCGGTCTCCTCGTGGATGTCGAGCATCCCGCCCTGCTTACGGGCGTCCGGCGAGGCGTCCAGGTCGAAGACCGGGACGTCGATGCCGTGCACGTGCAGGACCCGGGCGAGCGTGAGCCCGCCGAGTCCGCCGCCGACGACGGCCACGGAGTGGTGGGGGGCGGGGGTGCTGGTGCTGGTGCTGGTGCTGGTCGTCATGGTGTGGCTCTCCTTCTCGACGTGCTTCGTACCGGCAGCGGCGCCGGGATCGGGTCGGATCAGGTCAGGTCGCGCGGGGTGGACAGCGCGCCGTTGACGACCACCCGGAACATCCACCCGAGGCGCTGCGGCGGGGTCCCGGAGAACAGGTCGTCGCCGAGAGCGGCGATCCGCGGATACGTGTCCGCGGACGCGGCGCGCAGCGCCCCCACCAGCGCGTCGTGATCGTCCTCGGCGGAGTCGGTCTCCGAGCGGGTGCCCTGCTCTGCAGCGGCGGCGGTCGCCAGCTGGAGGAGTACGTCCACGCCCCAGGCGGCCTGCCCCAAAGGCACCCCTCCCTCGTCCAGCAGGGCGAGGATCGCCTCCACCAGCGCCAGGTAGTTCGCCCCGGTGGGCCGCGCCACGAGCGCGGAACGCGCGAGGCTCGGGTGCTCGAAGAGCACCCCCGTGTACGACCCGAGCACCTGGACCAGCCGCTCCCGCCAGTCGCCCTGGGCATCTGCGGGACCCTTCGCGGGGCTCAGGTCGACCGCGCCGAGGTACTCCTCCAGGATCGCGGCGTGCAGCTCGGCCGTGTTCCCGAAGTAGACGTAGAGCGAGGCCGGCCCGGTGTCCAGCTCCGCCGCCAGCCGCCGCATGGTCACGCGCTGGAGCCCTTCGGCCCGCATGATCCGCACGGCGGCCTCGACGATGCCCGCATGGCTGAGCGCGGGCTTGGCGGGCCGCTCGCGGCGGCTGCGGGGAGCGGGGGGTGGGGTGGCTGGTGTCATACGACGAGGGTAACGAACATGTTCGGAGCGAACAAGTTCTTCACGAACATGTTCGCCATGGGTGCGAACCGGCACCCCCTCGAACACCGCGCAGTACGTCATTCACCGCGTCGCACGGCCATGTAGCACCCCATGGCACCTCGTGGCACACGCCACTAGACTGAATCCCATGAGCGCTCAACCCGAGATCAACCAGCGGGATCTACGCAATCGATCCCGCGAGATCATGGACGCCATACAGGGAGGCCAGTCCTTCACCGTCACTCGTGACGGACACCCGATCGGTGAGCTGATCCCGCTGCGGCGCCGCCGCAGATTCGTCTCGCGCCACGAGTTCGCCGCCATGTCGAAAACCGCTCCGGACCTTGACCTCGACGCGTTCCGGGCCGACCAGGACGCCACGGCCGACACCTACCTGGACGACCCCTATGCCCGCTGACCGTCCGACATACCCGCAGGGGCTCCTGGACACAAACGTCGTGATCCTGCGCAGGTGGGTGGCCCCCGACGAACTGCCGGACGAAGTCGCGATCACCGCCATCACGCTGGCCGAGTTGTCCGCCGGCCCGCACGAGGTGAAGCGAAACGAGGAACACAGCGGCTACGACGAGCACGCCGAGCGCGCCCGCAGGCTCGATATTCTCCAGCGCGCCGAGAACCAGTTCTCCCCCATCCCTTTCGATGCCCATGCAGCTCGCATCTACGGCCGCATCTGCGCCGCCGTCATCAGTGCGGGTCGCAAACCGCGCCGCAGGGTGGCGGATCTGATGATCGCCGCCATCGCCGTGGCAGAGGACCTCCCTCTTTTCACCACCAACCCCGATGACTTCAAAGGGCTGGATGAGCTCCTCACGGTGGTACCGGTTACGCGCCCGGCCCCACCCCACGAGCGCTGACTCCCTCGTGTTCGCGCGTCGCCGGCAGGGACCACGCACACCCTCCTGTCAGACCCCCGTGCTTGGCTCACCCCATGGACGACGCATCCAGCACGGACACCGCCGCGCAACGCAGCGAACCGCCCACCTCCGCCCCCACCGCCCACCATCAGCAGGGCGCGCCGACTCCGGCGCCCAACGCCGAAATCGCCGCCCTCCTCTCCTTCCTGCACGCCCAGCGCCGGCACGTGCTCGGGATACTCGACGGGCTCGACGCCGACGCCCTGCGCAGGCCCGTACTCCCCTCGGGGTGGAGCTGCCTGGGGCTGGTGCGGCATCTGGCGCTTGATGTCGAACGGTTCTGGT
This sequence comes from Streptomyces sp. NPDC060184, assembly GCF_042728795.1. Classification (NCBI taxonomy): domain Bacteria; kingdom Bacillati; phylum Actinomycetota; class Actinomycetes; order Kitasatosporales; family Streptomycetaceae; genus Streptomyces; species Streptomyces sp. NPDC060184. The sequence continues at coordinate 159,248 of NZ_JBHWYX010000002.1, forward strand.
TCCGGGCCGTGTTCCTCGGCGACACCGAGGTCATCCGGTCACTGGACGACATCGAGGACGCCTGGCAGGTTCCGGCCGAGGCTTCGCCCTCCGACGTCCTCGGCACATACCTCTCCGAGGCCGAGCGCGTGGACTCCGTCATCGCTGCCGCCGCCTCCGCGGACGCGCCCCTCGCCTGGTGGCCGCGCCACCTCTTCGGGGAGCCGCATCTCCACACCCTGCGGGACCTCCTGCTGCACGTCGTCGCCGAGACCGCCTGCCACGCCGGGCATCTCGACGCGGCCCGCGAACTCATCGACGGGCGACGGTGGTTGGTCCTCACGTAAAGGACCGCGGAGCGCCCGCCGCCTCACTTCCGGATGCCTCGCAGGAGGTTGCGGATCAGCGCATCCGCGAACGCCGTGTCGAGCGGCTCGCCGGGCAGCAGCAGGCGGTGGTAGCAGGCGCCCCACAGCTGGTCCACGACGACCTGCGGGTCGACGTCGGCGTGGATCTGACCGAGGGCCTGAGCTTGGTCGAGCCGTTCGACCGCGAGAAGTCGGCGCGGGCGGGTGTAGTGCTCCGCGAGAGCGGCGGCCAGGGCGGCGTCGGACTGGGCGGCGCCGACGAGTTGGGCGATCACGTGCCCCGTACGCGGATCCGTGAGCAGGCCGACGAAGGCGTGGAGCTGGGCCGTGAGGTCGCGCTCGACGTCCCCGGTGTCCGCGAACGCGAGGGTGCTCTCGACCGCGTCGAAGTACGCCTCGAAGGCCAGGGCCCCGGGCGAGGGCCACCACTTGTAGAGCGTCATCTTGCTGGCGCCCGCGCGGGCGGCCACCTTCTCGAACGTGATCCCGGGCAGCCCCGCCTCGAAGAGCATCGCACCGGCCGCGTCCAGTACCGCCGCGCGCACCTCCGTCGCGGGGCGGCGACCCCGGCCGCGCCTGACGGACTCCTTCGGCTCCTCGGTCATCACCGCACCCCTTCCCGCTCACCGTCGCGCGCCAGGGGCTCTGGCGCGCCGCGTCGGCGGTACGCCTGCCCCTGCTTGCAGTATATGGACAATCAGTCTACATTTTTTAATGGACAGACAGTCCATAACTGACCAGGCGAGCGGGAGGCTGATCCCCATGACCGACACCACCCAGCCCCGGACCGACAGCGGCCCCGACAGCGGCGCCACCCCCGGCGCCCCGACCCGCGTCGCCATCGTCACCGGCGCCTCCGGCGGCATCGGCCGGGCCGTCGCGGAGCGGCTGGCCACCGACGGCATGGCCGTGGTCGTGCACTACGGGCGGGACGAGGCACGGGCCCGTGAGGTCGTGGCAGCCGTGGAGAAGCTGGGCGGACAGGCCACCGCGATCAGCGGCGACGTGGCGGACGAGCACGCGATGGCGGCGCTCTTCGCGGCGGCCGAGCAGGCGTACGGGGGCGTGGACCTGGTGGTGAACACGGCCGGGATCATGCTCCTCGCGCCGGTCGCCGAGTTCGACCTCGACGCCTTCGACCGTATGCACCGCACCAATGTGCGCGGCACGTTCGTGGTGTCCCAACTGGCCGCCCGCACGCTCCGGTCCGGCGGCGCGCTGATCAACTTCTCCACCTCGGTGACCCGGCTCCAACAGCCCACGTACGCCGCCTACGCGGCCACCAAGGGTGCCGTCGAGGCGATGACACTGGTCCTCGCCCGCGAGCTGCGCGGCCGTGACGTGACGGTGAACGCGGTCGCGCCCGGCCCGACCGCCACCCCGCTCTTCCTCGACGGCAAGCCGCAGCAGGTGGTGGACACCATCGCGGGCCTCTCGCCGATGGAGCGCCTCGGCACCCCCGAGGACATCGCCGAGGCCGTCGCGTTCCTGGCCGGTCCGGGCCGCTGGATCAACGGCCAGGTGCTGTACGCCAACGGCGGCGTCGCCTGACACCCAGGACGCCCCGCCGGGGAGGTGGCGTACGCCGGGACGGTGGTGCGCACCGCGGCCCCGAGGAAGCCGCGCACCGAAAGAAGCAAGCCACTGACCGGTTTGTATCCTCGGCAGGGTGCCGTCCGGCACCGAGCGGGACCCGCGAGAGGACACACCGTGACCACCGAGCTGAGCTCCGATGCCCTGAGCGCCCCCGGCGCCCCGAGCGACCTGAGCGCCCTTGTCGACCGCGCCAGGCAGGACTACGAGGAGCTGGCCGGTCGCGGCCTCTCCCTCGACCTGACCCGGGGAAAGCCGGCGCCGACGCAGCTCGATCTCTCCGAGGACCTGCTGAGCCTGCCGGGTGGCCGGCACACCGCCGCCGACGGCACCGACGTGCGCAACTACGGCGGCCTCCAGGGGCTGACCGAGCTCCGGGAGATCTTCGCCGAACAGCTCCAGGTGCCGGTGGCGCAGCTGCTCGCGGCCGGCAACTCCAGCCTGGAGCTGATGCACGACTCCCTGGTGCACGCGATGCTCAGCGTCCTGCCGGGTGCCGAGTCGCGCTGGGTGGACCAGGGCCGGATCGCGTTCCTCTGCCCCGTCCCCGGCTACGACCGGCACTTCGCACTGTGCGAGCGGTTCGGCATCGACATGATCCCCGTGCCGATGACCGAGGCGGGCCCGGACATGGACGTGGTCGAGCGTCTCGTCGCGGAGAACCCCGCCGTCAAGGGCATCTGGTGCGTCCCGAAGTACAGCAACCCGGACGGCACGGTCTACAGCGACGAGACGGTGGCCCGGCTGGCCGCGATGGAGACCGCCGCGCCCGACTTCCGCGTCTTCTGGGACAACGCCTACGCGGTGCACCACCTCACCGAGGAGCGGGTGGAGATCGCCGACCTGCTCGCCGCGTGCGACGCGGCCGGGAACGCGGACCGGGTGTTCGTCTTCGGCTCCACCTCCAAGATCACTCTGGCGGGCGCGGGCGTCGCGTTCTTCGGTTCGTCCCCGGCCAACGTGAAGTGGCTGCTCGCCAACAACTCCAAGCGCTCCATCGGCCCGGACAAGGTCAACCAGCTGCGGCACGCGATGTACCTGCGGGACGCGGACGGCGTGCGCGACCTGATGAACCGTCAGCGTCACGAGCTCCAGCCGAAGTTCGAGGCCGTACAGCGCATCCTCGAAGCCGAGCTGGGTGGCACGGGCCTCGCCTCCTGGACCAGGCCCAAGGGCGGCTACTTCGTGAACCTGGAGGTCGAGGAGGGCTGCGCGAAGGAGGTCGTGCGGCGTGCCGGTGCGGCCGGTATCGTCCTCACCCCGGCCGGTGCCACCCACCCGTACGGCGACGACCCGAGCGACTCCGTCATCCGCGTCGCGCCCAGCTACCCGACGCAGGAGGAGCTGGAGGAGGCCATCCTCGGCCTGACCGCGTGCGTGCGCGTCGTCGGGTACGAGAAGCGGCTCGCCGCGAAGTAACCCCGTTACTCCGCAAGAGATTTACGCAGTGCTGCGGTACCGCAGTACCGCAGCACTGCGGCCGGGCCGTACGTCTTCCGGGGCGTACGGCCCCCGGCGCGCGCCCACCCGAGCAGGCCCAGGGGGAAGGACCCCACGCATGACCCGCGACAGCTCCGACAACGGCTCCAGGAAGTGGCTGTTCCTCGTCGGCGCGATCGTCTCCGAGGTCGCGGCGACGCTCGCCCTGCGGGCAGCGCTCGACGCCCGGCCGTGGTTCGTGCTGGTGGTCGCCGGTTACGTCACCGCCTTCGCGATGCTGGCGCTGGTACTGCGCGAGGGCATGCCGATCGGTGTCGCGTACGGGATCTGGGGCGCGAGCGGTGTCGCCGTCACCGCCGTCCTGGCCGCGCTCCTCTTCGGGGACCCGCTGACCTGGCTGATGGGCCTCGGCGTCGTGGCGGTCGCCGGCGGGGTCATGACCGTGGAGCTCGGCGCGCAACGCGCCACGGCCGCCCGGGAACGGGCCGAAGCCTCTGCCTCCCGCCCCGCCGCACCCGAGGAGACCACCCCGTGAGCTGGCTCTTCCTGATGGGCGCGATCCTCTGCGAGGTCAGCGGCACCCTCGCCCTGCGCGCCTCCGAGGGCTTCCGCAAGAAGGCGTGGCTGGCGCCGGTCCTGCTCGCGTACGTCGTCTCCTTCGGCTGCCTCGCGCTGGCGCTCTCCCACGGCATGGCGATCGGCGTCGCGTACGGCATCTGGTCCGCCTGCGGGGTCGCGCTGACCGCTGTCCTCGCCCGCCGCCTCTTCGGCGAACCGCTCACCCGGCTGATGGGCCTGGGCATCGCCCTGATCGCGGGCGGCGTCCTGCTGATCGAAGCGGGCGCCCACCCGTAGCCTCCGGGCCCCTGCCGCCCTGTCGCCCCGATCGCGACCCACCCCCTCCTCACCCCGCCCGCGGCCCGCCCAGGATGCGGCCGATCCCGTCCTCGAAGCGGCCGGGGAAGGCGTCCGGCGAGAGTACGGGCAGGGCCCTGCGCAGCGCGGGGTACGGGCCTTCCGTCACGGCCGCGCGCAGCCGGTCCTCGTCCACGCCGGCCAGCGCCTGCTCCTCCTGCGTGAGGCCGAGGGTGAAGTACATCAGGGCGTAGAGCGTCCACGCCGCCGCCTCGTCCGTCGCTCCCCCCACGACGAGGGTGGAGAGCAGCGTGTCGGCGAACCGCAGGGTGTGGGGTTCGGCCGCGTAGGTGCCGGTCACCAGGGCGGCGCCGTCCCGGTGCGCCAACAGGGACCGCCGGTAGCGCCGCATCAGTTCCCGCGCCCGCTCCTCGGGGTCCTCGGGCAGGTCCTCGTAGTCGATCGTCCCGGCGAGGGCGTCCGCCAGCAGCTCCAGCAGCCGGTCCTTCGTCTTGACGTGCCAGAGCACGGTGTTCATCCGCACGCCGAGCCGGTCCGCGACCGCGCGCGTGGTGACGGCGCCCAGCCCTTCCTCGTCCAGCAGTTCCAGCGCGGCGTCCACCACGGCGGCGGGCGTGAGGCGGACACGGGGCGGGGCGGTCGCGGACTTCGGGGCCCTCGATGGCCCGGCTTGCTTATTGGTCACTGACCTAGTTTAGTTCGAGTCAGTCATTGGTCACTGACCAAGAAGTCGAGGGAGCAGCCATGGAAGCGAACACCGTGACGGAAGAGGCAGAGGTCGTCGTCGTTGGAGCGGGCCCCACCGGGCTCTGGCTCGCGGCCGAACTCCGCCTGCAGGGAGTCCGGGTGACCGTCCTGGAGGCCAGGACGGAGCCGAGCCCGCACTCCAAGGCGCTCACCGTCCACCCCCGGACCGTGGAGATCCTCGGGATGCGCGGCCTCACCGAAGTCGTCGAGGCGGGCGCTCCGCTCCCGTTCGGCCATTTCGGCGCGCTGGAAAGCCGGCTGGACTTCCGGGGCCTGGACACTCCGTACCCTTTCACCCTGCTCCTGCCGCAGGCGCGCACCGAAGCGCTGCTGGAGGCCCACGCCCGTGAGCGCGGCGCCGTCGTCCGGCGCGGGCACCGGGTGACCGCCCTGGAACAGGACCCCGGGTCCGTACGTCTCTCGGTGGACGGGCCGGAGGGCCCGTACGAGATCGAGGCCCGGTACGCCGTCGGCTGCGACGGCACCCGCAGCACGGTCCGGAAGGCGGCGGGCATCGCCTTCCCCGGTACCGACGCGACGGTCTGGGGATGGCTGGCCGACGTCGTCCTCGACGCGCCGCCCGCCGGCGGCCCGGTGAGCCGGTTCGGGGCGGCGGGCGGGGTGATGGCCGTACCTCTGCCGGACGGACTCACCCGCTTCGTCGGCATCGACCCGCAGGACCACCGGCCGGGCGACAGCCGCCCGGAGGCGACGGAGCCGACTCTCGACGAGGTCCGCGCGTCGACCGTCCGCGTCCTGGGTTCCGACTTCGGTATGCGCGAGCCGCGTTGGATCTCCCGCTTCGGCAACGCCACGCGTCAGGCCGCCACTTACCGGGCGGGCCGGATCCTTCTCGCGGGCGACGCCGCGCACATGCATTTCCCGACCGGGGGCGTGGGCCTCAACGTCGGCTTCCAGGACGCCACCAATCTCGGGTGGAAGCTGGCCGCCACCCTCCACGGCACGGCCCCGGAAGGGCTGCTCGACTCGTATCACCGTGAACGGCACCCGGTCGGCGCACGGCTCCTCGCGTCCACCCGGGCGCAGACCGCGCTGATGACCGCCCACACGGCCGAGGGGCAGGCCCTGCGCGCCCACCTCTCCGAACTGATCGACCAGGTGCCGGAGTTCTCCCGCGCACTGGCCGAGCGACTCGGCGCCCTCGACGTCCGCTACCCCCCGGCCGACCCGGCCGCCGCGCACCCACTGACCGGCACCCGCGCCCCCGACGTGGCGTTCGCGGACGGCACCAGCCTCTTCGCACTGCTGCGCGAGGGCCGCCACGTGCTGCTCGAACTGGGCTCGGACGCAAAGACGTTGACGGCCGCCGGCCGGAATGCACTGCCGCACGGGACGCTGCGCCACACCACCCGCCTCGCGGAGCCCGCGGGACGGTGGAGCGACCTCGGCGCGGTACTGCTCCGCCCGGACGGTCACATCGCCGACGCCGCCTGACCGCGCGTCCGACCGGGACGAGCGCACGCACGGCCGAGACGCACCGCCCGCTCCGCCTCCCCACCCGCACGGCCCGCCCCGGCGCCTACGGCGTGAACACCAGGCGCCGGGCCGGGTCGGCGGGCTCCGCCCAGGCCGTCTCCACCTCGGACAGCGGCACCGCCCGGGTGGCGACAGCGAACGTACCGGCGGTCAACTCATCGACCAGCGAGGGGAGTTCGGCGACGATTCCGGCGGGGGTGAGCGAGCCCTGGCCGCTGCCCATGATGCGCAGGTTGGCCGCGCGCAGCACGAACGACGGCAGCGTGATGTCCGGCCCGGCCGTGGAGCCGATCTGGATCCAGTCGAGCGGTGCGCTCCGGTCGGCGCGGCGGGTGAGCAGTGCGGGGACGGCGAGTTCGGTGGGGCGGCCCCAGGTGTAGTCGATGACCACGTCCACGTCGGCCGCCGCCTCGCCCAGCCGGTCCGCCACCTCGGCAAGATCTCCGGCCAGGGAGACGGTCCGGGTGGCGCCGAGGGCCGTCAGCCGGTCCAGCCGCCCGGGGTCCCGCCCGGCGGCGACGACCGCCTCGGCGCCGAGGTGGCGGGCGATCTGGACGGCCATCTGACCGGCGTTGCCGGTCGCGCCGAGGACCAGCACGCTCTGGCCGGGCCGGAAGGAGATCCGGCGGCGCAGCGCCACCCACGAGGACATCGCGGGGTTCATCGCCGCCGCGACGGTGACCGGGTCGGCCCCCTCCGGGAGGGGCACGGACCTGCGGGGGTCGAGGACGGCCCGCTCGGCGAGGGTGCCGGGCACGTCGTCGTCGGCGACGAAGTAGACGTGCCGGCCGTCGGGCAGCCGCCCCACCCCGTCCACTCCGGGGACCAGGGGCAGGCGCCCGTCGCTGGTGTAGTGACTGCCGTCGGCGCCCGAGCGCACCCGGGGGTGCAGGCCCGAGGCGACTACGTCCACGAGGACCTGTCCCGCACCCGGCACCGGGGTCGGGAACTCCTCGAACCGGGGCGGACTGCCGAACGACCGGACGACTGCTGCGCGCATGGCGACTCCTTCGGTCAGCGCTTGCTCATGGAGATGCTCACCGCATTAGTACGTGACACCAACCAAATTAGTTGGTGCCACGTACTAGGTCAAATACAATGGGTCCATGCCGCACGCGAACCCGCCCCGACCGGGCACCCCCGAGACACCCGCCGCCCCTTCCGGGCCCGACGACCTCGGACTGGTGGACGGACTGGCGCAGCTGAGCTTCGCGGTGCAGGCGGCACTGGGGAAGGTCGCGTCCGCACACGGGCTGTCGATCGTGCAGCTGCGCATGTTCGGCGTGCTCCGCGACCGCGAACCGGGCATGCAGGAGCTCGCCCGGTTCCTGGGACTCGACAAGTCCTCCGCGACCGGGCTGGTGGACCGCGCCGAACGCCGGGGCCTGGTGCGCCGCACCCCCTCCCCGCACGATCGCCGCGCCGTGCAGGTCTCCTTGACCGAGCAGGGGCATCAACTGGCCCGCCAGGCCACCGCCGAGGCCGGGCAGCACATCCACGCCCTGGCCGCGCACCTCACGGACGCGCAGCGCACACAGCTCTCCCTGCTGGCGAGCGCCGCGGTGGCCGGACCGGCCCCCGACGCCTGACCGCCCCCCACCGCCGGACCGTCACCCGGTGCCCGACCGCCCCCACCACCCGACCCGCGCCCGGCGCCCCACCGTCGCCCCCGTGCGGTCCGGCCGACCCCGCCCCGTATCAGTCCAGTTGGTGCGTCAGCTCCCGGAAGCACGAGCGCCGGCGCGCACCCTCCGGGGTGTACGTGAACGAGTCGCGGAAGGCACCGGCACCACCGACGCGTATGGCGAGCACCACCGGTTCCGCGTGCTCGGCGGTCCAGCCGCACAACGAGTCCGCCCGGGTGCCGTTCCAGAGGTGGAAGCAGACCATCGGGTCGGCCGGGTCCGCGGTGACGTAACCGAGAGTCTTCCCGAACCGGGGGTTCGACCCGCCGAACCGCACCGAGGGCGGCCCGAACTCCGCCGCCACGTCGGACCAGCCCCGGTCCTCCCGCTCCGCCCACTCCGGCGCCGTCGCCCGCAGCCGGGCGTACTCCCCCGCGTCCAGCACCCGTACCGCCCGCAGCCACCCGGCCCGGTGCGCGAACTCCCCGTAGAGCGAGACCACCGCGTCCGCCGGGCCGTCGGCGTGCAGATGCCGCTCGAAGGCCCCCTTCGCCCCGTTCACCGACCAGGCCCCCGACACCTCCCAGGCCGTCTGCTGCTGATGCCACAGCCCGGGGCGGCCCTCCACGTAGAGGAGGTCCTGACACATCACCCGAAGGATCATCTCGTCCCCCCACATCCCCGGTCGCCGCAACACCGAGTTGAGCCGGTCGACGAAGTGGGCACGGATGTCCGGGGAGGGCACGAGGGCATCGGAAGAGATCACCCGACCAGTGTTTCGTGTCAACGTTCGACGCGCATGCGTACGAAGAATTTCTTGGGAGATTGCCCAGCCCGACGGGCCCGTCGGTCACCGGGGGAACATCCGGCCACTACGAGCAGCTACGGCGGGGCCCTCCGCCTGCCGTTACCGCCCGCTTGCCCGTGAGCGCGCGGTTCCGTTCGTCTCGCGCACAGCCCTGGCGGAGCCCGCGTCCGCGCGACGCGTCACGAGCCGTCCGGGCGAGGATGAACCACGGCAAAGCGCCGCGTCGCGGTACGCCGCCGCATCGACAGCACCGGCACGACGGACGACGACAGGAGCAACGGCAATGGTGGAGCGCACGGTCCCCCTGCTGCGGACGATGCGGGCCCGGGACCCCGACGAGGAGCACCGGGCGTCGACTCCCCTGGAACTGCTCTTCGACCTGACCTTCGTGGTCGCGGTCTCGCAGGCCGCCGCGCAGCTCCATCACGCGCTGGCCGAGGACCACGTCGGCACGGGGCTGACCGGCTACGCGGCGGTGTTCTTCGCCATCTGGTGGGCCTGGATGAACTTCACCTGGTTCGCCTCCGCCTACGACACCGACGACGTGCCGTACCGGCTGGTGACGCTGGTGCAGATGGCGGGCGTCCTGGTGCTCGCCTCCGGGGTGCCCGCCGCCTTCCAGGACGGGGACTTCACGGTCGTCGTCATCGGATACGTCATCATGCGCGTCGCGATGGTCGCCCAGTGGCTGCGGGCCGCCTCGCAGCACCCGGAGGGCCGCCGCTGCGCCCTGCGGTACGCGACGGGCATCGCCGTGGCACAGCTCGGCTGGGTGGCCCGGCTCTGGGTCCCGGACGCGTGGCAGGCGGCCACCTTCGTGGCGCTCGTCCTGGTCGAACTCGCCGTCCCCGCGTGGGCCGAGTCCCGTGGCAATAGCACCAGTTGGCACCCGGAGCACATCGCCGAGCGGTACGGCCTCTTCACCATCATCGTGCTCGGCGAGGTCATCCTCGCCTCGCTCGCCGCGGTCCAGTCCGCCGTCTCCGACCACGGTCTGACCACCGCCGTCCTGCTGATCGCGATCGGCGGGCTGCTGCTGGTCTTCGGCCTGTGGTGGATGTACTTCACCGGCGGCGAGATCGGCCTGCCCACCCTGCGTTCCGCCCTGACCTGGGGATACGCCCATTACGGCGTCTTCGCCTCGCTGGCCGCCCTCGGCGCCGGACTGGAGGCGGCCGTGGACGCCGCCGAGCACCACGCGCACCTGCCCGAGCGGACCGCCTCGCCGGCCGTCGCCGTACCGGTGGCGATCGTCCTCGTCCTGCTCGGCGCCCTGCACCGGATGACCGGCACCGGGGGCGTGGAGCACACCGCGGTGGTGGTCACGGGCGCGCTCGTGGTCCTCGCGCTCGGCTTCGCCGGACCGGCCCTCGGACTCGGCCTGGGCGGCGCCGTACTCGGCATGGGCCTGGCCGTCGCCGCGACCGTCGCCGCCGACGCGGCGGTCCTACGGCGACGAGCGGCGGGAGCCCCGGCGTAGAACATTCGGGTGGTGTCCGGCGGATCAAGGCCGGACACCACCTGACGGCCTGGTGCATGGTTGGCGGTGACGATCCCCGCATGCGCGGGGAGCACCATCGCGAAGCGGCCGGTTCACCACGCCGCCAAGCCTGCGCAGAGCCCGGCCGTGGCCATCGGGGCGTTCCCCAACTCCCGCTGGAGGTACACGGACCGGTGCGTGGGTACGTACCCCAGCGCGTCGTTCACCGCGCGCATCGGGGCGTTGGCGTCGGCCGTGTCGGTCACGAGGCCGGTGAGGGCGGGGTGGGTGGTCAGGGCGGTACGGATCGACTCGGCCTTCATCCAGCGGGCCAGGCCGCGTCCCCGGTGGGCGGGCAGGACGCCGGTTCCGTAGTGCAGGCCGTCGCCCGTACCGTCGCCGGGGACGACCAGTTCGGTGAAGCCGACGATCGTGCCGTCCGCCTCGCTGACGGCGGCGACCGTGTGCAGGAGTTCGCCGCGCTGCTCGACGGCGCGGGCGACGGCTCGTACCCGGTCCACGTCCCAGGTCTCCGTGCCGTGGTCCATCTCGTCCATCGGCATGTCGTCCATCGCCCACCGCGAGGCGGCGAACGTCTCGGCCAGCTCGTCGGGGACGGTCCCGGTCCAGGAGGTCAGCCGGTAGCCCGGGTGCGGGTCGGCGGCCAGGGCGGCGAGGGCGACCGGGTCGGCGTCGGCCGTCACCAGGCGGGCGAAGGTCAGGGTGAGGACCACCCGGAAGCCACGGGCCGTCAGGAACGCCGCCGCCACGCCGCCGCCGTCGCCGCCTTCCTGCCCCTCCAGCCCCTCCTGCTCCTCCAGTCCCCCCGGTCGCTCGACCGCCCCGCCCACCAGCGCCACCTGGGCCGTCACCGTGCGCCGGCCCTCCGCCCGGGCACCCGCGAGAGCCGCGTCCAGCAGGCGGGTACCGACGCCGGTGCGGCGGGCGGCCGGGTGCACGGCGAGGTCCAGTTCGGCGAGGTGGTCCCGGCCGGGCGCGGTGGAGAGCCGCAGGTACGCCGACCCCACCGGGTACGCGGGGGGATCGATGGCCGCCGGGCCGCCGCCACCGCCGGGCACCTCCTCCGCGAGCCAGACGAGGCGGTGCGAGGACGGCCCCGAGGACAGGTCGTGGTCCTGTTCGGCGAGCGGTGTGATGCGCAGTGGCAAGGAAGTCTCCGTCGGGTACGCCGTCCCCGTGGCACGGGCGGGCCGGAGGACCGTAACCAGGAGGGCGGAAACCCGCAACGCCATTACCGCAGCAGGAACCCCGTCAGGTACCCGAGCGCGTTGGTCGCCCAGTGCAGGCCCATCGGGGGGAGGAGGCTGCCGCTGCGTCGGCGGAGCTCGCAGAAGAGGACGCCGGAGGCCGCGGTGAACAGCACCGCGCCGAGGTCGGCGACGACCGCGGCGATCACGGTTCCGGCGGAGGAGGTGCCGAAGAGACCGGCGAGCGCGGGTTTGTCGGTGGCCAGGTGCAGCGACGGGAGGATGTGCCACATCCCGAAGAGGACCGAGGAGACGACGGTGGCGGTGACCGTGCCCCGGGCGCGTACGAGGAGCCCGTACAGCACCCCGCGGAACGCGACCTCCTCCAGCAGGACGGTGCCGATGGGGACCTGGATCAGCATGCGCCAGGCGACTTCGGCGCCGGAGAGGCCACTGTTGCGCTGGTCCTCGAAGAGGTCGCGGGTGGCGGGGAGCAGCGCGCCGACCAGGTAGACGAGCCCGACCAGGCCGATGAGTACGGCGGCCCAGCGGGCGCCGCGCGCCCAGGTCCCCCGGCCGAGGCCGGCGTCGGGCCAGGTGCCGCCGGACCACTTCCACACACCGAGCAGGACCGGGGTGACGACGAGGGAGACGACCAGGCCCCAGCCGTGGAGGAAGACGTGGTTGACGAGGTTGGTGGCGACCAGGACGGCGATGGTCAGCGCGATCGCCCCGCCCAGGGGGAGCTTCCGAAGCTTCGAGAGCCTCGGAAGCCTCGGGGGAAGCCGCCGCCCCTCGGCCCTACCGCCTTCCGCGCCCACGTCCTCTCCCACTCCCTCTCGTGCTCCCGCTACGGTTCCGGTTCCGGTTCCGGCTCACGCGTGGGTCCACTCTCGGCGCCGCCCCCTGGCCGGGCAACTCGTAGGGGGCGGCCCACCACCGCCCGCCCATGGATCGCCGCCGTCACAGGGTGTCGCCGACCGGTGGCGTACCGTTCCACCTAGCGTGCCTCTGGAGCGGCCGGTGACTGCGGCCGGAGCGACCCGGGAGGCCCCCATGACCGACAGTGGCGGATCGACCGGCCCGACGGAACCGGCAGGACCGGCGGAACCGGCCGAACCAGCAGGACCGGCCGAAGCGGCAGGACCATCCGCCGGGAAGGACCGCTCCCGCCCCGCCGCGCGTCTCGTCCGGCGTCCCCTGGTGCGGCGGCGGCCGGGCTGGACGGGGGTCCTGGTGGCGGTGCTCTTCTACGTCGCCTCGTTCACGCCCTCGCTCATCCCGCGCTCGTGGCTGGTCCAGTCGCTGGCGGCCGGGGTCACGGCGGCGGCCGGTTACGGCGTGGGGGCGGTCCTGGGGTGGTTCGCGCGGCGCTGCGGGGCGCGGCCGGGCGGCGCGACGGTCCGGTGGGCGTGGCTGATGCTCGTACCGCTGGGGGTCGCTGCCGTCGTCGCGGTGACCGTACGGAGCGTGCACTGGCAGGGCGACGCGCGGCGGGCGGTCGACATGGAGCCGGGGGTGGTGTGGTGGCAGTGGGCGCTGGTGCCCTTCGTGGCGCTGCTGCTCTGCGGACTGCTGGTCGCGCTGGCCCGGTCCGTACGGCTGGGTACGCGGACCCTGGCGCGTCCGCTGGAGCGGCTGGTGCCCAGGCCGTGGGCGCTGATGGTGGCCGCCGCGGTGGCGGTGGTCGTGGTGGTGGGGGTGGTCCAGGGCTTCCTGCTGCGCGGGCTGGTGAACCTCGTGGAGAGCAGCGCGTCGCTGACGAACGGCTCGACCAGCAAGGGCATCGCCCGGCCACTGCTGCCGACGCTCTCGGGCAGCCCGTCCTCGCTGGAGAGCTGGTCCTCGCTGGGGAAGAACGGCCGGGACTTCGTCGGCCACGCGTCCACCCGGGCGGAGATCTCCCGGTTCACCGGCGGTCCGGCGACGGACCCGGTCCGGGTGTACGTCGGGCTGGAGTCCTCGGCGACCCTGCGGGGCCGCGCGGACCTCGCCGTACGGGAGCTGGAGCGGACCGGCGGATTCCGCCGGAAGGTACTGGTGGTGTTCGGTACGACCGGGAGCGGCTGGGTCAACGAGAGCCTCGCCAAGCCGCTGGAGTACATGTACGGCGGTGACAGCGCGGCGGTCGCCCTCCAGTACTCGTACCTGCCGAGCTGGCTCTCGTTCCTGACCGAGAGCGAGGCCGCCGTGGCCGGTTCCGCGCTCTTCGACGCCGTGTACGACCACTGGTCGGCGCTGCCCCCGGACGAGCGCCCCCGGCTGCTGGTGTCCGGCGAGTCCCTCGGCTCGTACGCCACCGAGGGCGCGTTCGACGGCGAGCTCGCGCGGATGACCGCCCGCAGCGACGGCGCCCTGCTGGTCGGGCCGACGCTGCGGAACCCGATGTGGGAGAAGCTCGGCAGGGCCCGCGACCGGGGCAGTCCGCTCTGGCTGCCGGTCTACCGGGACGGGCGCACCGTGCGGTACGCCCGCCGCGAGGCCGATTTCGACCGGCCGGCCGACGCCGCCTGGGACGCGCCCCGGATCGTGTACCTCCAGAACGGTTCGGACCCGGTGACGTGGTGGTCCCCCGATCTGCTGACGTCTCGGCCGCAGTGGCTCGTGGGCCCGAAGGCGCCGGACGTCTCCCCGGGGATGCGGTGGTATCCGCTCGTCACCTTCTGGCAGGTGACCTGCGACCTCGCGGCCTCCGACTCCGTCCCGGTGGGGTACGGGCACCGGTTCGGCACCCTCCCGGTCGCGGCCTGGGCCGCCGTGACCCGGCCGCCCGGGTGGACCGGGGAGGACACCGCCCGCCTCGAAGAGACGCTGGTGCGCAAACAGGAGGAGCGGGAGGAGCAGGAGAAGGAGAACGGGCCGGGGCGGGAGCCGGGGTGAGGGCCGGGGTGAGGGCCGGTGATTCGATGCCCCCACCACCCACCGAAGCGTGACAGAAACGCAAGTCGGTGGGCATGATCAGGCGCTGACGGACCGTCTACCCTGTTGCTTCCATGTAGTGCACAGGGGGTCGCATGCACAGCGAGGGAACGGCCGACGAGCCGGAAGGGGGCTTCGACGGCGACCCCGGAGACCCGCATCCCGCAGGCACGCCCGAGCCTCTCGGGGACGCCGTCGGGGACGCCACCGGACAGGAGCCCGAGCTCCGCCCGCACATGGTGATCGCCGACCGCTACGAGCTCCAACGCCAGCTGGGCCGGGGCGGGATGGGCGTCGTCTGGGAGGCTCTGGACCGGCGTCTCGGGCGGCGGGTGGCGGTCAAGGGGCTGCTCTACCGGGGTGCGGTGGAACCCGACACGCAGGCGCAGTGGGTCGAGCGGGCGCGGCGCGAGGCGCAGGCCATCGCCCGGATCGGGCACCAGAACGTGGTGGCCGTGCACGACGTGATCGAGGCCGGCAACCAGGTCTGGATCGTGATGGAACTGCTCAACGCCCGTTCGCTGGCAGACCTGTTGCGCGAGCAGCGCAGGCTCCCGGTGGCCCAGGCGGCCCGGATCGCCCTCCAGGTGCTGCGCGGGCTGCGCGCGGTGCACGAGGCGGGGGTGCTGCACCGGGACGTCAAGCCGCACAACATCCTCTTCCGGCCCAACGGCCGAGCCCTGCTGATGGACTTCGGGATCGCCACCTTCGAGGGCGCCGTCCAGCTGACCAAGTCGCAGGAGATCATCGGCACGCCGAAGTACCTGGCGCCCGAGCTGGTCCACCGGGGCGGCGAGGCACTGCCGAAGCCGGGGACTTCGGCGTCCGACCTGTGGTCGCTGGGGGTCACGCTCTTCGAGATGGTCGAGGGCCGCGCCCCCTTCAACGGCCTCAGCTCGTACGAGGTGTTCATCGCCGTGTACGAGCAGCCGCTGCCCGCGATGGAGCACGCCGGCCCGCTCGCCCCGGTGATCCGGGCGCTGCTGCGGAAGGACCCGAAGGACCGGCCGTCCGCCCGGGAGACCGAGGCGATGCTGATGGCCGTCACCAGTGATCCCCCGGCGCTCGACCCGCCGACCCACCGCAGGAACCAGCCCCTCCTGCTTCCCCCGCACGGCGACGGCACCGCCGAGGGCCCGGCCGAGGGCTCAGAGGCGGGCGACGGGCGGGCGCCGAAGTCCCGCCGCCGCAGGCGCGCCGTCCTCGGCGTGGCGGCGGTCGGCTGTGCGGTGCTGCTGGCCGGCGGCGGCCGGCTGCTCTGGCAGCACGCGGCCACGCCCACGCCCACGTACCAGCAGGGGCACGCCGAGCTGAAGATCGGCGTCAAGGAAGACCAGCCCGGACTGAGCCAGCTCCAGCCGGACGGTTCGTACGCCGGGTACGACATAGACCTCGCCACCCGGATCGCGCGGCGCATGGGCTACGCGGCGAAGGACATCCGCTTCGTGCCGGTGAACAGCGAGAACCGGGCGTCGATGCTCTCGGCGGGGCGGGTCGATCTGGTGATAGCGAGCTACAGCATCACCCCGGAACGCAAGGAGCAGGGAATCGTCTTCGCCGGGCCGTACTACACGGCGCTGCGCAGCTTCCTCGTGCGCAGGGACGTCAAACCCGCGTACACCGACGCCGCCGACCTGATCAGCGACAAGGCCCAGGTCTGCACCGTGCGGGGCTCGACGTACGAGGGGTGGCTGACGGAGGCCGGGTACAACCTCACCAAGCGGCAGAGTTCGTACCAGCTGTGCGTGGACTACCTGCTGGACGACAAGAGCGGGATCTCCGCCGTGTCCACCGACGACATCATCCTCGCCGGTTACGTCGGACAGGCCCCGGACAAGCTCCAGCAGATCAGCAACGCGGGCGGCGCCGAGGGGTACGGCGTGGCGATGGTGCCGGGCGAGCCCGAGCTGAAGAAGGAGGTGTGCGACGCGCTCGGGGCGATCGTGAACGGCCACGAGTGGGAGGACCTGTACACCGAGCACCTGGCACCGCTGATGGCCAACGAGTCCGCACCGAACCCGCCGAAGCTGACCGAGTGCGGGGACGCCTGAACCACCCGCCGGGGAGAGCGGATTCCGCGCTCACCGGCCGCCGAGCCGCTCCCCGCACTCGGCGCAGAACTTCGGCGCCCGCCCTTCCGTGAGGCGCCCGCACTCGGGGCAGACCCGGTCCAGCGCGCACGGCGCCTCGCCGCCGTCCGCCTCGCCGTCCCCGGGCTGCCGCACGGCGGTCCCGGGCGGTGCGGGCGCGATCCTCAGGCCGGGGCGGCGGCGGTGGACGGTGAGGTACGCCAGGCCCTCGGGTCCGGCCTGGACGGCGCGGCGGGAGGTGCGGGGCAGCCAGGTGACCGTGGTCGGGGTGAGCGGCAACGCGGTGTCCCCGGTGATGATCACACCGCTGCCGTCGAGGACGACGAGGAGCACGTCGAGAGTGTCCTCCTGGTGCCCGCCGACCTCCGCGTCCGGCGGAAGCCGTACCAGATTGGCGTCCAACTCCCGCTCCTGCTCGGCGAGTCGCCAGAGCGCACCCCGGCCGTCCGGGCCCGCCTGGGCGAGGGCTTCGGCGAGTACGACGAGGTTCCGGGGCGCGGCGTTCACACCTCCGAGCGTACGCGGCCCGGCGGACGTGCTGTCGGCGGAGGCGCGGGACGGGCAGCTGATCCGGGACGGCGGTGCGGCCACCACCCGCGCCGGACTCGCCGCGCTGGACCGGTTCGCGGGCGAGCCCGGGTGATCGGCGAAAGGCGCCGGGTCCCCTTGCTTCGAGCGCACTCGAAGGCGTTGGGTGGGGAGTCATGAAGTACACGCAGCTCGGACGCACGGGCCTCAAGGTCAGCCGCCTCGTTCTCGGGACGATGAACTTCGGCCCGCAGACCAACGAATCCGACAGTCACTCGCTCATGGACGCCGCACTCGACGCGGGCGTCAACTTCTTCGACACCGCGAACGTCTACGGCTGGGGCGAGAACAAGGGCCGCACCGAGGAGATCCTCGGCACCTGGTTCGCGCAGGGCGGCGACCGCCGCGACAAGGTCGTCCTCGCCACCAAGGTCTACGGGAACATGGGCCCGGACGGCGAGGCGTGGCCCAACCACGACAAGCTCTCCGCGCTCAACATCCGCCGCGCCGTCGACGCCAGCCTCAAGCGGCTCCAGACGGACCACATCGACCTGTACCAGTTCCACCACGTCGACCGGTCCACCCCGGCCGAGGAGATCTGGCAGGCCATCGACGTACTGATCCAGCAGGGCAAGATCCTGTACGCGGGCTCGTCCAACTTCGCCGGCTACAAGATCGCCCAGGCCAACGAGACGGCCAAGCGCCTCGGCTCGTTCGGCCTGGTCAGCGAGCAGTGCCTGTACAACCTCATGGCCCGGGACGCCGAGATGGAGGTCATCCCGGCCGCCCAGGAGTACGGCCTCGGCGTCATCCCCTGGTCGCCGCTCCAGGGCGGACTGCTCGGCGGCGCGCTGCGCAAGGAGCGCGAGGGCGGCGGCGCCCGGTCCACCACCGGCCGCTCCGCCGAGGGCCTCGCGGACCCGAAGGTGCGCGCCCAGGTCCAGGCGTACGAGGACCTGCTCGACAAGCACGGTCTGGAGCCCGGCGAGGTCGGCCTGGCCTGGCTGCTGACCCGCCCGGGCATCACCGGCCCGATCTCGGGCCCGCGCACCCGCGAACAGCTCGACTCCGCGCTGCGCGCGGTGGAGCTGGAACTGTCCGAGGAGGTGCTGGCCTCGCTGGAGGAGATCTTCCCCGGTCCGGGCCCGTCCCCGGAGAGCTTCGCCTGGTAGTCCGGCAGACCCGGTGAGCGGTTCCCGGTCGGCGGTCAGCCGTCGGCCGGGGCGCCGCCCGGGAGGGCCCTCGTCAGTTGCCCACGGCCGCCGCCACGGCGACGACGACGAACATCAGCACGAGAACGGTGGCCATGATGCGGTTTCTGGTCTTCGGATCCACCCGACGAGGTTAACCGCCCCACCGGCCTCCCCCGTCACCCGCCCCGGTCACCCGGCCCCGGGCGGGCACGCCTCCCGGCCCCGCTCACCGCCCCAGCGGCCAGGCCCGCACCGTCTCGTAGCGCGGCTGCTCCCCCGGCACCCCGGCGACCGGCAGGTGGCTGCGGACCAGGCTCAGCGTGTCCGCCTCCCACGCCACCCCCTCGAACCCCTCCAGCGCGCCGGTGAAGGGGCGCAGGTCCACGTCCGTACGGCTGCGCGCGAGCGTCAGGTGGGGCGTGTAGCGGTGGTGCTCCTCCATCGGGACGCCCGCCCGGCGGGCGGCGGCGTGGGCGCGTTCCGCGAGCAGCCGCAGCGCGTCGAGGCCGCCCGCCGCCCCGGTCCACAACACCCGCCCGTCGAACCGGCCGCCGCCGTGGACCCGCAGCGGGAACGGCTCGCTCCGGTGGGCGGCGCGTTCCAGCCGCGCGTACAGCTCGGGCAGCAGCGCCTCGTCCACCTCGCCGAAGAAGGCGAGCGTGAAGTGCCACCCCGCCGTCCCGCTCCACCGCAGGCTTCCCGCACCCGGCAGGGCGTGCAGCGGGGCGACGGCGGTCCGCAGCTCCTCGACGGCGGGGGCGGGCGGCAGGACGGCGGCGAAGAGGCGTTGGTGCGTACTGCCGGTGGCGGCTTGCTGGCTGCTCATGCGGGCGAGTCTCGCAGGGTACGTACGGCCGCGGGCTGACGGTCGTCTTCGGGACGCCGATCGACCTCACCGCCACCCCCGTGGGCGTGGTCCTGAGCACGGGCGACTTCCCCCGCGACTGAGCGGCGGAAGGACGACCCGTACGAGCCCGGGCGAAGAAGCCCGACCCGCGGAAGCCCGACCGCACAAAACCGTTCCGCCCTCCTTCCCCCGCGCGCGGGAAGGAGGGCGGAACGGTGTCAGCGATCGCTCGATCTACGCCGCTGTCGCCAGCTGTTCGCGCGGGACGAAGCGGACGTGAGGGCGCCCCGGGCGGAGGTCCACCTTCACCCTCAGGCCGCCGAGGCGGGCCAGGACGAAGCCGATGACCAGGGCGGCGAGCAGGGATATGCCGCCGCCGAACGCGAAGCCGGTGCGGGGGCCGTACGTGTCGCTGATCCAGCCGACGATCGGGGCCCCCACCGGCGTACCACCGGCGAACACCATCATGTAGAGGCTCATCACCCGGCCGCGCATGGCCGGGTCGGCGGCCATCTGGACGCTGGTGTTGGCACTGATGTTGGTCGTCATGCCGAGCATGCCGATCGGCACCAGCAGGACCGCGAAGATCCAGACGGCCGGCGAGAGCGAGGCCGCGACCTCCAGCAGCCCGAAGAGGGTGCCCGCCGCGACGACCATCCGCAGCCGCGAGGAGCGGCGCCGGGCGGCCAGCAGGGCTCCTATCAGGGAGCCGACGGCCATCAGGATGTTGAAGAAGGAGTACATGCCGGCGCCGCCGTGGAAGACCTCGTCGGCGTAGGCGGTGAGCCAGATCGGGAAGTTGAATCCGAAGGTTCCGACGAAGCCGACCAGGGCGATGGGCCAGATCAGCTCCGGCCGCCCCTTCACGTACCGCAGGCCCTCGCGGAGCTGGCCCTTGGCGCGGGGGACGATCACCGTCTGGTGGAGCTCGCTCGTCCGCATCATCAGCAGGCCGACGAGGGGAGCGATGAACGACAGGCCGTTGAACATGAAGGCCCAGCCGCTGCCGACCGTGGTGATCAGGACACCCGCGACGGCGGGGCCGATGAGGCGGGCGGACTGGAAGTTCGCGGAGTTCAGGCTGACGGCGTTGCGGAGCTGCTTCGGGCCGACCATCTCGGAGACGAAGGACTGGCGGGCCGGGTTGTCCACGACCGTGACCATGCCGAGCAGGAACGCGATCAGATAGACGTGCCAGACCTGTACGACGCCCGCGAGGGTCAGGGTGGCCAGGGACACGCCGCAGAGGCCGAGCAGGGACTGGCTGACGAGCAGGAGCTTGCGCTTCGGGAAGCGGTCGGCGACCACGCCGCCGTACAGGCCGAAGAGCAGCATCGGGAGGAACTGGAGGGCCGTGGTGATACCGACGGCCGCGGCGGACCCGGTGAGGCTGAGGACCAGCCAGTCCTGCGTGATGCGGGACATCCAGGTACCGGTGTTGGAGATCACGGCGCCCGTGGCGAACAGGCGGTAGTTGCGGATCTTCAGCGACGAGAAGGTCCCGCCGGTCGTGCTGTCGTGGGTGGCGGTCGGTGCGGGGGCGGAGTCTGCTCCGGATCCCGTACTCAAAAGGGTTCGCCTCCTCGGCGTGGGTGAATGCTGGCAGGTGACGAGGGAACGGCGACGTCGAGCGCGGCGGCTGTGGTCCGGCCGGCCCGGGGCGTCGTCACAGGTGGGCGAGCTTTTCGAGCACGGGTGCGGCGACCCTGAGCTTCTCCCACTCGTCCTCGTCCAGGCCCTCGGCGAGTCCGGCCAGCCAGGCGTTCCGCTTCGTGCGGCTCTCACTGAGCATGGCCTCGGCCTGCTCGGTCTGGCTGACCTTCTTCTGGCGACGGTCATCGGGGTGCGGTTCCAGACTGACCAGTCCCTTGGCTTCCAGCAGCGCGACGATGCGAGTCATCGACGGGGGCTGGACGTGCTCCTTGCGGGCCAGCTCACCGGGGGTGGCCGAGCCGCAGCGGGCGAGGGTGCCGAGCACCGACATCTCGGTGGGGCTCAGCGACTCGTCGACGCGCTGGTGCTTGAGGCGTCGGCCGAGCAGCATCACGGCGGAGCGGAGGGAGCTCACGGCGGCGGCACTTTCGCCGTCGTGGATCAGGTCAGGCATGGTCCTTAGCGTAACTCATTACTTTAACTAAAGACCAATCGGTGGTACGCGCGAGAAACTGCTCACCCGAACGAGTGAGTCAGGCGCGGAAAGTCACACCAAAAGCGCGCCGGGGCGGCGACCCTGCTTGGCATGGGATCGACAGTACTCAGCCTGCGGATCGACGGTGAGCTGCTCGACCGGCTCCGGCAGCACGCCGCAAAACGCGGAATGAGCGTCCAGGACTACGTGGTCCGGACGCTCGTCCGCGACGACTTCGACGAACGCTTCAAGTCGGCGGTCGACGAGACGGAGAAGTTCTACGGGCCCCAGGGCCGGCCGGACCCGGTGGACCGGATCACGTGATCCGGACGCCCGGGAGGAAGGTGGTCGGCGGGTCGGGGGATCCGGTCGGCCGGGCCCTCACGCGCGTGGCCCCGCACTCGTACGCGAGTGCGGGGCCACCGTCGTGGGCGGGGTCGGATCAGGTGAGGCCGAGGGCCGGCATCGCGTAGTAGAAGACGAAGACGGCCGACACCACGTACATGGCCACCGGCACCTCACGGCCCCGGCCCGCCGCCAGCCGCATCGCGCAGAAGGCGATGAAGCCGATGCCGATGCCGTTGGTGATGGAGTAGGTGAACGGCATCATCACCATGGCGAGGAACGCCGGGATGGCGAGGGTGAAGTCGCTCCAGTCGACGCCCCGGACCGAGCTCGCGACGATCAGGAACCCGACCGCGACCAGCGCCGGGGTGGCGGCCTGCGAGGGGACCATGGTCGCCAGGGGGGTCAGGAACAGCGCCACCGTGAAGAGCAGGCCGCTGACCACGCTCGCGAGGCCGGTGCGCGCTCCTTCGCCGACGCCCGCGGTGGACTCCACGAAGCAGGTGGAGGCCGAGGAGGAGGTCGCGCCGCCCGCGGCGACGGCGATGCCGTCGACGAACAGCACCTTGTTGATGCCGGGGAAGTTGCCGTCCTTGTCGGTCAGCTTCGCCTCGTCGCCGACGCCGAGGATGGTGCCCATCGCGTCGAAGAAGCAGGACAGCAGCACGGTGAAGACGAAGAGGATGCCGGTCAGCACGCCGACCTTGGAGAAGCCGCCGAAGAGGCTGAAGTCGCCGAGCAGACCGAAGTCGGGCGAGGCGACCGGGTTGCCCGGCCACTCGGGGACGGTGAGGCCCCAGGCACCGGCCGGCAGGTCCACGACCGCGTTGATGATCAGGGCGAGGATCGTCATGGCGACGATCGAGATCAGGATCGCGCCCGGCACCTTGCGGACGATGAGCCCGAGGGTGAGCAGCACGCCCAGCACGAAGATGAGGACCGGCCAGCCGAGCAGGTGACCGCCGCTGCCGAGCTGGAGCGGGACGGTGGTCTGGGCGAGGTCCGGGATGCGGGAGACGAACCCGGAGTCCACCAGGCCGACGAGCAGGACGAAGAGTCCGATACCCATCGAGATGCCCTTGCGGAGCGAGGTGGGCACGGCGTTCATCACGCGTTCCCGGAGCCCGGTGGCGACGAGCAGCATCACCACGATGCCCGCGAGGACGACCATGCCCATCGCGTCGGCCCAGCTCATGCGGGGGGCGAGCTGGAGGGCGACGACGGTGTTGACGCCGAGACCGGCGGCGAGCGCGATCGGCACGTTGCCGATGACGCCCATCAGCAGTGTGGTGAACGCGGCGGTGAGCACGGTGGCGGTGACCAGCTGGCCCCCGTCGAGCTGGTGCCCGTACATGTCCTTGGCGCTGCCGAGGATGATCGGGTTGAGCACGATGATGTACGCCATCGCGAAGAAGGTGGCGAATCCGCCGCGGATCTCACGGGCGACCGTGGAACCCCGCTCGGAGATCTTGAAGAACCGGTCGAGCCCGCCCTGCGGCGGGCTGGGGTCGACCTCTGCGGTGGCCGAGCGGGACATGTATGACCTCAGACGTACGTAGGAGCCATGAACAAGGTGGGGGGAAGGTGACCGTCTTTGGACTTTTACACGAACAAATCGCGCCATTCCCGAATGGATTAAGTATGAATACATAAGGCGAAGATCGCTATCTCCGCGCGTAGACCCTTGCGCCACCTGGGATCGGGGCACTTATGTACGCAGCCCCTACCACCACCCCGGCCTGCGTCGCGGCACCCGTCCGGGTGGCCCATAGACTGGGCCCATGGAGAAGTGGACACCGAAGCACGAGGCGCCCGAGCCCCTGGAGGGCCCCGTCGTCGCCACCATCACCGGCGGCACGATCCTGTGGTTCGTCCTCTTCCTCGTGCAGCTCCCCTTCTACGGCTGGTTCGACGACCACGGCCACCTCTGGTGGGTGTGGACCTGCCTCGCCGGGGCCGGACTCGGACTGATCGGCATCTGGTACGTACGCGGCCGGGACGCCGCCATCAAGCGCCACGCCGCCGCCCGCGAGGCCGCGGACGCCGCGGTGAAGGGCGACGGCGGCCAGGACACGCCGGGCACCACCGGCTGACCGCGCCCCACACCGGCTGACCGCGCCCACTGCCGGACGGGGCCCACAGCCCCCTGTACAGCCCCGTTCCACCGGGCTGGCCCGGCATTCCGCCCGTACCGTCTGAACCATGACGCAGCGGGCCATCGACACCTCCGGGGGGCAGCCCCCCGATCGCTCCCCCTCCGCGGAGGGTGCGCCCCCGCCGTACGACCCCCGGGGCCTCTCCACCGCCGAGGTGGCGGAGCGGGTCGCGCGGGGCGAGGTCAACGACGTACCGGTCCGCTCCTCGCGCTCGGTCACCGAGATCGTCCGCGCCAACGTCTTCACCCGGTTCAACCTGATCATCGGCGTGCTCTGGGTGATCATGCTGGCCGTCGCGCCGATCCAGGACAGCCTCTTCGGGTTCGTGATCATCGCCAACACCGGCATCGGCATCGTCCAGGAGTGGCGGGCCAAGAAGACCCTGGACGGGCTCGCCGTCATCGGTGAGGCGAAACCCACCGTGCGGCGCGACGGGACCGCCGCCGAGATCTCCACCTCCGCGATCGTCCTCGGCGACCTGATCGAGCTGGGTCCCGGCGACAAGGTCGTGGTGGACGGCACGGTCGGCGAGGCCGACAACCTGGAGATCGACGAGTCCCTGCTCACCGGCGAGGCCGACCCCGTGCTCAAACGCGCGGGCGATCCCGTGATGTCGGGCAGCTTCGTCGTCGCGGGCGGCGGGGCGTTCACCGCGACGAAGGTCGGGCGGGAGGCGTACGCGGCCCAGCTCGCGGAGGAGGCCTCCCGGTTCACCCTCGTCCAGTCCGAGCTGCGCAGCGGCATCTCGACGATCCTGAAGTACGTGACCTGGATGATGATCCCGACCGCGATCGGACTCGTCATCAGCCAGCTGGTCGTCAAGGAGAACGACTTCAAGGAGTCGGTCGCCCGGAGCGCCGGCGGCATCGTGCCGATGATCCCCGAAGGGCTGGTCCTGCTGACCTCGGTCGCCTTCGCGATCGGCGTCATCCGCCTCGGCCGCAAGCAGTGCCTCGTCCAGGAGCTTCCCGCCATCGAGGGGCTGGCCCGGGTCGATGTCGTCTGCCTCGACAAGACCGGCACCCTCACCGAGGGCGGCATGGACGTGACCGAGGTCCGGCCGCTGGGCTCCGCCGACGGGGCGTACGTCGCCCGGGTGCTCGGAGCCCTCGGCGGTTCGGACCCGCGGCCGAACGCCAGCCTCCGGGCGATCGTGGACGCCCACCCCGACCCGGGCGGCTGGCGGGTGACGGACACCCTGCCGTTCTCCTCGGCCCGCAAGTACAGCGGAGCCGCCTTCCGCGAGGACGGCGCCGGCTCGGCCGACGGGGCCGTCGACTCGGTCTGGCTGCTGGGCGCCCCCGACGTGCTGCTCCCCGACGGCGACCCCGAACTGGCCGCGATCGAGGAGCTGAACCGGCAGGGGCTGCGGGTCCTGCTGCTCTCCCGGGCGCGGGGCGGCCTGGACGGTCCGGACGCCGCCGCCGGGTCCGTACCCACCGCGCTCGTCGTGCTGGAGCAGCGGCTGCGGCCGGACGCGGGGGACACCCTGCGCTACTTCGCGGACCAGCGGGTCGCCGCGAAGGTGATCTCCGGGGACAACGCCGTCTCGGTGGGGGCGGTGGCCGGAAAGCTCGGGCTGCCGGGTGCCGGACACACACTGGACGCCCGGCGGCTGCCGGAGGACCGGGACGCGATGGCGACCGCGATGGAGGAGAACACGGTCTTCGGCCGGGTCACCCCCCGGCAGAAGCGGAACATGGTCGCGGCGCTCCAGTCGCGCGGCCACACGGTCGCGATGACCGGCGACGGCGTCAACGACGTGCTCGCGCTGAAGGACGCCGACATCGGGGTGTCGATGGGCTCGGGGTCGGAGGCGACCCGGGCGGTGGCGCAGATCGTGCTGCTGGACAACAGCTTCGCGACCCTGCCGTCGGTGGTCGCCGAGGGCCGCCGGGTGATCGGCAACATCACCCGGGTCGCCACCCTGTTCCTGACGAAGACGGTCTACTCGGTGCTCCTCGCGATCCTGGTGGTCTGCTTCCAGGTGGAGTACCCGTTCCTCCCCCGGCACCTGACGCTGCTCTCGACGCTGACGATCGGCGTCCCCGCGTTCTTCCTCGCGCTGGCGCCGAACAAGGAGCGGGCCCAGCCGTACTTCGTCCGCCGGGTGATGCGGTACGCGATCCCGTCCGGGGTCATCGCGGGAGCGGCGACCTTCCTCACCTACATGCTGGCCGGGAGCCACTACTCGGGCGCGGGGGCGCTCGACGCGGAGACCAGCGCGGCGACGCTGACGCTGTTCCTGGTGTCGATGTGGGTACTGGCGATCATCGCCCGCCCGTACACCTGGTGGCGGATCCTGCTGGTGGCCTCGATGGGGGCGGCGTTCCTGATCGTCCTCGCGGTGCCGTGGCTCCAGCACTTCTTCGCGCTGAAGCTGGTGGGCACCACCATGCCGTGGGCGGCGGTGGCGATCGCGGCGGCGGCCTCGGTGCTGCTGGAGTACGTCTGGCGCCTGGTGGGCCGCCGCTTCGGGGCGTGAGCGGCGGCCCACCACGGGCACGGGCGCGCGGGGCTCAGTCGAACCAGCGGTCCCGGGCCAGCTCCTCCGTACGCGACGGGTCTTCGAGGAGGGCGGCGACCTCGAAGCGGCGGGGCCACTGGCCCGCGGCCCAGGCGAGTCCGGCGGCCACGCCCTCCAGGGTCGAGGCGTGCACGGTGCCGTCGGGGGCGCGGCGCCAGTCCAGTTCGACGCCGCCCGCGTGCAGCTCCTCGTGCTCGACGTACGTCCCGGGCGTACGGTCGCCGAGCAGGACGCGGACGGATTGCGGCACCTCGTGCTCCTCGCCCTCCGTCTCCACCTCCGCCTCGACCGTCTCGCCGAGCCGGCGGACCTGGAAGAGCTCCGCGAGTTCGGCGGCGCGCGCCGGGGCGACCGGCAGCAGCGGCAGCCCCTGGGCGAGCGGCAGCACGTCGGGGGCGTCGGCGACGACGGCGTCCGCCGCGTCGACCACCTCCACCTCGCCGTCCACGACGGCCCGCAACACGTCGGGCAGGGTGACCTGTTCGGGGTCGAGGTCGGCCAGCGCGGTGTAGAGGGCGTGCAGTTGTACGGCGGTCACCGGCCGGTCCTCGTCGGCGAGGCGGCCCAGCAGTTCGGCGGCGCCGCCCGGCTCGTCGAGGAGGGCGTCGACCGAGGTGCGCACCCCGAGGGCGCGGAGCACCTGGGCGTCGTCGAAGCCGGTGGCGTCCACCGCGTCGTAGAGGCCGGACAGCAGCGGGTCGCCGCCCGCCGCGCGGACACCGGCCGGGCGGCGGCCCTGAAGGACCGGGTGGTCGCGCAGCCACCAGGCGGTGTACGGGCGCACCGAGCGGGTCGTGCCGTCCGGGAGGAGCACCCGGACCGGCTGGGTCAGGGCGTCGCGGAGCGGCGGCCGGGAGAGCAGGGCGAGCGCCTGCGGCCAGGCGTCGTCGGCGACGAGGTCGAGGTCGCGCACGGCGATGATCTCGGTGGCCACCGGCGGTACCGGCGTGTCGGGGAGCTGGTCGAGCAGGTCCTCGCACCAGACGTCGACGGCGTCCAGCAGTCCGGCGTCGTCGGGCTCGGCGAAGTCACCTTCTCGGGGCTCCAGTTCGTCCGGGTCGAGCACCACGTCGGTGGTCCGCACGAGGGCGAAGGTGGCGAGCACCCCGCAGGCGGCGAGCGGCTGCTCACCCCATCGGTCAGCCAACTCCTGGTCGCAGAGGGCGAGTTCACCCTCGCGCATGAGGGCGGCGAACGCGCTGCCGGGCAGCACGAGTTCACCGGCGGGCGCGGTCTCGCCGTCCTCGTCGAGCAGCGCGAGGGCGCCGAGCCAGGGTTCGTCGCCGGGGTTCAGTTCGGCCTCGCGCACGAGGGTGAGCACGGTCTCCACGAGTTCGTCGCCGTCCAGCGCGTCCTCGTCCCAGATCTCGCCCGCGTCCAGCGATCCGGCGACCGCCGCCCGCACCTGAGGGGTGGTCAGGACCGCGCGCGGGGTGGCGGGCAGCGCTCCCAGCTTCTCCAGGAGCGGGTGCGCGGCGTCCGGGTGGGCGACCTTCAGGCCGAGCCGGGCGAGGCGGGCGAGCACCGGGCCGGTCAGCGCGTCGGGCAGCGGCAGCAGCACCTGGCGGGGGCCGATGGTGGTGCGGGGCGGCTGCCCCTCGGGGGCGTCGGGCGCCCCGGCCAGCGGGACGGGCAGCCCGGAGAGCCGGTCCGGGTCGACCCCGGCGAGGCTGTCGTAGAACCGCCGCCACCAGTGCGGTTCGCGCTCCAGCCCGGCGAGCCGGTCGATCGCCTCGGTCAGCGGCACCCGGCCGACGCCCAGGGTGCGCAGTTCGGTGCGGCGCTCCAGACCGGCGGGAAGCAGGCAGGGCAGGACCTCGGCGAGCACCCGCACGGTCTCGGCCCCGGCGCCCTCCACGATCTCCGCCTCCACGGGCCGCAGCGCGGCGGAGCCCCGGTGGCGGACGGCGTCCGGGGTCTCCGGCTCCGCCCAGTCGTCGGCCCAGTGCCCGGTGACCGCGGCGGCCGGGTCGGCGGGCGCGGCCGGTGCCAGGAACGCGACCCGGGGCAGCCGCTGGAGGATCGCCCCGCGCAGCGCCCCGTCCAGCGCGCCCTGGCCGAGCGGGCCGGGCACCAGGTCGAGGGTGCCGGTGGAGACGGGGTGCCAGTCGGCGAGGAGTTCGGCGTAGGCGTCGGCGGCGCGCTCCACCAGGAAGTCGGTGAGCGGGCCGGGCGCGGGGTGCCTGCGGGTGGTGTCCAGCGGCAGCGAGGCGATGAGCAGGGCGGGCACGCCGAGCGGTTCGTCGGTGGGCGTCGGGGCGTGCACCACGGGGGCCGTGGCGGGGCGGCGGGGCGAACCGTCCTCGTTCACCGGGACCGCCCAGGTGACCGACCAGTGCGGGCGCAGCCGCTCCTCGACCGGCCGGTCGGCGAGCAGCGCGGGCTCGACGGGCCCGTGGTGGAAGACGGTGCGCCAGCGGTTGACGCCGTGCGCGGAGTCTTCGACGTGGATGTACGGGCCGTGCGCCGCGCGCCTCAACGTCCGTACGCCCGAGGGGGTTTCGACGACGATCTCGTCGAGTCCGGTCAGGGTGAGGAGGAGTGCGTCGTCGATGGAGTGGAGAAGCCGCTCCACCAGGTCCTCGGCGGCGGTGTCGCGCAGCGGCAGCACCACCACGGTGTCGTACCCCTCGGGCGCGGCGCCCTCGGCGGGCAGCGGGAGGCGCAGCAGCGGTACGTGGCCGTCGCGGCGGCGGAGTTCGTCGCCGAGGCCGGGGCTGCCGACGGCCGCGCCCTCGGCGAGCAGGCGGGCCTCGGCGAGGGACCAGCGGACTCCGCCGTGGCGACCGAGGACGGCGGGCTCGTCGCTCACCGCGAGGACGGCGGCGAAGCCGACGCCGAAGCGGCCCACGGACGTCTCGTGGCCCTCGCGCTTGGCGGAGGCGCGCAGGGTGGAGAGGGATTCGACACCGGTGGCGTCGAGCGGGGCGCCGGTGTTGGCGGCGGCCAGCACGGTGGGGGTGCCGTCCCCGCCGGGGTGCAGGGTGAGGCGGAGCCGGCCGGGTGCCCCCGCGCGGGCGGCGGCGTCGGCCGCGTTCTGCGCGAGTTCCACGACGAGGCGGTCGCGGTATCCGCCGAGGGCGAGGTCCTCCTCGGCGTTGGCGTCCTCGCGGAACCGGGCCGGCCCGGCACCCCAGGCGTCGAGCACGCCGCGCCGCAGCCGTGCCGTCCCGAACGGATCGGCCCCCTCGGTCGCCTTCATGCTCACGCTTCGACTCCGCTCTGTTCCGCTGACCCGTCGGCCGTTGCCGCCCAGTGTGCGCCCGAACGTACCGCGCGGGGGCGACAGCGCGGTCCGCGGGAGCGGGAACGGCGGGTGGAACGGGGTGGCGGAGCGCCGGTGGGCGGCAGCGTGCGGCGGACCCGGGCCGGCCGGGTCCGCCGTGCGGTGCGGAGGTGGATCAGGAGTGGCCGAGGTCGTCCGCGTGCGCGTCGGCCTCGTCGGGGACGGAGCCGCCGTCCCGCTCGGGGTGCAGCTGGTACGTGTCGACCCGCATGGTGTCGAGGGCGTGCGGGGCGGGCGTCGGCGGCTTCGGCATCACGGCCGCCTCGGAGTGTCCGCCGCAGCCGTACGCCAGCGAGACGACATGGCCGTCGGCGGGGCCGAACTCGTTGGCACAGACCCCGAAGGCCTGCCGCAGCGAACCGGTCAGCGGGACCAGGAAAGCGCAGCTCACACAGGTCGCGGGGGCGGCCTGGGCCATCGGCGTCTTGGGGCCGAACTCCTCGTCCCAGCGGTCGGCCGCCGCGTGCAGGCCGTACCGGGACAGCACCCGCGCACGCCGCATGCCCAGCTCTTCGGCGACCGAGGCGATGGAGCCCCGGCCGATCGGGGCGGGCCGCCGGCCCGTCAGCTCGGCGTCCTCGGTGTCCGCGAGGGCGGCCAGTTCGTCGGAGACCTCCGGCGGTTCCGTCTCGTCGACGGTCTCGCCGGTCCAGCCGGGCTCCAGGCGGAGGTCCTCGGCCTCGGTGGGCAGCAGGTCGCCGGGGCCCATGTCGCCGGGACGCAGCCGCTCGCTCCAGGGCACCCACTCCGGGGCGAGCAGGGCGTCCGAGCCGGGCAGCAGCACCGTTTCGTCGAGCGTGACGTTCTTGGCGCGGGAGGCCCGGGCGACGGTCACCGCCCAGCGCCACCCCCGGTACCCGAACATCTCGCACTCGAAGTAGTGCGTGACGACCCGGTCCCCTTCGGCCACCACGGCCACGTGCGCGCCGACCTCGCCGGGGGCGGCGGCCTCCTCGGCCGCGGCGCGCGCGAGGTCTACCGCTTCGGCACAGAGCCGGTCGGGAACAGGGGTACGGGCCGTACGGCTTCGCGTCGTCGCAGCACTCACAGGTCTCGCTTCTCTCCTACGCAGTCTCACGAGCGCGCCGATGGCTCCATCGATGTCCGATTTCAGCCATGACGGCTGTGGGCGGAGCGGACCTGGGGACCGCGTCGACGTCCACACCCGTTGTTGCCTGCCTCGGGCGTGCTTCTCGTAACCCATTCTGCGGGATCGCGGAGAGGCGCGCGGCCAAGAACAACCGCCAGTGGCGCGTAACGCACGCTACCCTCTCCGCCGCCCCGCGCCCACCTGCCCGTCCCAAAACGCGACCTTACCGATGCGAGACGGAGCGGATTCCCCGGGACCCGCGGCCGGGAAACTCCCGGCTTTCCCCCGGCCGTCCCCCGGCTCCCCGCCGGCCTCCCGCCCCCGGGAGGCCGGTCCGCTCACCTCTGGAGGCCGGACCGCTCACCCCTGGAGGCCGGTCCGCTCACCCCGGGGAGGCCCGTGCGTACCGCCGTCCGCGCCCCGGTCGGCGGACGCCCCGCGCCGTCGTCGGTTCGCCGGAGAGAAGCTGGGGCAGGATGACGAAGTGGCTTCCGTCCGGTCGCACGACGTCTCCGGCCCCCTCCGCAGGGCGGGCCGGTCGATGCGGCGCGCGCTGCACTCGGGCTTCTTCGGCACCGGCCGGTCCATCCGCAAGGTGACGCACGCGCACGGCGCCGGTGAGTCCGGGCTCGGCAGGCTGATCGAGCTGCACGCCGTCAACGGCGCGGGCGATGTGATGATCACCGTGGCGCTGGCCTCCACGGTCTTCTTCTCCGTCCCGACCGACGAGGCCCGGGGCCGCGTCGCGCTCTACCTGGCGATCACCATGGCGCCGTTCACCCTGCTCGCCCCGGTGATCGGCCCGCTCCTCGACCGGCTGCCGCACGGCCGCCGGGCCGCGATGGCGGGCGCGATGCTGGTCCGCGCGGTGCTCGCGATCGCGATGTCCGGCGCGGTCGCCACCGGCGGCCTGGAGCTGTACCCGGCGGCGCTGGGGGTGCTCGTCTGCTCGAAGGCGTACGGCGTGGTGCGCAGCGCTGTCGTGCCGCGTCTGCTGCCCCCGCGGTTCTCACTGGTGAAGGCGAACTCGCGGGTGACCCTGGCCGGGCTGCTGGCGACCGGGATCGCGGCCCCGATCGGCGCCGCGCTCCAGATGGCCGGATCGGCGTGGCCGCTCGTCGGCGCCTGTCTGATCTTCCTCGGCGGCACCTTCCTCGCCTTCACCCTGCCGCCCAAGGTGGACTCCGCGAAGGGCGAGCGCCGGGCCCGCCTCGCCGAGGAGAACGGCGCGGCCGGTGCGAGCGCCCCCGCCGCCCGCGCCCGGGGCGCCCGCACCGGCTCGACCCTGCTCCGTACCGGGCGTACCCGCACCGGACGCCGGGGGACGGCGGCCGGGGGACGGCGGTTCCGATTCGGGGAGAAGCGGGAACGGCGGGAGCGGCGGGAGCGGCGGCCCGGTCTGCGGTCGGTGGGCGGTTCCGTACTGCACGGCCTCCAGGCCAACGCGGCGCACCGCGCGCTCTCCGGCTTCCTCATCTTCTTCCTCGCGTTCCTGCTCCGGGACGAGCCGCTGTCCGGGCAGAGCGCCGCCGTCTCGCTCGGCATCGTCGGCGTCGCGGCGGGCGCGGGGAACGCCTGCGGTACGGCGGTGGGCTCGCTGCTCCGGGCGCGCGGCCCGGAGGTGATCGTCGCGACGGTGCTGGGGATCGCGCTGGGCGCCGCGGTGCTGGCCGCGCTGTTCTTCTCGACGGTGTTCGTCGCCGTGCTCGGCGCGGTCGCCGGTTTCACCCAGGCGCTGTCGAAGCTGTCGCTGGACGCGATGATCCAGCGCGATGTGCCGGAGGAGGTGCGGACCTCCGCCTTCGCACGGTCGGAGACGATCCTTCAGATGGCGTGGGTGGTCGGCGGCGGCATCGGAATCGCGCTGCCGCTCAATGGAGTACTGGGCATGTCGGTGGCCGCCGGAATCCTCGCGCTGGGCGCCGCAACGTCCGTACGGGGTCTCCTGACCTCCGCGCGGCGCGGCTCACCGCACCCCCGCGTGGCGTGAAGCGGAGCGACCGATAGCCTTCGGCCCATGACCGTTGCGTTCTTCTCAGGTAAGAGCCGTCGAATCGGCGTCGCTCTTGGTGCCGTGTCCGCGGGACTCCTCGTCCTGTCCGCCTGCGACAAGCCGACGCCGCTCGCCACCGTGACGGTCGGCACGACCTCGGTGTCGACCGAGGCCGCCTGCTACAACGACGGCGATCCCATCAAGGAATCGCTGATCCAGGGCTGCCTGAACAAGAAGGCCGACAAGTCGATCGACGTCGCGATGGACGACCGGGTCCGCTTCGGCGTCGACCCGGAGGTCGCGGACAACGGCTGGACGCTCTTCATCGACGGCCAGCAGGCCGAGCAGGAGCCGTACAAGAAGACCTACCGGTCCATCACCGGCAGCGCGTTCTTCTCCAGCCAGACCGGCGAGACGAGCAACGAGACCCAGGTCAGCGTCGTCGAGACCGACGGTTCGAAGCTCATCGGCATCTGGCACTTCAAGCTGAAGAAGACCGACTGACCCCGGTCGGTTCCGCTCTGACACCCTGGACGTCCTCGAAGTGCGTGTGCTCGTCGTGACCGCTGTTCCCGCCGAACGGGACGCGGTCACACGCGCGTCCGGGGGCGTTCCCGAGGTGCGTACGGTGCCCGGCGCCGAGCTGCACCGCGCCGGCCCGCTGGACGTGCTGGCGGGCGGGGTCGGCCCGGCCGCCGCCGCCGCGGCCACCGCGTTCGCCCTGGCCTCCGGCCCGTACGGCCTCGTCGTGTCGGCCGGGATCGGCGGCGGCTTCGCGCCCGCCGCACCCGTCGGCTCCCTCGTGGTGGCGAGCTCCATCGCCGCCGCCGACCTGGGCGCCGAAACCCCCGAGGGCTTCGTCCCCGTCACCGGCCTCGGCTTCGGCCGGGTGCTCCACGAGCCGCCGGGCCCGCTGGTACGGAGGGCCGCCGACGCCACCGGCGCGGCGGCCGGGACCGTGCTGACGGTGTCCACCGTGACCGGCAGCGCGGAGCGCGCCGACGCCCTGCGGGCCGCCCACCCCGGCGCCCTCGCCGAGGCGATGGAGGGGTTCGGGGTCGCCGAGGCGGCCACCGCCCTCGGCGTGCCGGTGCTGGAGATCCGGGCCGTCTCGAACCCGGTCGGCCCCCGCGACCGGGACGCCTGGCGCATCGGCGACGCCCTGGCCGCGCTCACCGGAGCCTTCGGGAAGCTCATCCCCGTACTGGAAGGTTGGACCCACCATGACCGCAACGACTGACGGCGCCGCCGCTACCGGCACGGACGCCGCGCTGAAGATCTCCTTCTCCCCCTGCCCCAACGACACCTTCGTCTTCGAGGCGCTGGCGCACGGCCGGGTCCCCGGCGCCACCCCGCTCGACGTCACCTTCGCCGACATCGACATCACCAACGGCCTCGCCGAGCGCGGCGAGGGCGATGTGCTGAAGGTCAGTTACGCGGTGCTGCCGTGGGTCCTCGACGAGTACGCCCTGTTGCCGTGCGGCGGCGCGCTGGGGCGCGGCTGCGGCCCGCTCGTCCTCACCCGCGAGCCGGGCACCGACCTGACCGGCAGGACGGTCGCCGTGCCGAGCGAGCGCTCCACCGCCTACCTGCTCTTCCGCCTGTGGGCGGCAAAGACCCTGCCGGGCGGGGTCGGCGAGATCGTCGTCATGCCGTTCGACGAGATCATGCCCGCGGTCCGCGACGGCAAGGTCGACGGCGGACTCGTCATCCACGAGGCCCGCTTCACCTACCAGAACTACGGGCTGCACAACCTCGCCGACATGGGGCAGCACTGGGAGTCCACCACCGGGCTGCCGATCCCGCTGGGCGCCATCATCGCCAAGCGCTCGCTGGGCGCGGAGGCGCTGCACGCGCTGGCCGACTCCATCCGTACCTCGGTCCAGATGGCCTGGGACGACCCGGAGGCCTCCCGCGGTTACGTCCTGGAGCACGCCCAGGAGATGGACCCGGCCGTCGCCGACCAGCACATCGGGCTGTACGTCAACGAGTTCACGGCCGACCTCGGCGAGGACGGGTACGCGGCGATCCGCGGGCTGCTCACGCGCGCGGCGGCGGAGGGGCTCGTCCCGGCCCTCGCGCCGGACGCGCTGGCCTTCCCCGCAGCGGTGTGACCCGCTGACGGCGCGACCCGCCGACGGTGTTGCCGGGGGCCGCGTCGGTCTCCGCGGCGCCTTCCGCGGTGGTCTCCGCGGCGGTTTCCGCAGGCGGCTTTCGCGGCGGTTTCCGGCCAGACGTACGGCGACGGCGGCCCCGGGAAGGGACCGCCGTCGTCGCTGTACCGGGTGCGTGGCCTCCCGGCGTCCGTCCGGCTACACGTCGAGCTGGTCGGCGACCGCGCGGAGCAGGCCGGCGATCTTCGTGCCGGACGCCTTGTCCGGGTAGCGGCCCCGCTCCAGCAGCGGCGTGATGTTCTCCAGAACCGTCGTCAGGTCCTGGACGATCGACGCCAGCTCGTCCGGCTTGCGGCGCTGGGCCGCCGCGACGGACGGCGTCGGATCGAGGATCGTGACGGAAAGCGCCTGGTCACCGCGTTGTCCGGCGACCACACCGAACTCGACGCGCTGGCCGGGCTTGAGCCCGTCGACTCCGTCGGGCAGGACCGACGAGTGCACGAACACGTCCGCGCCGTCGTCACGGGAGAGGAAGCCGAAGCCCTTCTCGTTGTTGAACCACTTGACTTTGCCGGTGGGCACTTCGTCCTCGTCCTCGTCGCTCGTCGATGCGCGGGGAGCCGCGAAACGGCTCCGGATAGCAGGAGAGCGGGCCGCCAGGACCCGCCGATCTTCAGGCTAGTGGCCCCTGGGCCCGGGACAAGACGTCGCCGGGCCAATGTCTGTCAGCGGGAACTACCCTTGCGGGGTGAGCACTACTCCTTCAGGCGCGGGCGACCGACTGGTCCGGATCGGCGCGATCGTCTTCTTCGTCGGCGCACTGGCCACCCTGGTCACGGTGGCCCCACTGTTCCTCGGCACCGACCCCTTCCCGTCGATCGCCTACGCGGTCTGCATGCTCATGGGGGTCGGCTTCCTGATCGCCGCGGCAGGCGTCGTCCGCTCGGTGTGGGCGAACGCGCCGAAGCGGGCGGCGAGCCGCTCGTAGGGCGGAGCGCCCGGCCCCCGGACCGGGCGCCGTCTCCCGGCCCCGCGCGTCACGCGGCCCTTCCCGCCCGGTCGCTCCTCCGCGTACGCTGCGCCGACGCCGTGCCCGACGGCGAGGGGGAGGACAAGGCCATGACGACGATCCGGTACCGGGTCCAGGACGTGAGCGACCTGCCGCCCGCGTTCGCGACGGCCCTGGGCATCGTCCTCGTGCTGATCATCGCCCTCCTGGTGTGGGGTCTGCTCAAGATCCCCGACCACACCAGGCTCAGGAGCCCCGCCGCGCGGGAGCGGGCCGAGCGCCGCAAGGAGAGCCAGAAGCGGCAGAAGGCCCTGCGCGACCGCCGTGAAGCCCTGCAGCGCAAGGCGGGGCGGCGGGACGACGGGGCCGCCTGACCGCCGCACCCCTCTCACAAGCCCCCGGGGCAACGGCGTGAACAGCGCCGCGGCGGACCTCAGCCGGTGAGCGCGGTGCGCCCGGCCTCGTACCCCTGGAGCCAGTCCGGGAAGGCCGTGAGGTCGGCGAGGACCACGTTCGCGCCCGCCGCCCGCAGCTCGTCGGCGTCGCACGGGCCCGTGGTGACACCGACCGACACCGCTCCGGCGACCTTGGCACCGCGGACGTCGCCGATGTGGTCGCCGACGTAGACCTGCGCGCCCTCCGCCAGCAGCGCCTCGCCCTTCCCCTCCGCCCAGAGGTTGCCGATCACCAGGTCGGGGGTGAGGCCGAGGTGGGTGAGGTGGAGCTCGGCGTTCGGCTGGTGCTTCGCGGTGACGACGATCGCCCGGCCGCCGAGCGCCTGCACCGCCTCGATCGCGGCCCGCGCCCCGGCCAGCGCCGTGGTGGGGGCGATCGCGTGGCGCGGGTAGGCCTCCCGGTACTGGTCGGCGGTCGCGGCGACCCGGTCCGCCGGGAACCAGTTCGCCAGCTCGTCCTCGACCGGCGGCCCCAGCCGGCTGACGACCAGATCCGCGTCGATGGGCACACCGGTCTCCGCCGAGAGGGCCACATAGGCGGCCTTGATGCCGGGCCGGGAGTCGATGAGCGTCATGTCCAGGTCGAAGCCGACCGTCAGCGTGTGCGAAACCGTGTGCGAAGCCATGCCGTCCATTGTGCCGACCCGCCCGGCCTCACTGCCGGGGCGGGCCGGTCGCGGGTGCGCGGAAGGGACGGGGACACGCTTCTCAGCCACGGATCCGGCGCGCCCGCCACACCAGATACGCCGCCGAGGCCACCGCCGCCGTGCGGAGCACCACCGGCCACAGGCCCGTCAGCGCGTCGCCCATGGCGCCCTCGGCGATCGGCTCGCCCCAGCGCCCGCGCATCCGGCCCCAGACCCACACCACCGCACCGCCCGCGACCACCCCGGGCAGCCCGAGGGCGGCCCACTTCGCCTCGGCCCGGGAGAGCGCCCGGGAGCTGTAGGCGAGGAGCCAGCCGCCCGCGAGGGCCGGCCAGGAGCCGATCACCGCACCCGCCACCAGCAGCGCGGCGGCGACGAGCAGCAGCGGATGCCCGAGCCGGCGCCCGGCCGGGGCGGCAGGCGCGGCGGGTGCGGGCGCCGGGGCGCGGCGGCGCATCCGGGGCAGCGGCAGGCGACGGCGGGCGGGCGCGACCGGGGCGTCCACCGCCGCCGCGCCCTCGGGGTCACCGGGCCGGGGCGCCCGCTTCGTGCCACCGGGGCCGCCCGGGTCGCCGTCCTCCCCGTCTTCCCCGTCCTCGTCGTCCTCGCGGGGGCGGGGCGGGGGCTTCAGCAGGGCGGGGATCTCCACCCCGCCGACGAACCCCGGAACCCGCACCCCGTCGCCGAACTCGCCGAACGGCCCCGGCTCGACCCGCCACCAGTCGCGCTCGCCCACGGTGTCCCCGAGCCGGTCCAGGCCGATCACGTGCGGGGCCGAGGGGTCGGGCCAGTAGCCGGAGTCCCCCGTCTCCGCCGCCCAGTCCACCCCGGACGGGCCCTCGCCCGGTCCGGACGGCCCGGACGGCCCGGATGCCCCGGACGGCCCGGACGGGCCCTGCGGCCCGGACGGCTCCCGCGCCGGCTGCGCCGCGTCCGGCCGGTGCGCCGCGTCCGGCCGGTGCGCCGCGTCCGGGCGGTGCGCCGCGTCCGGGCGGGGTGCGCCGTCCGTATCTCCCGCGCCTCCCGCAACGTCCGTACCCCGCTCGCCACCGCCCCGGCTCTTCCGGAACGGCGACGCGCCACGCCGCGGCCCGGGCACCGGACCTGTCGGGGTGTCACCGGGTCCGTACGCCGCCTCCCGCGCGGAGGCCTGCGGACGCGGCGGCGGCAGCGGGGCGGACGGTGGGGCCGGGGCGGGTCCGCCGGGGGCCGACTCGGCTGCGGCGGCGACCAGTTCGCCGGGGTCGCCGAGGCGCCCGATGATCCTCCGCACGGCGGCGGGCGAGTTCGCCCCCGCCCTCCCGCGCTGCTTCTCGATCTCCTCGCGCACCTCGCCGACGAGCCTCATCCGGGCCGCCGAGGACAGCTGTTGTCGCTGCGCCAGGTCCCCGACACGGCTCAAGAACTCATAGACGAGCTGGTCGCTCTCGATCCCCACGTGGCCCGTCCCCTCGGTTCCCTCCGGCTGACCTGCTCCGACCGTAGCGTTCCAGGGGCTACCGTGGGACGGATGGGGACGACCACACCACCGCGCACGCTCGCCGAAGCTCTGCGTGCCCGCGGCGACGAAGCGCTGGCCGGGCTGCTGCGCGCCCGTCCCGACCTGCTCACGCCGGTACCGGGCGACATCACCCAGCTCGCCACCCGGGCAGGCACCCGGGCCTCCGTGGTGCGCGCGCTGGAGCACCTCGACCGGTTCGCGCTGCAGACCGCCGAGGCCCTGGCGGTGGCCCCCGACCCGGCCCCGTACGAGACGCTGCTGCGGCTGCTGACCGGCGACGGGCAGGACGACGGCGCCCACCACGACGACGCCGGAGCCGCGATCACCGCGGCGCTGCCGGGCGCCCTCGGCACCCTGCGCGAACAGGCCCTGGTCTGGGGCGAGGACGAGCGGCTGCACCTGGTGCGCACCGCGCGGGAACTGCTCGCGCCGTCCCCGCAGCACCCCTCCCCCACCGGCCTCGGGCCGACCGTCGCCGAGGCCACCGCCGGGATGTCGCCGGGCCGGCTCCAGGAGATCCTGACGGCCGCCGGGCTCCCCGCGACCCACGATCCGGTCTCCGCCGTGGCCGCGCTGACCGACCTCTTCACCGACCGCACGCGCATGGCGGAGCTCCTGGACTCCGCGCCCGTGGAGGCGCTGTCGGTACTGGACCGGCTGGTGTGGGGACCGCCGTACGGCGAGATCACGCCGAACCCGACCCCGCCGGTCCGCTGGCTGCGCGACCGGGGGCTGCTGCTCCCGGTGTCGGCGCGCACCGTCGTCCTGCCCCGCGAGGCGGCCCTGCACCTGCGGGCCGGGCGCGCCCACCGCGTACCGGAACCGGTGCCCCCGGCCGTCGAGCCGGTCGCCGAACGCGATCCCCAGGCTGTGGACAGGGCGGCGGCCGGGCAGGCGTTCCTCGCGCTCACCACCGTCGAGGACCTGCTGAAGCTCTGGAACGGCGGCGGCCCGGCCGTGCTGCGTTCCGGCGGGCTGAGCGTGCGCGAGCTGAAGCGGGTCGCGAGCGCCCTCGACACGACGGAGCCGGTCGCCGCGTTCTGGGTCGAACTCGCCTACGCCGCCGGGCTGCTCGCCGCCGACGGCGAGACCGACGAACGGTACGGCGCCACCCCCGCCTACGACGACTGGCTCGAACTCCCCGCCGCCCGGCGGTGGACGCGCCTCGCGCTCGCCTGGCTGGCCGCCACCCGCACCGCCGGACTCGTCGGCGGACAGGACGCCAAGGGCCGCGCCCTGTCCGCGCTCGGTCCCGAACTGGACCGTTCCGCCGCCCCCGACGTACGCCGCCGGGTGCTCGCCCTCTTCGCCGCGCTGCCGCCCGGCACCGCACCGGACCCCGCGACCCTGCTCACCCGGCTGCGCTGGGAACGCCCCCTGCGCGGCGGTTCGCGCGGCGACATCCACCCCCGGCCGGAGGGGCCGGGCTCCAGTGCGTCCGGCGCCTCCGCCGACACCGCCGACCTGCGGTCGCGCATCGCGCTGTGGACGGTCAACGAGGCCGAACTCCTCGGCATCACCGGCCGGGGCGCGCTCTCCTCCCAGGCCCGCGCCCTGCTCCCGCGCACCTCGGAGGACTCCGCCCGCGCCGCGGCCCTGCTCGCCCCGCTGCTGCCGGAACCGCTCGACCACGTACTTCTCCAGGCCGACCTGACGGCCGTCGCCCCCGGGCCGCTGGAACGCCCGCTCGCCGACGTCCTGCACGTCCTCGCCGACGTCGAGTCCAAGGGCGGCGCGACGGTCTACCGCTTCACCCCCGGCTCGGTGCGCCGGGCGCTGGACGCCGGGCAGAGCGCCTCCGACCTGCACGCCTTCCTCGCCGCACACAGCCGCACCCCGGTCCCGCAGCCGCTGACCTACCTCGTCGACGACGTGGCCCGGCGCCACGGCCACCTCCGGATCGGCGCCGCGTCCTCGTACGTACGCTGCGACGACGAGTCCGTACTCAACGAGATCCTGGCCGACAAGCGCGCCGCCGCCCTGCGGCTCCGCCGCCTCGCGCCGACCGTCCTCGCCTCCCAGACCGACCCCGCGTCCCTCCTCGAAGGGCTGCGCGACCTCGGCTACGCCCCCGCCGCCGAGTCCGCCGAGGGCGACGTCCTGATCACCCGCGCCGGTGCCCGCCGCACCCCGCCGCGCACCGCCCCTGTCCCCGTACCCGACGGCCCGCCGGTACCGGACGACACGCTGCTCGGCGCGGCGGTACGGGCGATCCGGGCCGGCGACACGGCCGCCACGGTCGTCCGCAAGGAACCCGCCGCCGAGGCCGGCGCCCCGTCCGGCACGCTCCCGCGCACCACCCCGGCGGACACCCTCGCCACCGTCCAGGCCGCCGCCATGACGGGGTCCACGCTCTGGATCGGCTACGTCAACGCGGAGGGCGCCGCCAGCCAGCGCGTGATCGCCCCGGTGCGGGTGGAGGGCGGCTTCGTCACCGCGTACGACCACACCGCCGACGAGGTCCGCACGTATCCGCTGCACCGCATCACGGGGGTCGCGGAGCTGGCGGAGGAGTAGGGTCCGGCCCGGCCGTGCCGTGACCGCTTCGCGTACGCGGTGAAACCCGCCCCTGTAATAGTGGCTGTCGTACAGTGGGTCCATGAAGCCGACCCGAGCCGGGACCACCGAGAACATCTCCGTGTCCATGCCCGCAGAGCTGATCAGCGAGTTGCGGTCCCGGACCGGCCGGCGGGGCCTGTCCGGGTACATCACCGAGGCCGTCAGGCATCAGCTCGCCATGGACGGGCTCGCGGACATCGTGGCCTCGCACGAAGAGGAGCACGGTGCGCTCACGGAGCAGGAGGTCGAGGACGCCCGGCGGGAGCTCTTCGGGGAAGAGAGCGCACGGACCTCCGGCAAGGACGCCGCGTGAAGGAACAGCCGGCCCGGTCCGTGGTGCTGGACTCGCAGGCGCTCTCCCTTCTTCTCCGTGACGACCGCAGGATGGCGGCACGCATCGAAGCCTCGCGGCAGGCCGGGGTGCCCGTCATCGTGTCCGCGCTCACCATCGTCGAGGCCGTCCAGGGCAAGACGGACATGGCACGGCTGCACTGGCTTCTCTCCCGGCTCCGGGTGGAACCGGTCAGCCAGGAGGACTCCCTGACCGCGGTGGCACTGCTCCGGGACGCGGGCGGACTCCACGGCCACAAGTACGCCATCGACGCCCTCGTAGCGGCACTCGCGCTCCGCTCCCCCAGCCCCGCGATCGTGCTGACCTCCGACCGCGACGACTGGTCGAAGCTCTGCGGTGAGCGCGTCCTCATCAGAGGCGTGTGACGGGCGCCAAGGCGACCTCGACACCGGTGAATCCACGTGGGTGACAAAGCGACGGAGAAGTAGGGGCCGTCGGGTTGGCCGGTTTTCTCAGCGCCCTGTTCCCAGGTGGCCGCTTCCGGCGTTGACTCGCCCGAAGGACGTCGGGGCCGCACCGTTCCCGGCGGAGGGCGACCCCGCCGGGCGCAGGCGCGGGCCGCAGGGACGCTCGGGAGGGGACGCCTGATGAGTTCTGCGAGTTCCGCACGGCCGGCCGACGCCATGACCCCGTTCGACGACACCTACGACCAGCCCGACCCGCGCGCGTTCTTCCGCGGGCTCGGGCCCTGGGGCTACCAGACGCCGCACCACGCCCAGAGCGTCTTTCGCCGCCTGCTCGCCTCCCCCGCCCTCGGCCCCGGCGGAACCGATCCGTCCGCCGCCACGGTGCTGGACCTCTGCTGCTCGTACGGCATCAACGCCGCCCTGCTCAACCACCACCTCACCCTGAGCGACCTCTACACCCACTACACCTCCGACGAGGCCGCCGCGCTGACCACCGCCGAACTCGCGGAGCGGGACAGGGAGTTCTACGCCGCCCACCGGCGCCCCGACGCGGTCCGCGTCCTCGGCCTCGACGCCGCCCCGCGCGCCATCGCCTACGCCCGGGCCGTGGGCCTGCTCGACGACGGCTTCGCCGAGAACCTGGAGACCGCGCCCCCGAGCCCGGCCCTGCTGCGGGCCGCGCGGGACGTACGCCTGATCACCATCACCGGCGGCGCCAGCTTCCTCTCCCCCCGCACCTTCGGACCACTGCTGGCCGGGGCGGACGCCCCTGCGTGGGTGGCCGCGTTCGTGCTCCGCACCGGCAGCTACCGGCCGATCGCCGACTGCCTGGACGCGCACGGCCTGACCACCGAGAAGCACACCGCGCAGACCTACCCGCAACGCCGATTCACCGACGAGCAGGAGCAGCGGTACGCCGTCGCCGCGACCCTCGCGGCGGGCGAGGACCCGCTCGGCAAGGAGAGCGAAGGCTTCTTCCACACCGCGCTGTACGTCTCCCGCCCGGCGGCGGAGGCGGCGGGGAACCCGCTGGGGTCGTTGCTGCATCCGTGAGCGCACCTGAGCGCCGCACGCGCGGACCGGGCCGCGCGCACCGCACCTCACACCCGCCACCACCCCGCGCGGCGCGGGAATGCGGCACACTGGACGTTTGGCCGCGTGGGCGGCCGTACCCCGGAGAAAGGGCCGCAGCGCGTGACCGGACCCCTCATCGTCCAGAGCGACAAGACACTTCTGCTGGAAGTCGACCACGAGCTGGCGGACGCGTGCCGCAGGGTGATCGCGCCCTTCGCCGAGCTGGAGCGCGCGCCCGAGCACATCCACACCTACCGCGTGACGCCGCTCGGACTGTGGAACGCCCGCGCCGCCGGGCACGACGCCGAGCAGGTCGTCGACGCGCTGGTGGAGTACTCCCGCTACCCCGTGCCGCACGCACTGCTCGTCGACATCGCCGAGACGATGGCGCGGTACGGCCGTCTCACCCTGTCCAAGCACCCGGTGCACGGTCTCGTGCTGACCAGCACCGACCGGCCGGTCCTCGAAGAGGTGCTGCGGTCGAAGAAGATCACCCCGCTGGTCGGGGCGCGGATCGACCCGGACACGGTCGCCGTGCACCCCTCGGAGCGCGGGCAGATCAAGCAGACGCTGCTGAAGCTCGGCTGGCCCGCCGAGGACCTCGCCGGGTACGTCGACGGCGAGGCGCACCCGATCGAGCTGGCGCAGGACGGCTGGTCGCTGCGGCCGTACCAGCAGCAGGCGGTCGAGGGGTTCTGGCACGGCGGTTCCGGTGTCGTCGTGCTGCCCTGCGGTGCCGGGAAGACGCTGGTCGGAGCCGGTGCGATGGCGGAGGCGAAGGCCACCACGCTGATCCTGGTGACCAACACCGTCTCGGCCCGCCAGTGGAAGCACGAGCTGATCAAACGCACCTCGCTGACCGAGGAGGAGATCGGCGAGTACAGCGGTACGCGCAAGGAGATCCGCCCGGTCACCATCGCGACGTACCAGGTGCTCACCACGCGCCGCAAGGGCGTCTACCCGCACCTGGAGCTCTTCGACTCCCGGGACTGGGGTCTGGTGATCTACGACGAGGTGCACCTGCTGCCGGCGCCGGTCTTCAAGTTCACCGCCGACCTCCAGGCCCGCCGCCGGCTCGGTCTCACCGCCACGCTGGTCCGTGAGGACGGGCGGGAGTCGGACGTGTTCTCGCTCATCGGCCCGAAGCGGTTCGACGCCCCGTGGAAGGAGATCGAGGCGCAGGGCTACATCGCGCCCGCCGACTGCGTGGAGGTACGGGTCAACCTCACCGACCACGAGCGGCTCGCGTACGCCACGGCCGAGCCCGAGGAGAAGTACCGCTTCTGCGCGACCACCGTCACCAAGCGGAAGGTCACGGAGGCG
The DNA here is from genome assembly GCF_042728795.1 of Streptomyces sp. NPDC060184. Lineage (NCBI taxonomy): Bacteria > Bacillati > Actinomycetota > Actinomycetes > Kitasatosporales > Streptomycetaceae > Streptomyces > Streptomyces sp. NPDC060184. Next base: position 203,412 of record NZ_JBHWYX010000002.1, read on the forward strand.
CTGGTCCGCAAGCACGCGGGCGAGCAGACCCTCGTCATCGGGCAGTACATCGACCAGCTCGACGAGCTGGGCGAGCACCTGAACGCGCCGGTCATCAAGGGTGAGACGCCGAACGCGCAGCGCGAGAAGCTCTTCGAGGCGTTCCGGCAGGGCGAGATCAACGTGCTGGTCGTGTCGAAGGTCGCGAACTTCTCGATCGACCTGCCGGAGGCCACCGTCGCCATCCAGGTGTCGGGGACGTTCGGCTCCCGCCAGGAGGAGGCGCAGCGGCTCGGCCGGGTGCTGCGGCCGAAGGCGGACGGGCACGAGGCGCGCTTCTACTCGGTGGTCGCCCGCGACACCATCGACCAGGACTTCGCCGCGCACCGGCAGCGGTTCCTGGCCGAGCAGGGGTACGCGTACCGGATCGTCGACGCGGACGAGCTGCTGACGGAGAACACCGGGAACGCGGAGAGCACGGAGAACTGACGGTGGACCGCGGGCGCCCGTACCTCCGGGGGTACGGGCGCCCGCGGCATTCCCACGGGTGTCCCCGGCTCTCTCAGGGCCGGGGGACGAAGAGCAGCATGACGCCCAGCGCGATCATCGCGGGCGGTACGTAGGCGAGCCCGGCGGCGGCCCAGCGGGCGGCGGCCCAGCGTGCCGTGGACCAGGAGCGGCGGACCGCCAGCAGCCAGCAGAGCGCGAGCGCGGCCGGGGTCAGGGTGAGGCTGAGGGAGTAGCCGAGGGTCACCACGCCCAGCGGGGCCCGCACGGCGGGGTCGCACCCCTCGTCGCAGCCGGTGCCGGCGAGCAGGGCGACCCAGAGCAGGCCGCCGACCACGGGCGCCAGGTTGGGGAGCAGGGCCGTGGCGGCGGCGGGGACGGCCCAGCGGCCGACGGGGAGGCGGCGCGGGGCGGGTGCCGCGGTGCGGCCGGCGGGACGGAGACGGTGGTGACGGGAAGGCATGGGCCCAGCCCATCGCGGAAGCGGAGCGGATAACTCCGGGCCCGTACTCGTCCTGCGGCTCCTGCGCTACTCACCGGTCTCTCGTCCCCTACTCACCGGGCCGTCCGGGTACCTGCCGGCCCGGTCCGATCCTCAACGGGCTCGGCGGACGCCGGAGCCGACGGCGTACTCGCCGCGGACGGCGACGTCGAAGGCGGTGGTGACGTAGACGCGGACGGCGCGCAGGGCGTCGCCGAGGGGGTGGGACCGAGGGTGACCGGTGGCCGCGGTCGCGCCGTGCGCGGGGCCGGTCCTGCGGGGGTTCAGGATCGCGGTGCTCATGTCTTCCAGGGTGCGCCTGCCACCCGCGTACGGGCGAGGAGCCCACCGCGCACGGGCCAGGAACCGTCTGCCCGCGGGCGAGGAGCCCACCGCGCACGGGCCAAAACGGTGCCCGCGCGCATCCGGTTCGCCCGGGACCCGGGGCGTGGATACAATCTCCGGTCTGCCCCGCCCTCCCGCACCGTGGTACCGGCTCCGCGCGCCGGCAGCCGGGGGAGTGCCGCCGACCGGACGGAAACCGGCCGACTGCCGTGCGCGCCACCGCGCGTGCGGCCGGTACGCGCGCCCTCGCGCGTATCCCCTCGTGATCCGCCCACCGGGACCCGGCCGTGCGCCCTTTCGCGCGTGCGGCCGTCGCCCTGCGTCGAACTGCCGGAGGCCATACCCGTGTCCGCGCCGCACACCGCAGAAAGTGACACCCCCACCGTTCCGCCCACCGATCCGCTCGCTCGCGAGCGAGGTCATCTCGCCGCGTCCCGGGCGGCCCTGCGCGTCATGCGCGAGGACGTCCAGGCCCTCGACATCCGCGACGTCACCGCCAACTGGGTGAACGCCGCCGTGCTCCAGGCGCAGATCGACGAGCGCATCAAGGCGCTCGCCGACCTCTCGCACACCCCGCTCTTCTTCGGCCGCCTCGACTTCCAGCACCCGGTGGGCGGCGAGCGCGCCGAGGGCGCGGAGGGCGAGCGGTTCTACATCGGCCGCCGTCACGTCCACGACGCGCACGGCGACCCGATGGTCATCGACTGGCGCGCGCCGGTCTCGCAGTCGTTCTACCAGGCCTCCCGCCTGGACCCGCAGGACGTGGGGCTCCGCCGCCGCTTCGGTTACACCGGCGGCGAGCTGACCGCGTACGAGGACGAGGACCTGACGGCCCCCGCCGACGCCACCGGCTCCGGTGCCACCAGCAAGCTGCTCCAGGCGGAGATCGAGCGTCCGCGCGTCGGTCCGATGCGGGACATCGTCGCGACGATCCAGCCGGAGCAGGACGAGATCGTCCGCAGTGAGCTGGGCGGCACCATCTGCGTGCAGGGCGGCCCCGGAACCGGAAAGACGGCGGTGGGCCTGCACCGTGTCGCGTACCTGCTGTACGCGCACCGGGACCGGCTCGCCCGTACCGGCACGCTCGTCATCGGGCCGAACCGGTCCTTCCTCCACTACATCGAGCAGGTGCTGCCCGCCCTCGGCGAGATGGAGGTGCAGCAGGCGACCGTGGAGGACCTGGTCACCAAGGACGTCGAGGTGCGCGGCACCGACGAGGCGTCCGCCGCGCTGGTGAAGGGCGACGCGCGGATGGCCGAGGTGCTGCGGCGGGCGATCCGCTCGCACGTCACCCCGCCCACCGAGGGGATCGTGGTGGTGCGCGGTTCGCGCCGCTGGCGGGTCCCGGCGTACGAGGTGGCGGAGCTGGTCGAGGAGCTGCTCGCTCGCGACATGCGGTACGGCGCCGCCCACGAGGCGCTGCCGCAGCGCATCGCGCACCGGGTGCTGGTGCGGATGGAGGAGGCCGGGGAGGCGCCGGACGACCGGGTGCAGAACGCGGTGGCCCGTACGCCCGCCGTGAAGGCGGCGGTGAAGGCGGTCTGGCCCGCCGTCGACCCGGCGAAGCTGGTGCTGCGGCTGCTCTCCGACCCGGAGTTCCTGGCCGCGCACGCGGAAGGGCTGCTCACCGAGGACGAGCAGAAGGCGATCGTCTGGACGAAGCCGGCCCGCAGCGTGAGGTCGGCGAAGTGGTCGACGGCGGACGCGGTGCTGATCGACGAGGCCCGGGACCTGGTGGAGCGTACGCACTCGCTGGGCCATGTGGTGCTCGACGAGGCGCAGGACCTCTCCCCGATGCAGTACCGGGCGGTGGGCCGCCGCTGCTCGACGGGTTCGGCGACCGTGCTGGGCGACCTCGCGCAGGGCACGACGCCCTGGTCGACGCGGAGCTGGGCGGACGCGCTCGGGCATCTGGGCAAGCGGGACGCGCACGTGGAGGAGCTGACGGCGGGCTTCCGTGTGCCCCGCGAGGTGATCGCGTACGCCTCCCGCCTGCTGCCCGCGATCGCGCCCGGCCTCGCGGCGGTCGAGTCGGTCCGTGAGTCGCCCGGTTCGCTGGCGGTCCGCGCGGTGGGCGAGGCCGGGGAGCTCGTCGCGGCGGCGGTCGCCGCGTGCGAGGAGGCGCTGGAGCAGGAGGGGTCGATCGGCCTGATCGCCGCCGACGCACGGGTCCCCGCGCTGGCCGAGGCGCTGGCGGCGGCCGGGCACACCGTGCTGTCGCCGGGCGAGGAGACGAGCGCCGCGTCGCGGCTGACGCTGGTCCCCGCCTCGCTCGCGAAGGGCCTGGAGTACGACTACGTGGTGCTGGACGAACCGGCGGCCGTGGTCGACGGCGAGCCCGACGAGCGCACCGGGCTGCGCCGCCTGTACGTGGCCCTGACCCGTGCGGTGTCGGGCCTCACGGTCGTGCACGCGGCCCCGCTGCCCGAGGCGCTGGCCGCCTGAGGGACGGCCGGACGGCGGTGTCCGTGCGGGGGTCGCGCCCCCGCGCGGACGCGGTGTCCGTGCCGGGCCACCACGGGCGGGCGGACGCGGTGTCCGTGCCGGTCGTCCCCGCGCGGACACCGCCCCACCGGGTGCTACGCGTCGACGGCCTCGCGCCAGGTGCGGACCGCCGCCTCGTCCACCGGGCCGGTCCAGCCGTGCGGGCGGGCGGCGCCGCCGATGTGGAAGGCGTCGAGTCCGGCGGCCCGCAGGCTCGGCAGGTGTTCGAGGCGGAGGCCTCCGCCGACCAGGATCTGCGGCTCGTACCCGGGTTCGCGGGAGCGGGCGGCCTCGTCGACCAGGGTCGGTACGCCGTCGTCGACCCCGGTCGCGGCGCCCGCCGTCAGGTAGGTGTCGAGTCCGGGCAGGTCCGCGAGCTGCTTGCGCAGCGAGCCCCGGTCGGTGGCCCGGTCGATGGCGCGGTGGAACGTCCAGGGGCAGCCGTCGAGTTCGGCGACGAGCCGTTCGACGGTGACCAGGTCGGCGTGGCCGTCCAGGTCCAGGAAGCCGAAGACGAACTGGTCGGCGCCCGCCTCGCGCAGCTCGCCCAGCCGCCCGAGGAGGCGGTCGACGTCACCCACGGCGAAGCCGTCCTCCTGCCGGAGCATCACGCGCAGCGGGATGTCGACGGCCGCCCGGATGGCGGCGAAGGTCTCCCGGGACGGGGTGAGGCCGTCGGCGGCCATGTCGGTGACCAGTTCGAGTCGGTCCGCCCCACCGGCCTGGGCCGCGACCGCGTCCTCGGCGTCGAGCGCGATCACCTCCAGGAGTGCGCGCTTGCTCATGTGTCCCCACTTCTCGGGATGACGCCCCTCGGATCGGACCGGATCGGATGGGACCGGATCGGTGGGACCGACGTCAAGAGGTCTAGGCCAATATCCGGGCCAGCCTACGGTCGATCGCACGGCGGCGCAGCCCTCCGGGGCCCTTGCGGGTGACCCTGACCTCGGAAAAAGCCCGGACACCGCCTGGACCGCCTCGTACGCGTACGCGCCTCATACGCGTACGCGCCTCATACGCGTACGAACCGCAGCGGGGTTCCCGGGACGGCCTGGGCCGCCGCGGCGAGCGCGTGGGCCGGGACGACGCCGACGACCGGGTAGCCGCCGGTCGTCGGGTGGTCGTGCAGGAACACCACCGGCCGTCCGTCCGGCGGGACCTGGACCGCGCCGAGCACCATGCCCTCGCTGGGGAGTTCGCCGCCGCTGTCCCCGTCGGCGCCCCCGGCCCGTTCCAGCGCGGGGCCCTCGGTGCGCAGCCCGATGCGGTTGCTCGCGGCGGAGACCCGGTACGCGGCCGTGGTCAGGGTCCGCAGGGCGCCCTCCGTGAACCAGGCGTGCCTGGGCCCCGGGCGGACCGGCAGCACCAGCCCGCCTGGCGCGGCGGGAGCAGCCGCCCAGGGTGCGGCGGCCGGGAGCGCCGGGGCGTTGGCGGGCGGTTCGCCGAGCGGCAGGGTGTCCCCGTCGCGGAGCGGGGGCGGGCCGAGGCCGGAGAGCAGGTCGGCGGAGCGGCTGCCCAGCACCGCGTCCGGCTCCAGGCCGCCCGCGAACGCCAGGTAACTCCGCACGCCGCTGAGCGCGGGGCCCGCCTCCAGCACCCCGCCCGCCCGCACCCGGACGGGGGCGCCCCAGGCCGCCGGGCGGCCGTCGACCGTCACCCGGCAGACGGCGCCGCCGACCACCGCGACCACGCTCCGGTCGGGGCGGACCGCGCAGCCGGTGGCGGTGGTCTCCAGCACGGCGTCGGCGGGGTCGTTGCCCACCAGCCGGTTGGCGAGCCGGTGCGCGGGCGCGTCCAGCGCCCCGGCCCGGGGGACGCCGAGGTGCGCCCAGCCGGTGCGCCCGGCGTCCTGGACGGTGGTCAGCGCCCCGGCGCGCACCACCCGCAGCAGTCCGCTCACGCCCGCTCGCCCCCGCTCCCGGTCGCGCTCCCGGTCTCCACCGGCACGAAGCGCACCCGTGCCCCCGGGACCAGCAGCGCCGCCGGGTCGCGGGCCGGGTCCCAGAGCCGGGCCGGGTCCGGCATGCGGCCGATCAGCTGCCAGCCACCGGGCGACACACGCGGGTAGACCCCGGTGTACGGCCCGGCCAGCGCGAGCGCCCCCGCCGGGACCCGGGTGCGCGGGGTCGCGCGCCGGGGTACGCGCAGACGCTCGGGCAGCCCGGTGAGGTACCCGAACCCGGGGGCGAACCCGCAGAACGCGACGCGGAACGCCGTACCGGAGTGCACGGCGGCCACCTCCCCGGGCGGTACGCCCCAGAGCGCGGCGACCTCGTCGAGGTCCGGGCCGTCGTAGACCACCGGGATCTCCACGGCGGGGCCGTCGGCGCGGCGCAGCGGGCGCACGGTCCATCCGGCCAGCTCACGCGCGAGCCGGTCGGGTCCGGCGGCCCCGATCCCGTCGAGCAGGACCGTGCGCGCGCCGGGCACGATCTCGCGGACCGGCGGCAGCTCGCCCCGGTCGCGGCGGCGCAGCACCTCGGCGTGGAAGGCCTCGGCGGCCTCCCCGGAGTCGAGTTCGACCAGGAGCGCGTCCCGCCCGACCGGCAGCACCCGCGCGGAGAGGGCACCCCCCGGCTCCGCACCGCGCACGCTCTCCGTGCCACCGGCGCTTCCCGCACCGCGCACGCTCTCCGTGCCACCGGCGCTTCCCGCACCGCGCACGCTCTCCGTGCCGCTCACGCGAACGCCCGGACGTCGACGCCCGCTTCTTCGAGCGCGGCCCGCACCCGTCGGGCGAGCGCCGCCGCGCCGGGGGTGTCGCCGTGCAGGCAGAGGGAGCGGGCCGCGACGGGGACGGTGCTGCCGTCGGCGGCGGCGACCGTGCGGTCCAACGTCATCCGGACCGCACGGCGTACGACCTCGTCGGGGTCCTCCACCACCGCGCCCGCCTCGCCGCGTGGCACCAGAGTGCCCTGCGGGGTGTACGCGCGGTCCGCGAACGCCTCCTCCATGGCGGGCAGTCGGGCCTCGCGGGCGTGGGCGAGCAGCCGGGAGCCGGGGAGGCCGAGGACGGGGAGGTCCCCGCCGGCCAGCAGCACCCCCTCGATCACGGCACGCGCCTGCGCGTCGTCGTGGACCGCGCGGTTGTAGAGCGCGCCGTGCGGTTTGACGTAGGCGACACGGGAGCCGGCCGCCTCGGCGAAGACCCGCAACGCGCCGATCTGGTAGGCGATTTCGGCGGTGAGCTCGGCCGCCGGGACATCCATCGAGCGGCGGCCGAAGCCCGCCAGGTCCCGGTAGGACACCTGCGCCCCGATCGTCACGCCCCGGGCCGCCGCACCCTCGCAGACGCGGCGCATCACCGCCGGGTCGCCCGCGTGGAAGCCGCAGGCGACGTTGGCGCTGGTGACGCAGGAGAGCAGTGCGTCGTCGTCGGTGAGCGTCCAACGGCCGAAGCCTTCACCGAGATCGGCGTTGAGGTCCATGGTGGTGGTCACGTGGAGCACGCTAGCGCGCCCCACCGTCCCCGTACCGGGCCGGAGGAAGCCCTTCGCCGACGCGGCGGAGCCTCCGCCGCCCCCGGTCGCCGTCAGTCGCCGTCAGTCGGCGTCGGCGAGGAGTTCGGTCACCAGCCGGTCGAGGTCGAGGTGGCGTCCCTCCTCGCCCGGGGGCACCACCCGGGCGGCCCGTTCCAGGAAAGCGGTGACGGCCGGGGCGGCGATGTCCATCACGGCGGAGCCCGCCGGGGAGCGGACGACGATCCGCACCACGTCGCCCGGACACCCCCGGCGAGGGGTGACCAGGATGGATCCGGCACCTGCCGGGCGGACCGTCCCCTCCGACAGCAAACTGCGGGCGAAGACCCAGTCGACGGTCTCGGCCGCCATCGTCCCGAGCGCGAGGCTCACGGCGTAGGGGTCGGACCGCTCGTACCGCAGTTCGGCGGGCAGCGACACCGGGGGTTCGTCCGCGACGTGGACGTGGGCGACCACCTCGTGCGCGATCGAGGCTCCGGCGGTGCTGAAAGACGGCTGGGTCATGTCGTGTCCGTTCGTCGGATTCGTCCTTCCGCTGTCTGACAGCGCTCCTCTCCCGACGTTAGGGACGCGACCGGCCGCCGGTTGCCGGGAAGCGAACGAGGTGTTGCCCGCGAGAGCACCGCGACCGGCTCGCCGGGGCCGCCCGGCGCCCACCCCGCGCGCGGCACTCGCGAAGTCCGCCCCGCCGTCCGGGACCGAGGGGTCTCGGTACCGGGCGGACGGGGCGGACGGGGTCGTGGGGCGGACGGGGCGGCGGAGCGGTCGGGTGACGGGAGGTCAGGCCGCCGTCCCGGCCGGTCTACAGGCCGTCGGTGAAGAGGAGGCGGTTGGGGGTGCCCTGGCTGACGCCCGTCAGGACGTCCTTGGTGGACACCTCGTCGATCCACGCGGCGACTTCGGCGGGGCCGGCGCCGGGGTGGGCCTGCTTGTAGAGGACGGCGAGGCCGGTGACGTGGGGCGCCGCCATGGACGTGCCGTTCAGCGAGACCGTGCCGCCGCCGAGCCGGGCCGAGACGATGTCCTGGCCGGGGGCGTAGAGCTCGACGCAGGCACCCCAGTTGGAGAAGGAGGTCTGCTGGTCGGAGCGGTTGGAGGCCGCGACGGTCAGGGCCCCGTCGGCGGAGGCGGGCGAGACGGTGCAGGCGTCCTTGGAGTCGTTGCCCGCCGCGAGGACGGGCAGGACCCCCGAGGTGTACAGCGCGGTCGTGGCGCGGTTGACCGTCTGCGACTTGCCGCCGCCCAGGGAGCCGTTGAGGACGGCGGGCTGCACGGCGTTCCGGGCGACCCAGTCCAGACCGGCGATCAGCCCCGAGTTCGAGCCCGAGCCGTCGCAGCCCAGGACCCGGACGCTGACGACGTTCGCCTCCCGGGCGACGCCGTAGGTGCTGCCCGCCACCGTGCCCGCGACGTGCGTGCCGTGGCCGTAGCAGTCCGCGCCCCGGCGGCCGTCGCCCACGGCGTCGAAGCCGAAGCCGGCGCGGCCTCCGTCGGCCCCGTCGAACTCGGTGTGCTGGTAGTCGATGCCGGAGTCGAGGATGTAGGCGGTCACCCCGGCACCGGTGCCACGGGTGGTGAAGTCGCCGTCGAGCGGCAGGTTCCGCTGGTCGACGCGGTCCAGGCCCCAGGTGGGGGCCGGTGCGCGACGGACCGCGACGGCGGCGGCCCCCACGGCGTCCACGGCCCGGGAGGCGGGGACGGGGGTGTACGCGGGGACCACTTCCGACCCGGGGACGGAGTTCTTCGCGTCCTCCTCCACCGACGTCACGCCGGGGGTGGCGCGGAGGGTCGTCAGCTGGGCCGGGGTGAGGGGGACGGCGAAGCCGTTGAGCGCCTTGCTGTACGTGAAGGTGGGTGCCAGGCCCAGCTTCTCCACGGTCTTGGCCGTGTCCACGAGCGGGTCGAGGGTGACGATGTACCGGCCGGGGATCGGGTCCGCCGCACGGATCAGCGGGGCGGGTTGCGGGTCCGGCGGAGTGGGGGCGGACGCCGCACTGGTGGCGAGGGGGCCCGCGAGGGCCAGGGCGAATGCGGACGCGAGTACGAGCGCGTGGCGAGTGTGCACGGGCCGAGACGATCATGTGAGAACTCCCCGGCCAACGACCCGTCCCGGAGGTTCACCGCGCACCGGAAGCACTTCCGGAATGCGCTCCCCCGTTCGGACCTGGGGCCGGCCGTCCCGGGAACGGCCTTAGAGTTCCCGCATGTCCGACGACACCGCGCACACCCCCGATCTCCGCGTCCGCTGGCACGAGGCCCTGGTGGCCGCCCGGGGCGGCGCGGCCGGCCCCGATCCGCTCCCGTACGCCGAGAACCTGCTGGAGCGGTGGGCCGAGCCGCAGCGCAGGTACCACACCACCGCCCATCTGACGGCGGTCCTGGACGGGATCGACGTCCTCGCCGCGTGCGCCGGTGAGCCGGAACTCGTCCGGCTGGCCGCCTGGTTCCACGACGCGGTCTACCGTCCCGACCGTTCCGAGAACGAGGAGCGCAGCGCCGCCCTCGCCGAGCGGGCGCTGCCCGAGGCGGGAGTTCCGGCCGGGGCGACCGCCGAGGTGGCCCGGCTGGTCCGGCTCACCGTGACGCACGACCCGGCCGAGGGCGACCGCAACGGCGAGGTGCTGTGCGACGCCGACCTGGCGATCCTGGCGTCGGGCCCCAAGGCGTACGCGCGCTACACCGCCGAGGTCCGCGCGGAGTACGGCTTCGTGCCGGACGATCTCTTCCGGGAGGGCCGGTCCGGGGTGCTGCGGCAACTGCTCGGGCTGCCGAGGCTGTTCCGCACGCCGTACGGGGCCGAGCACTGGGAGGCGCGGGCGCGGCAGAACCTGACGACGGAGCTGGAACTGCTGGAGGCCACCCTGCCGTGAGCGGGCGCGCCCGCGCCCCGTCGGGAAGTTCCGGACGGGGCGCGGGCACGAGCGGGTGGACGCGGGTGGACGTCAGCGGGTCACTCGGCGGCTGCCGGGGCCACGGCCGCCGTACCGGCCGCCGCTCCCGCCGCCTCGGGCGCCTCGGTCTTCTTCGCGTCGGCGCCGGTGAAGCCGCGCAGCGGCACCTGGCGGATGAACAGGGCGATGACGATGCCGACGGCCGCGGCGCCCGCACCCCAGGCGAAGGCGGTGTCGACGCCGTCGCTGACCGCCTGGGCGAAGGCGTGCTGGACGGTTTCGGGCAGGGCCCGCAGCGCCTGGGGGGTCATGCCGGACACCGAGGAACCGGCGTCGGCTCCACCCGCCGCCGAACCGGCGGCCGAGGTGAAGGAGTCCGTGAGCGTGCTGGCGTACAGGGTGCCGAGCAGGGAGACGCCGAGCGAACCACCCATGTTGCGCAGGAAGGTGGCCGCGCCGGTGGCGGCGCCGATGTCGCGCAGCGGGGCGCTGTTCTGGGCGATGAGCATGGTGGTCTGCATCAGGCAGCCCATGCCGAGGCCCAGCACCACCATGAAGAGCCCGGTGGTGAAGCGGGTGGTGTCCGGTCCCATGGTGGCGAAGAGGACGAGGCCCGCCGCCATCAGGGCGGTGCCCGCGATGGGCAGGATGCGGTAGCGGCCGGTCTTGCTGATGTACGTGCCGCCCGCCAGGGAGAGCACCATCGCGGCGAGCATCATCGGCATGAGCAGCAGGCCGCTGTTGGTGGCGGAGGAGCCCTGGACGTACTGCTGGAACTGCGGCAGCAGGGTGATCCCGCCGAACATGGCGAAGCCGACGATGAAGCTGAGCGCACCCGCGAGGGAGAAGTTCCGGTCGGCGAAGACCGACAGCGGCATGATCGGCTCTTCGGCCCGGCGCTCGACGAACACGAACGCGGCGAAGACGAGCACGGTGACCACGGCGAGGCCGAGGATCATGGCCGAGTCCCAGTCGTACTCGCTGCCGCCCCAGCTGGTGATCAGGACCAGGGTGGTGATCCAGACGCTGAGCAGCGCGGCGCCGGTCCAGTCGATGCGGACGCGGGCGGCGGCCTTGCGCGGGAGCTTGGCGAGGACGAACCAGCAGACGAACAGCGCGATGACGCCGAGCGGCAGGTTGACGTAGAAGGCCCAGCGCCAGTTGAGGTTGTCGGTGATGAAGCCGCCGGCGAGCGGGCCGCCGATCATGGCGACGGGCATGACCGCCATCATCACGCCCTGGTACTTGCTGCGGTCGCGGGGCGGCACGATCTCGGCCAGCACCGCCATCACGCCGACCATGAGCCCACCGGCGCCGAGGCCCTGCAGGGCGCGGAAGCCGATCAGTTCGCCCATGTTCTGGGAGAGGCCGCAGAGCGCGGAGCCGACGAGGAAGGTCGCGATGGAGGTGATGAAGGTGATGCGCCGCCCGAGCAGGTCGCCGAGCTTGCCCCAGATCGGGGTGGCGACGGTGGAGGCGAGGATGTAGCCGGTGGTCACCCACGCGAGGTGCTTGAGGCCGCCGAGGTCCCCGACGATCGTGGGCAGCGCGGGCGCCACGATCATGTTGTCGAGCATCGCGAGCAGCATCGCGATGACCAGGCCGCTCATCGTGACCATGATCTCGCGGTGGGTGAAGCGTGGCGGTTCCGGGGACGCCCCGGCCGCGGCCGGGGCGGGGGAGGTCTGCGTCACGGCGCAATGCCTTTCGGTCAGGAAGGGGGGTCGCTCGGCGGACCCGAACTCTGGCGGCAGGGGCCCTGTCCGGGGACGACAGCGGTGTCATCGGCGTGGCGGCAGGGCAGACTGATCCCGGAATCCACTTACCGGGCGGTCAGTAGATTACTTGCCGTACGGTAAGTTGGCAAAGGGGGGCAGGGGGACCACGATCGACGCAGGCGCTCCCGTGCGGAGAGCTCGGGGCGAAAGGAACGCACAGCCATGACAGCCGCAGGACGACGACGGGGCATCGACACGCGGGCCGAGATCCGCAAGGTGGCCCTGGAACTCTTCACCGAGCAGGGGTACGACGCGACCTCGCTGCGGGAGATCGCCGAACGGCTGGGCATCACGAAGGCGGCCCTCTACTACCACTTCAAGAGCAAGGAGGACATCGTCCTCTCGCTCTTCACCACCTACCTGGACGCGGTCGACACCCTGGTGGAGTGGGCCAAGGAGCAGCCCCCCGGCCCGGATCTCGCCACCCGGATCGTGGACCGGATGGTCGACGTCTTCATCGCCGAGGGCATGCCCGCCATCCAGTTCGCCACCGCCAACCACCGCGTGATCCACGAGCTGCGCCCCGACAAGGGCGGCGCCCTGGAGAAGTTCGCCGAGCTGAGCGAAGTCATGGGCGGCCCCGACGCCACGGTGGAGGAGAAGCTGCGGCTGCGGTCCGCCCTGCTCAGCGTCAACCTCGCCCTGCTCGCCTCGCGGGGCCTTGAGGTCTCCGACGCCGAGATCGCCCGGGTGGCCCGCGACATCGCCCACCGGCTCGTCCCCTCTCCGGGCGCGGCAAAAGCGCCGGAAGCGCCGGGCGCGGCGTAGGCATCCGGAAGGGGCGGAAGGGCCGGACGGAAGTTCACCCGCCCCGTCTGCGCCGGGCAGGTGAACCGTGTGGTGCCGGTGGGTGGTGGGGGCGACGGCCACGGGCCCGTCCCCCGGGTTCGGGCTAGGGAACACGGTCCGTGCATCCTGGCCCGCCACCCGGGCCGGTCGGCACGGTCCGTGCACCCGACCGAGGGACTCCCCCCACCATGTTCAAGACCGCGCTGCGGATCGCTTCCGCCGCCGCCTTCGCCGCCACCTCGTTCGCCTTCGCCCCCACGGCGAGCGCCGACACCGACCCGTTCCCGGGCACCCCGGAGCAGATCCGCGACACCGGCCCCTGCGGACCGACCGGCGGCTACCGGTCGTCCGACTGGGAGCGGACCACCACCAACCGCGCGCTGCGGCCCCAGGTGGACACCGCCGCGATCAGCGAGGGCTGGTACTGGCGCCACGACGACAACACGCTGTGGCGCGGGGACACCCGGCCGGACCCCCGGGCGATCTTCCGCAGCGGCTTCACCCCCCTGGGGACGGAGGTGACGCCGCTGGCGAAGTGGATCGTCGGAGGCGGCGGCCAGAACTCCGCGCACGTGAGCACCAGCTGCGACCGGTGGGTCGCCCAGGGCTTCGCCACCGGGAACAACAACGACGGCTGGGTGTACGCGATCCAGGCGCCGGGCGGGATCGACGTCAACGCCACCGCGCGGATGACCGGCATCCAGTCGCAGTACCTGTGGAACAAGGAGATCGACTTCGTCGGCGGCATCCAGGGCAGGTTCATCGAGGGGGCGTGCCAGTACCACTGGGCCGGCAAGAACCCGCAGAACAACGTGGACATCTACGAGAACCTGGGCTGCGTCACCAACCCGGACTTCCGCCCCGTCGGCCGTACCAGGGAGCTCCCGGCGGACGCCGACACGACGGCTCCCGCGGCCTCCGCCCCGACGGCCCCGGCCCCCTCCTCCGCGCCCGCGCCGTCGACCGCCGGCTCGCCGGTCCCGGCGGGTGCCGTCTCACTGACCCCCACGGGCGCCCTCTCGCTGAGCGCGCGGTAGTCCTCCGTCGCCCCGGGCGGACGTGACCGGCCCGGCCACCCGACGGGAACAGGACAGGAAACGGGCAGAACCGGGCCCCGGGACAGCGCTTGCGCAGCGACTCACGTCCCGGGGCCCGGCGGCGTCCGGCGCGGGGCCGGAACGCCTCAGTGCTTGAAGGCGTCCTTCGTCTTCTCCTTGGCCTGGCGGGCATCGCCCTTGGCCTGCTCGGCGCGCCCGGCGGCGGTGAGGCGTTCGTTGCCCACGGTCCGGCCGGCCGCCTCCTTGACCTTGCCCTTGGTCTGCTCCACCTTGGCCTGGGCCTTCTCATCGGCAGCCATGATCACTCCCACCTCGCTGTGCTCGACTTCGGGGACAGTGGTGCGTGTGACCGCCGTGCGCCGTCCCAAACCCCACGAGAACCCCGGAAGGGCCCCACGGACCCAAGAGCCCAGGAGGCCGCGGGACCACCACGGACACATCGCGGCACACATCCAGCGTCCGCCGTGGACGCCGCGATAACAAACGGGGATCATTCCCCGCGACCGGGAATGTGCGGACCTCCCCGCCCGTTGGGCACAGTCATGCCTGAAACCGACACCGGTCGACTCCGTATGCCCTTGGCCGTATACATCCTGGGCCTCTCGGTCTTCGCCCTCGGCACCAGCGAGTTCATGCTCTCCGGTCTGCTCCCCCCGATCGCCGAGGACATGGGCGTATCGATTCCGCGGGCCGGACTGCTCATATCCGCGTTCGCGATCGGCATGGTCGTGGGCGCCCCGCTGCTCGCCGTGGCCACGCTCCGGCTGCCGCGCCGCACCACGCTCATCGCGCTGATCTCGGTCTTCGGGCTCAGCCAGGTCGCGGGCGCGCTGGCGCCGACGTACGAGATCCTCTTCGTCTCCCGGGTGGTCGCCGCGCTCGCCTGCGCCGGGTTCTGGGCGGTGGGCGCCGCCGTCGCCATCGCGATGGTGCCGCAGAACGCACGGGCCCGGGCGATGGCGGTGATGATCGGCGGTCTGTCGATCGCCAACGTGCTGGGCGTGCCGCTCGGCGCGTTCCTCGGCGAGAGCCTGGGCTGGCGGTCGGCGTTCTGGGCGGTGGGCGCCGCGTCGGCCGTGGCGCTGGTCGGGGTCGTCACGAGGATCCCCCGCATCCCGGTGCCGGAGCAGCGCCCGCAGCTGCGGCAGGAACTCTCCATCTACCGCGACCGCCAGGTGTGGCTGGCGATCGTGATCACCGCGCTGGCCGCGGGTGGGGTGTTCTGCGCGTTCAGCTACCTCGCCCCGCTGCTGACCGATGTCGCCGGGCTGAGCTCGGGGTGGGTGCCGTGGGTGCTGGCGCTCTTCGGAGCCGGCGCGCTGGCCGGTACGACGGTCGGCGGCCGGGTCGCCGACGCGCACCTCTTCGGCGTGCTGCTCAGCGGCATCGCGGCCTCCACGGTCTTCCTGGTGGCGCTGGCGCTCCTCGCGTCGAGCCCGGTCGCGGTGGTCCTCCTCGCCTTCCTGCTGGGCTTCTCGGCGTTCTACACGGCCCCCGCGCTCAACGCCCGGATGTTCAACGTGGCCGGTGCCGCGCCGACGCTCGCCGGGGCGACGACGACCTCCGCGTTCAACCTGGGCAACACCGCGGGACCGTGGCTCGGCGGCGCGGTGATCGACGCCGACTTCGGCTACTCCTCCCCCGCGTGGGCGGGCTCCGCGATGCTGGTCGTCGGCCTGGCGGCGGTGGCCCTCGCGCTCCGGGTCCAAACCGGCGTCACGTCCCGGTCCCGGCTGGTCGCGGGTGCGGGAGCGGGGCCCGCGGACGCGGCGTTCGCCGACGCGACGGTCGGGGACGCGGCGGTCGTACGTCCCCGCGCCGCGCTCGCGGACGAGCGGGCGGACGCCCCGAGCGCCTGACGCCTACCCGCTGAGCCCGCGACCCGACCGTCCCCGACGGCGGCGAGCACGTGATCGAGGAGTACGCCCGCCACGTCGGCCACGCGGACCTCCTCCGCGGGGCCGTCGACGGCGCCACCGGCGAGTAGGCGGTGGCCCCCGGGGGCGAACCCCTCGGAGGCGGCCCCCTCGGGGACACCTCTCAAGAACCGCCCGGGGCGGGTCGGCCCTTCGGGCGGCGCAGTCCGGCTTCGGTCAGCCGGCGGACCAGCTCCTTGGAGCCGATCTCCCGGGCCCCGGCGCGTACCGCGTCCGGGTAGCTCGACTGCGGGACGTCGTAGTGGTCGCGCTCGAACGCGCGTGGCGGGCAGCCGATCGCGGCGGCGAAGGCGTGCAGTTCGTCGAAGGACTCGTCGCTGACCAGGTGCGACCAGAGGCGGCCGTGGCCGGGCCAGGTCGGAGGGTCTATGTAGACGGTCACCGCCGCAGCACTCCGGCGAGCGCCCCGACCGGGGCCACCGACACCGTCGCGCGGGTGCAGACCCAGTGCGGGTCGGCGCCGAGTTCGGGTTCGACGTCGAGCGCGTGCGGCCCGCCCTCGTCGCAGACGGGGCAGAGCGGCCACCTCCCGTACCGTTCGAGCAGGGCGTCCTGGACGTCCTGGGCGACGAGTCCGACGAGGAATTCGAGGCCGTCCGGCCACTGCTCCACCCACCACCGCCGCTGGGTCACCGCGTCCTCCACGAGGGACACGATGTCGGCGTCCGCGACGTCACCCGCCGCCAGGTCGGCCACGACGAGGGCTCGGGCGGTGTGCAGTGCCTGCTCCAGGGGGTTCAGCTCCATGGCTCCATTGTCCCCCCGCCCGCCCGGCCACTCCCCCGGCGCCCGCGCTCCCGGCCGCGACTCCGCGCGCGGTCGTCGGACCGCGGCCCGCGCGGGGTCGGGACGAGGGCCGACCGCACCCCGCCCGCGCCCTGATCGCGGCCCGGCGGGTGGCCGGATCACGGCCGGGGACACGGGGTCCGTCACTCGTACGTGTGCGGTGCGTGCCGATCCGTTTCTCCTCCCGGCGGCCGGGAGAGGATCGCCGCATCGCCGACACGATCATGTGTCCGGCGCCCACAGGAAAGGCATGGCATGGCTCAGGGGACTGTGAAGTGGTTCAACTCGGAGAAGGGGTTCGGGTTCATCGCGCCGGACGACGGCACTCCGGACGTCTTCGTGCACTTCTCCGCGATCGACTCCTCCGGCTACCGGTCGCTGGACGAGAACCAGCGGGTGGAGTTCTCGACCTCGCAGGGCCCCAAGGGTCCGCAGGCTGAGCAGGTCCGCCCCCTCTGACGCTCGCCGGCCGACCACGACCGACCCGCACGCCCGCCCGGGCGCGCGGGTCGTCTCGTATGCCCGCCGTCCCGCCCCCGCATGCCCTCCGCGCGCAAGTCCGCGCCGTCCGAAGTTCCCCCGGGACGCGCATGTTTGGTCCCGCCGAACCGGTAAAGACGAAACCTCGACAACGGCTTCACACACCGGGGCCTCGCACGGAGAGGCTTCACAGCACGGGGCTTCACCACGGGGCCTCGCACGACGAGGTAGGAGACGCATCATGGGCATCATCGCTTGGATTCTCATCGGACTGCTCGCCGGCCTCATCGCCAAGGCGCTCGTGCCGGGCAAGGACCCGGGCGGCATCATCATCACGATGCTCATCGGTATCGCGGGCGGTCTCCTCGGCGGCTGGCTCGGCAAGGTCATCTTCGGCGTCGACTCGATCGACGGCTTCTTCGACCTCTCCACCTGGATAGCCGCGATCGCCGGTTCGGTGATCCTGCTGGTCCTCTACCGGATGGTCACCGGCAACCGTCACTCGCACCGCCACGCCTGATCCGGCGGGCCCCCGGGCCCCGGATCGCACACGTTCCGCAGACGGCTTCCCCTCCGCCCGGAGGGGAAGCCGTCGTCGCGTTCCGGGCCCGTGGTGCGTCGCTGCCGGGTCGCCCCCAAGCCGGACCAATGGGGGGTTGACGGGCGAGTGTGATGAAAATACCTTTCAGGAGTGACCATTGAACTGAAGGAAAGTTTCAGCAGTGACTCGCCGCCGGCCCCGGCGGCCCTCGCCGCCAAGGTCCGTACGCTCGCCCCTTCCATGACCCGTTCCATGCAGCGCGTCGCCGAGGCGGTCGCCGGGGACCCCGCCGGGTGCGCCGCGCTCACCGTCACCGGTCTCGCCGAGCGGACGGGCACGAGCGAGGCCACCGTGGTCCGCACCGCGCGGCTCCTCGGCTACCCGGGCTACCGCGACCTGCGCCTGGCCCTCGCCGGGCTCGCCGCCCACCAGCAGTCGGGGCGGGCCCCCGCGGTCACCGCGGACATAGCCGTGGACGACCCGATCGCCGACGTGGTCGCCAAGCTCGCCCAGGACGAGCAGCAGACCCTCGCGGACACCGCCGCCGGGCTCGACACCGGACAGCTCTCCGCCGTCGTGACCGCCGCCGCCACCGCCCGCCGGATCGACATCTACGGCGCGGGCGCCTCCTCGCTCGTCGGCCAGGACCTGGCACAGAAGCTGCTCCGGATCGGCCTCATCGCGCACGCCCACACCGACCCGCACCTCGCGGTCACCAACGCGGTGCAGCTGCGCCCCGGGGACCTCGCCATCGCCATCACCCACTCCGGTTCGACCAGCGACGTCATCGAGCCGCTGCGGGCCGCCTTCGACCGGGGCGCCACCACCGTCGCCATCACCGGCCGCCCCGGCGGCGCCGTCACCCAGTACGCGGACCACGTGCTGACCACCGCCACCTCCCGCGAGAGCGAGCTGCGCCCGGCCGCCATGTCCAGCCGGACGAGTCAGCTCCTCGTCGTGGACTGCCTGTTCATAGGCATCGCCCAGCGCACCTACGAGACGGCGGCGCCCGCCCTCTCCGCGTCGTACGAAGCCCTCGCGCACCGCCACCCGCACCGCCGCCGCTGACCGCCGCCCCACCCCGCACCCGCACCTCGTACACGCCGGCCGTGCCGAACCGCACGAGCACCCGCACCCCGTACACGTGAGCCGCGCCGAACCGCGCGAGCCCCGCACCCCGCTCCCTTCGCGCCCCGCACGAGCACCACGAGAAAGCAGAGCCACGCCTCATGTCCTCCTCCGCGACCGGCCACGACGGCCTCCTCGCCCAGCTCGCCACCCTCACCACCGAGCAGTTCCGCCCCGAGCTGGCCGAGATCGACCGGCTGCCCACCCTGGAGATCGCCCGGGTCATGAACGGCGAGGACCGGGCCGTCCCGGACGCCGTCGGCGGGCAGCTGGAGCGGATCGCCGCCGCGATCGACGCGATCGCGGCGCGCATGGCACGCGGTGGCCGGCTGATCTACATGGGCGCGGGCACCGCCGGGCGCCTCGGGGTGCTGGACGCCAGCGAGTGCCCGCCCACCTTCAACACCGACCCGTCCCGGGTCGTCGGGCTGATCGCGGGCGGCCCGTCCGCGATGGTGACGGCGGTGGAGGGCGCGGAGGACAGCCGGGAGCTGGCCGCCGCCGACCTGGACGCGCTCGGCCTCACCGCCGAGGACACCGTCGTCGGGATCTCCGCCTCGGGCCGCACCCCGTACGCGGTCGGCGCGGTCGAGCACGCCCGCGCCCGGGGCGCGCTCACCGTGGGTCTCTCCTGCAACGCGGGCTCCGCGCTCGCCGCCGCCGCCGAACACGGCGTGGAGGTCGTCACCGGCCCGGAGCTGCTGACCGGTTCGACC
The DNA here is from genome assembly GCF_042728795.1 of Streptomyces sp. NPDC060184. Lineage (NCBI taxonomy): Bacteria > Bacillati > Actinomycetota > Actinomycetes > Kitasatosporales > Streptomycetaceae > Streptomyces > Streptomyces sp. NPDC060184. The sequence goes on from NZ_JBHWYX010000002.1 coordinate 222,791, forward strand.
CGGCTGAAGGCGGGCACGGCGCAGAAGCTGGTGCTCAACATGATCTCGACCGTCACGATGATCCGGCTCGGCAAGACGTACGGAAATCTGATGGTCGACGTGCGGGCCTCCAACGAGAAGCTGCACGCCCGTTCGCACCGGATCGTCGCCCTGGCGACCGGCGCCGGTGACCACGAGATCGAGGCCGCCCTCGCCGCCACCGGCGGTGAGGTGAAGCCCGCGATCCTCACCATCCTCGGCCAGGTCGACGGCCCCACCGCCGCCGAGCTGCTGACCGCCTCGGACGGCCATCTGCGCGCCGCCCTCGCGGCCGTCCCCTCACCCTGACCCCCGGCAGGACCACCGGTCCCACCCCGGGGGCGCCCCCCACCCCCCGCACAGCAAGGCACCACGCACCATGGCAACAGATGACAAGCACCGCGCCACTGCCGCCGCGATTCTTCCGCTCGTCGGTGGCGCCTCCAACGTCCGTACCGTCGCCCACTGCATGACCCGGCTCCGGCTGGGCCTGCTCGACCCGTCCCTCGTGGACGACGAGGCGCTGAAGGCGCTGCCCGCCGTGCTGGGCGTGGTCGAGGACGACACGTACCAGATCGTCCTCGGCCCGGGCAGCGTCGCCCGGATCACCCCGGAGTTCGAGGCCCTGGTGGCGGAGGCCCGCGTCGCGGCCCCGGCGCCCGCCGCCGGGGCCGCCGCGCCCCCCACGTCCGCCGACGGACTCGCCGCCCAGGGAGCCGAGTTGCGGGCGGCCCGGAAGGCGAAGAACGCCACCCCGTTCAAGCTCTTCCTGCGGAAGATCGCGAACATCTTCGTCCCGCTGATCCCGGCCCTCATCGGCTGCGGCATCATCGCCGGGCTCAACGGCCTGCTGGTCAACCTGGGTTGGCTCTCCGGCGTGACGCCCGCGCTGGCGGCGATCGCGTCCGGGTTCATGGCGCTGATCGCGGTGTTCGTCGGCCACAACACGGCGAAGGAGTTCGGCGGTACGCCGGTCCTCGGCGGCGCGGTCGCCGCGATCATCGTGTTCCCCGGGGTCGCGAACATCGAGGCGTTCGGGCAGAAGCTCTCCCCCGGCCAGGGCGGTGTGCTCGGCGCGCTGGGCGCGGCGGTGCTCGCGGTGTACGTGGAGAAGTGGTGCCGCCGCTGGGTGCCCGAGGCGCTGGACGTACTGGTCACGCCGACCCTCACGGTGCTGGTCTCGGGGCTGGTCACGCTCTTCGGCCTGATGTACGTGGCCGGCGAGGTCTCCTCCGCCATCGGTACGGCCGCCGACTGGCTGCTCTCGCACGGCGGCGCGGGCGCGGGGCTGCTGCTCGGCGGGTTCTTCCTGCCGCTGGTGATGCTGGGACTGCACCAGGCGCTGATCCCGATCCACACCACCCTGATCGAGCAGCAGGGCTACACCGTGCTGCTGCCGATCCTCGCCATGGCGGGCGCCGGACAGGTCGGCGCGGCGGTCGCCGTGTACGTACGCCTCCCCCGCAACGAGTCGATCCGCCGCACCATCAGGTCCGCCCTCCCCGCCGGTCTGCTGGGCGTCGGCGAACCGCTGATCTACGGCGTCTCGCTCCCGTTGGGCCGCCCGTTCGTGACGGCGTGCGTCGGCGGCGCGTTCGGCGGCGCCTTCGTCGGCCTCTTCAACCAGCTCGGCACCTCGGTCGGCTCGACCGCGATCGGCCCGTCCGGCTGGGCCCTCTTCCCGCTCCTCGACGGCAACCACGGCCTCGGCGGCACGCTCGCGATCTACGCGGGCGGACTGCTCGTCGGCTACGTCGCCGGCTTCGCCGCCACGTACCTCTTCGGCTTCAGCAAGGAACTGCTGGCCGAGTTCGACGTGGAGCAGACGGTGGCGGGCGCCGGTGCGACCACGGTGGTGGCGGGTTCACCGGGCGCCACGGACGCGCCGGACTCCCCCGGCCCGGGGCAGCGACCCGATCCGGCGAAGGTCTGAGGACCCCGCTCCCCTGTCCGCGTACGCGCCACGAGCCGCCCCTCTCCGTGAGGGGCGGCTCGTGGCGCGCGGGAAGCGGTCGCGGGGTCACCCGATCGTGAAGTCGGCGGCCTCGGTCTCCAGGGTGGTGGTGCCGTCACCGGCGGTGGCCAGCACGGCCGTGTGCCAGACCCCGCGCGGGGCCTCGTCGGCGTCCTCGCGGGTGAAGGCGACCCGGTAGGCGCAGTGCACGGTGTCCCCGCCGGAAGGCTCGCACTCCGCCGTCTCGACGGCGGCCATGTCCTTCTCGGTCAGGGGCGTGTCCGAGAGGGACGAGTCGGCAGGCCAGACCAGGACGTTCACCTTCGTCACGCCCTCGGCCGACGTGACGTCCGTGGTGAAGGTCACGGAGCCGTCCCGGTCGCCGTCCGGGGCGATGTAACGGGCGGTGCTGTGCGCCAGGACGGGCGGCTGCGGCTCACCGGCGTACGCCAGGGCGAAGGCTCCGGCGCCCCCGAGGGCCACCACTCCGGCAACCGTGGACAGGACGGCGATGCGTCGGGACATGAGGGTTCTCCAAAGGCGTCGGCTGAGTGGGACCGGCGCCCACAACCGCGCGCCGTCGCACCGATACTCGTCGCGCCGGACCCGCCGGACATGAGTACCGGGGCTCACCCGGAGTGGGTGACCGCGCCTGCCCCAGGGGGACTTCGGGCCCGGGCCGGGCCGCGGACCGACGAGCGGGACGGTGCCGCCCGGCAGCGGGTATGTCTCCGCCGGCGTTCGCCGGGAGGCCCCGCGACACCCCCTGTGTCAGCCCCGCACGTGCAGCCCGAAGCCACTGCGTCCCGCGGGCTCCAGGCCGTCCTTCAGCCGCAGCGAGGGGATGGCGTAGTCACCGGAGTTCTGCGGCCGGAACGCGATCGGATCGGTCGTCTCCAAGGTCAGCAAGCGCTGCCGCCACGCCTTGGCGATCTCCGGGTACTCCGCGTCGGTCATCCGGTCGGTGCCGTACAGCACGAACGGCGGCAGCACCTCGATGCCCGGGTAGTAGAGGATGCCGTGCTGGATCGGGAAGAGCAGGTCGTCGATGGGGCCGTTGATCCCGCGAGCGGTGTAGTGCGGCTCCGGGCCGCCGGTGGTCACCGACAGCAGGGCTCTGCGGCCCGCGAGGGTGCCTTCGCCGAAACGCTCGCCGTACTTGGTGTCGCTGTGCTCGCCGACGCCGTACGCGAAGTGGAAGGTGAACACGCGGTCCACCCAGCCCTTGAGGATCGCGGGCATCGAGTACCACCACAGCGGAAACTGGAAGATGATCGTGTCCGCCCACAGCAGCGTCTCCTGCTCGGCGCGGACGTCGGGGGTGAGCGTCCCGGCGTCGAAGGCCCTGCCCGAATCCCGCGCGACCCGCAAGGGGGTGGAGGCGTCGGGTCCGTAGTCCGCCGCGTCCACGACCGCCTTCCAGCCCATCGCGTACAGATCGCTCACCCGCACCTCGTGCCCGGCGCCCTCCAGGGTGGACACCGCGAGGTCCTTCAACGAGCCGTTCAGGGACTTCGGCTCCGGGTGGGCGTGGACGATCAGCGTCTTCATGGGAACTCCTTCGATCGGATTCCCTGGAGTCTGGCCGCCCCGGCCCCCGGTGTTCAGGGACGCCGCCACCGTCGGACCGGACTTCCTGGTAACGGCAGGACCACCCTCACCGGGCCTCCTCTGCAACCGCCGCGGCCATACTGGGAGGCATGGACGACCTCGCGGGCTTCCTCAGGACACGGCGTTCCCGGGTCGACCCGTCGTCGGTCGGCATCCCTGCCGACAACCGACGCCGGGTCGCCGGACTGCGCCGCGAAGAGGTCGCACACCTGTCCGGGGTCAGCGTCGACTACTACGTACGCCTGGAGCAGGGGCGCGCGACCCAGCCCTCCGACCAGGTGCTCGACGCGCTGGCCCGGGTGCTCGGCCTGGACGGGACCGAGCGCGAACACCTCTCCCGGCTCGCCTGCCGGCGCAGCCGCGCGAAGGCACCGGGCAGCCGCGTCCGGCCCGAGTTGCTGCGCGTCCTCGACCTGGTCGCGGAGGCCCCCGCGTTCATCATGAACCACCGTCTGGACGTACTCGCCGGCAACCGCCTCGCCGGACTCCTCTTCGGCCGGCCGCTGCCGGGCCTGAACACCGCCCGGCACCTCTTCCTTGAGGAGGACGAGCGCGGTCTCTACGCGGACTGGGAGAAGTGCACCCTGGACGTGGTCGGGCACCTGCGTCTGGCCGTCGGCCAGTACCCCGACGACCCCCGCCTGGCCTCGCTCATCGGCGAGTTGGCGATGGGCAGCGAGCGGTTCCGCCGCCTCTGGGCCCGCGCGGACGTCCGCGCCCGCACCCACGGGCGCAAGCCGTACCAACACCCGCTGGTCGGCCTGCTCGAACTGCACCAGGAGAACTTCGGCCTCCCCGGCGCGTCCGGCATGGAGTTGGTGGTCCTCTCCGCGCCCCCCGGCAGCCCCGCCGAGGACGGGCTGCGCCTGCTTTCGAGTCTGGGCACGGAGCACGGTGACGTGGAGGAACCGTCGGCGCGCGCCCGGACGCGCGAGTAGCCCGCACGGTCGGCCCGAACTCCCGTGCGTTCACCGGGCACGTGTGTGAAGCCCGGGTTCGCGGGCAGGCGAACCCATGAGCGCATCCCACCGGCCGTACGCATCGCGGTACGCACCGCCGCCGCCGAACGTGTCGCCGTACGCAACGCCGTACGTGTCGCCGTACGTGTCGCAAGGCCGTACGCATCGCGGTTCGCACAGCCGGGCGGGGAGCGCGGCCGAAGGACCGCCGAGGAAGGAGCGACCCATGAGTACCGACCCGTGGGGTTACCACCCTGCCAGCGGCCACATCTCCGGAACCGACCTGACCGGTTTCGCGGTCGAGGCCGTCGACGGGCACGTCGGCAAGGTCGACAAGCACTCCGACGAGGTGGGTTCCGCCCACCTCCTGGTGGACACCGGGGTGTGGATCTTCGGACGGGAGGTCCTGTTGCCCGCAGGCGCGGTCTCCCGGATCGACACCGAGGAACGCGTGGTCCACGTCGACCTCACCAAGGAACAGATCAAGGACTCACCGGAGTTCGAACGGCAGACGCACTCGGGCGACCCGGCCTACTACACGGACCTGGCCACCTACTACGGGATGCACCGGCTGATCTGACGCCTCGCGTCCTCCGTCGCCGTCCTGCCGTGGGCACCACGCACATCCGAAACACCTGAAACACCTGGAACACCTGGAACACCTGGAACAGAGCACAGCGCACGTCGCACAGAGCGGGGCGGGCCCGAAGAGGGTTCGCCCCGCGACGTGTGCCCGGAGCCGAAGCGCGGGGCCGGGGCGTCCGGCCGAGGGCCTGCGGGGCGGCCCCCGGGAGTTTCCCTGCCGTTCCTCCTCTGCCCATCTGGCCTGGCTACTCTCCCCCCGCCCGGTCCAGCACAGGAGAGGTACGTCCATGAGCGCCTCGGTCCACCGCACCTCACCACGGCCCCGGGTCTCCCCGATGCCGGGCAGGCAGCCTCAGGACCGGGGCCGGAGCGCGAGCCCGCACGGCAACTCGTCGCAGCGCGCACTCCTCTCGATCCAGTCGAGCGCCGGCAACCGGGCCGCGACCGTGATGGTGCAGCGCGCCCGGGAAGCGGCCGTCGGACGCCAGGACGCCGCACCGACGAACGTCAACACCGCCTCCCGGTCGCAGAGACTCCGCGACCGGGCAGCCGCGGGCTTCGACAGACTGAAGAAGAACTTCGAGTTCATCGACACCTTCGTCAAGGGCATCCAGACCCCCACCAACGCGGGCTTCGCCCAGCACGCCTCCGCCACGACCGACGAAGGCCTCAAGCACTCCGCCGCCGGCTCGGGATCCGGCGCCGCCGGAGTGGGCATCGGCGCGGAAGCCCTCGGGGCGTACATCAGCGGCAAGGACGGGCTCGACGCCAGGAAGAACATGGCGAAGCACAAGGACGGGGCCGCCCATCACGGGGCGAGGAAGAAGTTCATCTCCAAGACGTCCGACGCCTTCGTCAGCGCCGCCAGCTCGATCAACCAGTCACTGGCCTTCACCAAGGAGCTCACCAAGGCCACGAAGGCCGCGGACGCCCTGGCCGCATCCGAGGCGAGCGGGGTCAGCTCCGGTCTCGTCGGCGGGGTGAAGGGAACACGCGCCGCGGTCCGCACCGCGACGACGCTCCGCAAGCACCATGCGCTGAAAGCCTTCGAGAAACCCGACCGTGTCGAAGACACGGACCTGACCCGGCTGATGCAGGCGCGGAACGAAGCCGACCTCGCCATGGCCAGGGCCTACGTCGCCATGGACTCCGTGTGGGACCGCGAGGACGGAAACGGGCTGGAGGACATGCCGACCGCCATCGACGCGGCCCTGTCGGCGCTGGACGGCGCCCGCGACGCTGCCGACCAGTTCCGGCAGGCCGAGGACAGGAACACGATCAACACGGTGGTCGACTACGCGATCGGCAAGCAGAAGAACAAGATGGCCAAGCAGGCCGTCACGGCCGTGGGTGAGAGCGCCAAGGCCGCGGGCGGCATCGTGACGGCGGTCGCCGCCACCGCGGGCGCGGCCGGGCTCGCGAGCAACCCGGTCGGCTGGGGCATCGCCGCGTCCGCGGCCGGCCTCATCCTCGGCGTCGCCGCCTACAAGGGGGGCCGCGCGGGCACGAAGCGCTACGAGGGGGCCCGCCACCCCGAACGGTGGGCCCCCGACGGGGAGACTCCGAAGGCGCCGGCGTCCCGCGAGGACGCGCTGAAGGAGGCCCTGAAGTTCTGGAAGAAGGTCGAGAACGGCGAACGCCAGGCGATGGCACGCAAGATCTACGCCCTGGCGGCGGGTCCGAACATCGAGGGGAGCGGCCACACGACGACGGAGATGCGGGACTCGGCCAGATCCCTCCTCGTCATCCTCAAGGCAGGTCCCACCAACCAGAAGCTGACTCCCGAGGCATGGGCGGCGTCCCTCGACAACCCGAGCATGAGCGCCGCCTGGGTCAAGGAGATTGCGGAACAGCTGTCCTCGGCGTGACCGCAAGGCGGAACCGCGTGACCGCAAGGCGGAACCGCGTCGCACCTCCCGGTCAGGCCCCCCGCGCGACACCGGCCGACCCCTGCCGCGGCCCTGCCGCCCTGTCGGGGTGCGCCTCGATCTCCTCGCAGAGCACGGGGCGAGTTCATCGGTCCGTCTGCCGAGCGACGGGCCCGATGGCGTGCTCCGCCGCCGAACGGTCCCTCAACGGGGCAGCTGCCCCTCCCTGTTGATCTCCGTCACCCGTGCGCGGAGCACCACGCCGGGCGGTGCCGGCTGCACCGCGTCGGGCGGGCAGTCCCACTCCGGGCCGCCGCCGGGCGGACGCAGCCGGATGTCCGGGCCCACCCGGCCCACCACGCGCCCGACCTTGCCCGACCGGGCGTCGACCGCGAACGATCCCCGCTCCGGCCCACACGGCTCAAGCCTTTCGACCGACATGTTCCGCACCCTCCTTCACCTGGGCTCTCTCCCCGCCGATCACCCTCCGCATGCCCCCCGTAGCGACTTCTCCCCTGCCACCCCGCCGACCAGGCCGGGGGACGCGCCGCCGCCCACGGCTCCGCCGCGTCGGGCAAGCACACCGTCGGGCACGCGCGGTGGGCTGCGCGCACCCTTGGCGGTACACCGCCGCCGTGGCGGGATGCCGCCCGTACGCGTCTGCCCCTGAGCCCGGCCCCGCGGGTCTATCGTGAACACATGGCCACTCCCGAACTCATCCGTATCGTCTCCCGCGACTCGCCCATGGCCCTGGCCCAGGTGGAGCGCGTACGGGCCGAACTGGGTGCGCTGCACCCCGGAATCGCCACCGAGGTCGTCCCCGTGAAGACGACCGGGGACAAGTGGATGGGGGACCTCTCCCAGGTGGAGGGGAAGGGCGCGTTCACCAAGGAGGTCGACGCGGCGCTGCTCGCCGGGGAGGCCGATCTCGCGGTGCACTGCGTGAAGGACGTCCCCGCGGACCGGCCGTTGCCGGCCGGGACGGTGTTCGCGGCGTTCCTGGAGCGCGACGACGTGCGGGACGCCCTCGTGCACCCCGGTGGGCTCACGCTCGACGAGTTGCCGGAAGGGGCCCGTATCGGGACCTCGTCCGTACGCCGGATCGCGCAGTTGTCGGCCTCGCACCCGCATCTGGAGTGCGTACCGTTCCGGGGCAACGCCAACCGGCGGCTGGAGAAACTGGCCGCGGGCGAGGCCGACGCGCTGCTGCTCGCCGCGTCCGGGCTCGCGCGCATCGGGCGCTCCGACGCCGTCTCCGAGGTGCTCTCCACCGACGTGATGTGCCCGCCGATCGGCGCCGGAGTGCTCGCGCTCCAGTGCCGCGAGGACGACAGCGCCACGATCGACGCGGTCAGCGGCCTCAACCACCCCGGGACGTACCGGGAGATGACCGCCGAGCGGATGTTCCTGCACGTGCTCCAGGGGCACTGCAACAGCCCGATCGCCGGTTACGCCACCTACGGAGGCAACGGCGAACTCTCCCTGCGTGCCTGCGTGTTCACCTTGGACGGCAAGACCGTCCTGAACGCCCACGAGTGGGCCGGCCCGCTCGACCCCGCCACGCTCGGCACCTCGGTCGCGGTGGCCCTGTTGCGCCAGGGCGCCCGCGAGCTGATCGACTCCATCGAGCACTGAGACCGGCCGGGGATGAAGGACGGCGTGGAGCTGAACGGGCCGGACGGGATGAGCCTGCGGAAGAGGTTGAACGGGGACAGGGTTCTGCTGCGGCCGACGGCCGACGGCGACGCCGAGATCCTCCACCGGGTCGTACGCGAGCCGGAGGTCGCGGCCTGGTGGTCACCGCCCCCGGACAGCTACCAGGACAAGCTGGCCATCGTCTTCGAGGACGAGGTCGTCGGTGCCATCCAGTTCAGCGAGGAGAACGATCCGCAGTTCCGCCGTGCCGGTATCGACATCTTCCTGACGACGAGGCTCCGCGGGAGGGGGCTCGGTACGGACGCGGTACGCACGCTGGCCCGGTGGCTGGTGGAGGAACGCGGCCATCACCGGTTGACCATCGACCCCGCTGCGGCCAACACCTCGGCGATCCGCTGCTACCAGAAGGTCGGATTCAAGCCGGTGGGAGTCATGCGAGCGTACTGGCACAACGAACAGACGGGCGCCTGGGAGGACGGCCTGCTGATGGACCTGCTCGCGGACGAACTGATCTGAGCGCGCTCACACACGAGCGCAACGCGTGAACAGATCTGCGACAGACAACCCGAAAGGGTGAATTCGGCGAACCGCCCCGCATCGCGTGACGCTTTCCCCACGCGGTCACGCCCCCGTGCGTACGTACTTCCCCTCAGCCTCCCAGCCGCCCCTTGTGGCCCTCAGGCCGCCTGCGCCCCGCCCGTACGGCCTTCACGGCACTTCCGGGGCACTTCCAGGGCGGTTTCGGGGCGCTTCCGGGGCGCTTCCGGGGCAGGGGGTTCCGCTTCACGGGTACGGCATCAGGTTCTGCGGGGCCGCGTACGGCGTTTCGCTGTCGGCGAGACGCGGCGCCCGGCGGATGGGGCATCCGTACCTTCGGACCGCTGAACCGAAGTGTCCGGAGTGTGCGGAAGGCAGGGGAGCACCATGGGAACGCTGGAAGGCAGAACCGCCGTCGTGACGGGCGGCTCCCGGGGGATCGGCCGGGGCATCGTGGAGCGACTCGCGCGTGAGGGCGCCGAGGTCGTGTTCAACTACGCGCAGAACACCGAGGCGGCCGAGGAGGTCGTCCGTACCGTCGAGGAAGCGGGCGGCCAGGCACGGGCGTTGAAGCTGGACCTGGCGGAATCCGGGGCGGCCGAGAAACTGATGGAGGCCGCCGAGGAGCAGTCGTCCGGCGGCGTGAGCATCCTGGTGAACAACGCGGCGCTGACCTTCACCCCGGCCCCGCTCGCCGCGATCGAGGACGAGGTCTTCGACCAGGCGTTCGCGGTGAACACGAAGGCCGCGTTCCTCACCCTGCGGTACGCGGCCCGGCACATGCCGGACGGCGGCAGGATCATCAACATCTCGACGCTCAACACCCTGCGGACCGCCCCGGGCATCGTGCCGTACCTGGTCAGCAAGGGCGCGCTGGAGCAGCTCACCGCCGGGGCGGCAGTCGAGCTGGGCGCCCGCGGGATCACCGTCAACACCGTCTCCCCCGGCGCCACCGACACCGATCTGCTGCGGGGCTCCAACCCGGCCGAGGCGCTGGCCACGATCCCGGCCATGACGCCGCTCGGGCGCCTCGGAACGCCCGCCGACATCGCGGCCGTGGTCGCCTTCCTCGCCGGGGACGAGGGCCGCTGGATCACCGGCCAGAACATCCGGGCCACCGGCGGACTCGGCTGACCCGCAGCAGAGCGGTCCCACCCGGGGCGCACTGCCCTGGAGTGGACTGAATCGGGGCCAAGTCGCCCCGGACCACGGCAAGGAGCAAGGGGGCCGGCAAGGGGCAAGGGCCCGGCGGAGCGGGGCACCCGGGTACGCGACCGTACCCGGGTGCCTCCCGCGACGCCGGGCCCTCGGCTCGCACCGCACGCGCCGTACGCACCGCACGCACCGCACGAGCCGCACGAGCCGCACGAGCCGTCGAATGCACGTGCCCTGCCGGTCGTGGTCTGCGGGACCCGGGCGAAGGGGAGACGTCGGGGAGGACGGCGAGGAAGAGGCGGCGTTTGTCATGACTGCGACCCCGGTGGCCGGTACGGCCGCGCCCGAGGTGACCGATCGGCGGCTGACCCTCATCGGCCTGGTGCTGGCGCTCGGGACGTTCACCACGCTCCTCGACACCACGATCGTCACCATCGCCCTCGACCATCTGCACACGACGTTCCACGCCTCGGTGGCCCGGACCCAGTGGGTGTCGACGGGCTATCTGCTGGCGTTCGTCTCGGTGATCCCGGTCAGCGGCTGGCTCTCCGAACGGTTCGGCGCACGCAACGCGTGGATGTTCGCCATCGGTGCCTTCCTGACCGGTTCCCTGCTCTGCGGGCTCGCGGGCTCCCTGCCCGGACTCATCGCCTTCCGGGTGGTCCAGGGAGTCGGCGGCGGCATGGTCATGCCGATCACGCTCTCGCTCATCACCCGGGCGGCGGGGCCGGAACGGATCGACCGCGCCACCGCGGCCGTCGCGCTCCCGGGGCTGCTCGGGCCGCTCCTGGGCTCGGTGCTCGGGGGCGCCGTCGTGCAGTCGCTGAGCTGGCACTGGCTCTTCCTCGTGAACGTGCCCGTCTGCCTCGCCGCCCTCGTCCTCGGACCCGTCCTGCTGCCCGCCACCGCCGGACGGCGCGGCCATCGGCTCGACGTACCCGGGTTCCTGCTGCTGACGCCCGGGGTCGTCGCCGTCGCGTACGGCATCAGCCGGACGTCCGGAGCCGACGGCTTCGCGGCCACCTCCGCCTGGCTGCCGCTCGCCGCCGGTGGCACGCTGCTCGCCGCCTTCGTGGCGCACTCGCTACGGGCCCGTCGCCCCGCCCTCGTCGACGTCCGGATGTTCGCCCGGCGCGGCTTCGGCCTGGGCAGCGTCATCACCTTCGCGAGCGGGTTCACCACCTACGCGCTGTCGTTCCTGCTGCCCCTCTTCCACCAGCAGGTCCGTGGGGCGACGGTGCTCCACACCGGTCTGCTGCTCGTGACACAGGGGCTCGGCACGATGTTCTTCGTCGTGGTCCTGCGCACCGTCGCCGCCCGGCTCGACGGGCGCATGGTCGTCGCCGCCGGGGTGGCGCTGGCCATGCTCGGTACGGTGCCGTTCGCCCTCGCGGACACCCACGGCGGCACACCGCTGCTCCTGGCCGCGCAGTTCGCCCAGGGACTCGGCTTCGCCGCGACCGCCTTCCCGGTGATGACGCTCGCCTTCTCGAACCTGAGCCACGACGAAGCTCCGCGCGGCAGCGCCGCGTTCAGCGTCGTGCAGCGCGTCGGGGCACCCTTCGGTGTCGCCGTCATCGCCGTCGTCCTGCAGAGCCGCCTCGATGGCGCGACCACCGCGTCGGACAGGCTCGCGGCGTTCTCCGTCGCGTTCTGGTGGACCTTCGGGCTGAGCGCGGCCCCGCTCCTGTTCGCCTTCCTCCTGCCTGCGAAGGAGGAGGCGGGGGCGAAGGCCGGAGCGCGGGACGTCAGGCCGGCGTGCTGAGCCGGCCGTTCACGACGACCGGAAGACCGCCATTCTGAGGGGTGGGGCAACCAGCCCGACCGGCTGCGCCGACCGGCGCCGGAGCAGCCGGCCGACGCGGCGGAACGGCTGCGGAGGCGATGCCCGGGGCGAGGACCGTCGCAGCGCCCAGCGGATCGCTCCGGACGATCCTCGCCGGTGATCAATTCCGTTCCAGCAGGTTGGTGAACGGGTGTCGGGTGGTAGGTGAGGGGTGACGACGCCCGGTCGGAGGCGTACGGCTCGAACAGGCCCTACTGTGCAGGTCACGCACACCGCGCGGGAGCCGTCCCGCGCGGCCCGCGTCTCCCGGTCGGTGCCGTCGGTCTCCCCGCCACCGGTCAAGCCGACGACCGACCCAGCACGCTCTCCCGAGAAGAGATCACCATGCCCCAAGCGCCCGCTCTCATAGGCAAACTCGCGGAATCCGCCATGGGCCGCCGTGCGCGCGTACTCGATGTCCAGCGGCCCGCTCCCGGCTTCCTCGAACTCACCCTGAGCGCCGAGGCACCGCCCGGCGGCTGGCGCCCCGGGCACGAGATCCAGTTCCGGGTCGCACCCACCCTGAGCCGCCGCTACACGGTACGGACCGTGGGCGGCACCGGCACCGGCAGCCGCACCAGCACCGGCACCAGCGGCGATGGCAACGGCGGTGTCAGCAACGGCGGTGGCAGCACCGACCGTGGGGCCGAGGCCGAGCGGATCGGCATCATCGCCGCCATGGAGTCCCAAGGCCCCGGATCCACGTGGGTGGGCGAACTCCGGGCCGGTGCCGAGACCGTGCTGCTGGCCGGCCGGCACCGCGCCCTCCGCGAGACCGGGGGCCGGCGCCTCTACCTCGGCGACGGCTCCGCCCTCGGCACCATCGACGCCTACGCGCGGGAGGACGAACAGTCCCTCGTCGCCATCGAGGTGCCACCGCCCGCAGTCGAGACCCTGGCCGCGCGATGGCCCCGGTACGCCTTCCTGCCCGTCGCCAAGGCTCCGGGCGACGCGTTGTTCGCCTGGCTGGAACGCGCCGCCGGTGAAGGCGAGTTCACCCGGCTCGACGGCGCGATGCTGCTGGGCCACGCGCAGTCCATCCAGCGCCAGCGGGCCGCCCTGGTCGACAGCCGGATACTGCCGCGCCGCGCCGTCACCACCAAGCCGTACTGGGCCACCGGCAAAGCGGGGCTCTGAATCCCGGCGCGGGCGGCCCGAAGCAGTGCTTCCGCAGCCGCCTCGCGAACACGAAAAGAGCCAACCTCTCACGTCGCTCCGCGCCCTGAGGCGAGATCACCAAAAGTGCGTACTCACCTTCCGGTTGGGCCCCTACGGTCTCCCTTCAGGACACGGCATCCGTAAAGAAGCGGGAGCGTCGACGAGAAGGGAAGCACATGCACCGTATGGCTCCGCCCGACACCGTCCCGGGCCCGCGCGGTCGCGCCGCGCGTACCGTGCACAGGCTCGCCTCCCTCTGCGGAGTGCGTCGGCCTGCGTGTGCGGCCGTCACCGCCGGGTTGCTGGCGTTCGGTGCGGTCGTGGCGATCGGCACGGTCGATGCGGCCGAGACGGCCCGGGCGGGCACCATCGGTACCACCCCCGGCACCTACACCAGCTACGCGTTCGCCGGATCGCCGAAGCTGACCGACGTGACCTGGTCGACCGACGTGCTCACCGACCCCGGACTCACCTCCCAGGTCTTCTGGAGCCACCAGTTCGACTTCGACAAGGGCAACGGCGCCTACATCGGCCTGCAGTCCAACGGCGGTTCGAGCAGGACGTTCCTCTTCTCCGTCTGGGACGTGTCCCGCGCCGTGGCGGGCAGTGCCGGCAGCCACTGCCAGAGCTTCGACGGAGAGGGAACGGGCCAGAGCTGCCGGATGTCCCTCGCCTGGACCGCCGGTCACACCTACACCTTCACCGTGGCCTCCGAGGGCGGCGGCTGGTTCGGTGCCACGGTCCGCGACACGACCGCAGGGACCTCGTTCGAGCTCGGCAGCATCCTGACTCCGGCCACCGCCATCTCCCCCAGGGGGATGGTGGACCGGACCGAGTACTTCGAATGGAACGACTCCCGCGCCACCTGCTACGACCAGCCCTTCAGCGCCGCGCGCTTCGGCCTGCCCACCGCGAACGGCGGGACCGTCACCGCGAAGGTCTCCGCCACCTCGGCCAACGACAACGCCTGTGCGCCGATGACCCGGACCGACTCCGTCATCGGCGGCACCGTGCAGAACCTGGCGGTCGGGAACTCGGTACGCGGCAGGGTCATCGGGCTCTCCGGCACGTGCCTGGACTCCCGCGGCAGGGTCAGCGGCGGGGTCGGCGACGGAAGCGGCGGGTTCGGCGACGGAAGCGGCGGGTTCGGCGACGGAAGCGGCGGGGTCGGCGACGGAACCACCGCCGGCCTCAGCACCTGCACCGGGAACGTCGAGCAGGCGTGGGTCCGGTCCGCCGACGGCACCCTGCGCCTGCGCTCCGATTACTGCCTGGCCGAGAGCGGTACCGCCGCCGCCTCGGCCGTGGTGGTGCGCGACTGTGCCGGTACGGGCACCGGCGGCACGGTCACCGACGCGTCGAAGCTGTGGATGTACGACACCACCACACACGCTCTGGTCAACAAGGCGTCCGGGCTCTGCCTGGACGTCCCGGGCAGCCAGAGCAGCGACGGCACACCCCTGATCGTGTACGCCTGCACGGGGAACGCCAACCAGCGGTGGACCCTGCCCGCCATCACCTGAGCGCTCCATGGGCGCTCCCGTCCCGTCCTCAATCCCGCCGGATCAGCTCGGGGTCGATCCGGCGGCCGACGACGGGAAAGGAGCCCGCGGTGGCCAGAGCGATCACGCCTGCCGCACAGAGGGCGAGGAGAGGAAGGCCGTCGGTGTCCCAGAGGATGTCGCCGCCGCCCGCGACGAGGTAGCTGGACTCGGTGAGCTTGCCGGTGACCAGGGCGAGGGAGAGCCCCAGGGTCAGGGGAAGGACGACCTGGGCGCACTGGACGGCGCGCAGGGTGCGGGGGCGGGCGCCGAGGAGGGCGAGGGAGGTGACCTGGGAACGGCGCTCCACCGCACGGTCGGTGGCGGCGACCACGTAGGCGGCGACGCCGACGACCAGGCCGAGGACCATCCCGGCGCCGAGCAGCGCCTCGATGACGGCGATCTGCTGGAGTGCGCCCACGTCGACACCGATCGCCGTGACGTACGCGATGGGTGCGGCGGCTCCGATTCCGTCGAGGACCTTCCGCACCGTGGCCGCGTCCGGGGCGCTGGTGAGGAGAAGGCTGGCCCGGTCCGGTACCGCTCCCTTCGGGAAGGTGGACGGCGGTACGAGGAGAGGCAGGTCGGCCGCCATGGGCTCGTACGCCGTGTAGTGCGCCTCCGCCCCGGGGACGGTCACGTCGACCATCCGGGTCAGGCCGTCCTTGCGATAGGTGAACGGGTAGGCCGTGCCAGGGTGTTCGAGATCGCCGTCGGCCGAGGCGTTCCGGGCGGTGAGGCGCATGGGCTGCCCGTCGACGCACCCCCGGAGGTCGATGACGAGCTCGGCCAGCTGGGCGCAGGTCGCGACCACCGCGTCCGTTGCGGGGCCGGGGTCCTCGCGGTTCATGTCCGTCCACGAGTGCACCGCCACGGCGTGGCCTCGGGCGCCGGGCACCTCGGTCAGCGCGGCCCGGCCCGGCGCGTCCACGCCGTCCAGCGAGACGGAGTAGTCCTGGCGGAAGGAGTTGGGGCGGGAGACCTGGCTCAGCTCGACCAGCACGCCCTGGGCGAGGGAGGCGGCGAAGACCACGAGGACGAGTCCGGAGGCGACCCGGAGCGCGCTGCCCGGTTCCACCTCGTTGCGCCGCATGGCGAGTCCGAGCGGGAGGGACTCGGTGGACCGGGCGACCAGACGGGAGAGCCAGTGGCTGAGGAAGGGGAGGGTGAGGATCAGGCCGCTGCCCACCAGCAGGGCGGCTGCCGGGACGAGGAGTTCGGACAACCCCTCGTCGGTGGGTTTCCGGCCCGTCGCCCCCAGTACGCAGTAGGCGGTCACCACCCCGAGGCCCGCGATCAGGAGGTAGACGCCCCCGTGCCGGGGGCGGGCCGGCGGCGCGGTCCTCCGTACGGCGAGAGGGTCCCGGGCTGCCCGGCGGCCCCCGGCCCGCCCGGCGAACCAGGCGAGAACCGGGCAGACGGCCAGGCAGATCGCCACGGTGGAGGCGGAGAGCGCTCCGTCGGGGGCGTACCAACGCAGACCCGGCAGTCCGGTGCGGGCCACGACCTGGTTGACGAGGGTGTACAGACCGAGGCCCGCGACCGTCCCCAGCAGCGCGGCGGCGACGGTCTCCGCCGCGTTCACCCGCTGGGTGCCCTTGGCGCTCAGGCCCAGCAGGCGCAGAGCGGCGAGTCGTCGGGTCCTGCTCGCCGCCGAGAGCCGGGCGCAGACGGTGAGGAACACCGCGAGCGGCAGGAGTACGAGGGTGGCGAGGGTGAAGCGGAGGATGTCGAGGGTGGAGGGATCCACGGCGGGGGCGTCGGCGTACCTTCCGCCGAAGGCCGTGACGACGGTGCCCTTGGCCAGCCGGTCCGGGGTCACCCCGATGTAGGCGTACAGCTCGTCGGGGTGGCCGAGACCCGCCGCGGTGATCCTGCCCCGCTCACGACCGGGCAGGAGTTCGGCGAGCGCCGGATGGTCCCGCACCAGCTCGTGGACGGCCGGGGAGAGGTACACCTCGCCCGGACGGGGAAGCTCCGGGATGCCCGGGGGCGGGGCGGGCACCTCATCCCCCCTGGCGATGAAGACGCGGCTGAGCGGCCGGGAGCCGTACGCGTCGTCGAGGAGGAGTTGCCGGGTGCCGTGCGGGTTCGCCGGGGCGTCGGGGTCGGGGTCGGGGGAGGAGGCGGGCTGCCGCGCAGCGGCGCGTCCGTCACGGGCGTCCAGGATGGCGGGGATCGTGAGCACGGCCGCAAGGCAGCACACCCCGATCGCCCCGCCCACGACCATCAGCCAGAAGCGGACCCTGTTCCCCCGGCCGGAGCCGAACAGCAGCCTGAGCCCCAGTGCCAGCTCCTTCATACCGTCACCTGCTGTGCGAGCACGCCATCCGTCATCGTGCAGCGGGTGTCGGCCCGGGCGGCCACCGACTGATCGTGGGTGACCATGACGACGGCGCTCCCCCGGGCCCTCGCCAGGCTCAGGAACTCGTCGAGCACGGCTGTGGCGTTGGCGCTGTCGAGCGAGCCGGTGGGCTCGTCGGCGAACACCACGGCGGGGCGGTGCACCAACGCCCGGGCCACGGCGGCCCGCTGGCTCTGACCGCCGGACACCTGAGAGGGACGGCGCCCCCGCAGGGCTCCGATCCCCAGCCGGTCGAGCACCTCCGCCGCCTCACCCAGGGCCGTCTTCTTGCGGAGCCCCGCGAGGCGGAGCGGCAGGGCGACGTTCTCCTCGATGGTCAGCTCGGGGAGCAACTCGCCGTACTGGAAGACGAATCCGAAACGGTCCCGGCGGAGTGCGCTCAACTCCTCGTCCCTCAGGCCACCGAGCGGCCGGCCGTCGAAGACGACCTGACCGTCGGTGACCGGGAGGACTCCGGCCAGGCAGTAGAGCAGGGAGGACTTGCCCGACCCGCTCTGCCCGGTGATCGCCACCACCTCGCCCGGCCGTACCGAGAGCCGCGCATTCCTGACGGCCGCAGTGGAGCCGTAGGAGAGGCAGACGCCGTCGGCCACCAGCGTCCCGGTCCTGCTGTTCTGCATGGTTCGTGCCCCCTCGGATCGGGGCCCGGGATTCGCCCGCACCCCACGTGTTCGCTCGCTCGGTCACCGACGCACACGAGCCATTCCCTGTGCTCGGCAAGGCCCCTGTGCTCGGCAAGGCCCCTGCGCTCAGCAACGCCCTTGCCCGCGCACCCGCGGAAGGAAGCCCTGGCGCCCGGGAAAGTCCGTGGGCCCGGGAAAGCCCGTTTGGCTCGGGAAGCCCGCCCTACCAGGAAGTCCCCCGGGATGTCCCGCCCCCGAGAGATCCCGCTCCTGCGGGAGATTCGTCCTCCCCCAACAGGTGCGCGTGTGTCACCTCTTGTAGTGCGGGGCGGTGGCGCAGTTGTCCGGATGGAGCGTCCCTCTGTCCCGGCACACCCGGATGGTGGCGTCGCTGGTGTACAGGGCAGCCGCGTCGTACACGACCTTGTGGAGGGAGACCGTCTTCTTCTGCTTGCCGTAGAAGCGATTCCAGTCGTATCCCTCGACGCGAACCTCCACGTAGACGTTGTGGCCGTCGCCGGAATCGGCGTCCTTGAGCTTCCCCCTGAACTCGAAGCCGCCGTGCTCGGTGCCCTTCGGATTGAACCTGTACGTGCCGCTGCTGAAGAGCGTGCCCGAGCTCTTGAGGCGGGGGATGGTGTGCCAGCCGACGGCGAGTGCCGCCCCGGCACCACCGGCGAAAAGTCCGACCGCGAGCGCCGCGCTCACTGCGGCCTTCCGCCTGCCCCGCACCCCGCCCAGCGACTTCGTGAGACGCGCGACGGCCGAAGGACGCACGGTGTTCCGGACGTTCGGGGCGGCCTGGACGCTCGGAGTCCGCGCGGTCGCCTGAAGGCTCGGGGTGGCCAGAACGCTCAGGGTGTGCGGGGTGTTCCGGATGCTCGGGGTGTTCACGGTGTTCGGGATGCTCAACTTGCCCAACATGGCCGACCTCCTGCCGACGCGCCGCCGAACCGCCTCGTGGCGACCCGTGATTACAGAACGTAGCAAGCCGAGGCGCAGCGTGACCATGACGCTGCGTGAACTAACCCCCATCGGGTGATCCTGGTGCTTTCCTTTCAACCTCGCGCGCAGGCCGTGCCGTTCGCGCCGAGGGCGCACATCGTTCGCAACGGCGCACCTCCTCGGCTCCCGCGCGCGCTCGTCCGTTCGGGGTGCCGTCCCACCCCGCTCAGGGGTACCGCCCCGACCCGCTCGGGGATGCCGTCCCACCCCGCTCGGGGGTATCGCACCGACTCGTTCGGGGTGCCGCCCCGACCCCGCTCGCACCGCGCGCTCAAGCCCCGCGCGTGTTGAGGCGGGCCGCCTGGCGCGTCAGGTGGTCGCGCTCGGCGAGGTCGGGGGCCTTGTGGGCCGCCTCGGCGTACAGCCGTGCCGCCTTCGCGAGGTCGCCGTCGCGCTCGTGGAGGTATGCCGCCACGGCGGTGTGGCGGGGCACCGAGTCGTCCAGCCCCGCGAGTGCCGCCAGCCCCGCGCGCGGGCCGTCGGCTTCGCCGACGGCGACGGCGCGGTTCAGCCGGACGACCGGGCTGTCGGTCAGGCGTGCCAACTCGTCGTACCACTCGACGATCTGGGGCCAGTCGGTCTCCTCGGCGGTGGGCGCGTCGGCGTGCAGGGCCGCGACGGCGGCCTGGGCCTGGTACTCGCCCAACCGGTCGCGGGCCAGGGCCGCCTGGAGAATGCCGACGCCCTCGGCGATCAGCCCGGTGTCCCACCGGCCCCGGTCCTGCGCGGCGAGCGGCACCAGGCTGCCGTCCGGCGCGGTGCGCGCGGCCCGCCGGGCGTGGTGGAGCAGCATCAGGGCGAGCAGCCCGGACACCTCGGGGTGGTCGATGCGGGCCGCGAGTTGCCGGGTGAGACGCATGGCCTCGGCGGCGAGGTCGACATCGCCGGAGTAGCCCTCGTTGAACACCAGGTAAAGGACGCGCAGCACGGTGCCGACATCGCCGGGCCGGTCGAACCGCACACCGGAGACGGTGCGCTTCGCCCGGCTGACGCGCTGGGCCATGGTCGCTTCCGGCACCAGGTAGGCGCGGGCGATCTGGCGCGTGGTGAGCCCGCCGACGGCACGCAGGGTCAGTGCGACCGCCGATGCCGGGGTCAGCGAGGGGTGGGCGCAGAGGAAGTAGAGCTGGAGCGTGTCGTCCACCGCGGGCGCGGGCCCCGGTACGGGCTCCTCGTCCAGCCGGACCTCGCGGTGGCGGCGGGCGGTCTCCGCCCGGGTGGCGTCGAGGAACCTGCGCCAGGCCGCCGTGACCAGCCAGCCCTTCGCATCGCGCGGCGGGTCGGCCGGCCATACGCGTACCGCCTGGAGCAGCGCTTCCTGCACGGCGTCCTCCGCCGCCGCGAAGTCGGCTCCGCGACGGACGAGGACGGCGAGCACGCCCGGCGTGAGACTCCTGAGCAGAGCCTCGTCCAACACCCCGCCGGACGCCCCGCCCCTCGACCCGCCGGAAGCCCCGCCCGTCGCGTCGCCCGCCGCGTCGTCCATCGGTGAGGTCACTCCGTGATGGTGGGGTGGTGCGATCCCATGAAGGGGCGCAGCTCCAGCCACTCATGGATCGGTGCGCCGCCCGCGCCGGGGGCGGCCGACAGCTCTCCGGCCAGCTCGACGGCGCGCTCGTAGCTGTCGACGTCGATCACCATCCACCCGGCGATGAGGTCCTTGGTCTCGGCGAACGGGCCGTCGGTGACCGGCGGGCGGCCCTCGCCGTCGTACCGGACCCACGTCCCCTCGGGGGCGAGCGCCTGGCCGTCGACGTACTCGCCGGTCTTCTCCAGCCGGGCCGCGAAGTCGTTCATGTACTGGATGTGGGCCGAGATCTCCTCCGGGCTCCACTTGTCCATCGGCACGTCGTTGGCCGGTGCCGGAGCGCCTCGGTAGTGCTTGAGCAGCAGGTACTTGGCCATGGTCTCTCTCCTCGCTGCGGCGACCGTGTTCGCGGTCGCGTGGGTCGCGTTCGTCGCGTTCACTACGGGGACGGAACCGGTCACGGGTTCTCGACATCGCCGGGCAGGACATTTCCCGGGCTTCCCGCCGAGCTCCCGGACGCGGGCGCACGAACCCGGACCACTCCCAGCGTGGTGCCCCGGTCTTCGCGTGTCCAACGAACGCCCGCGTGTCCGGCGAACGCCACCGAAAACGGTGGGGGGCGAGGTGCGGCGCCCCCGGCCAGCCGCTCAGGACCTGCCCGCCCCCGACCACCCCGGACCGCCCCGACCGCCGTCCCGCACCGACCGCTCCTGACCCCACCCGAACCGCCCCGACCGCTCCGGGCCGCCCCGCTCAGACCGGAACCGCACCCGACGCGTAATCGCGCAGCTCCAGCGCCGCGTTGATGCTCCGCCCCTCCTCGCCCGAGGCGAGCGTCGGCTCGGCCAAGGCCTCGTTGCGCGCCGCGAGGTCCTCGGCCGTACGCGGCGCGAGGACGGCGAGCCCGCTGTGCGCGAGGGCCTGGTTGGCTTCCACGAACTCCCGCAGCCCGTTCTCGTACGCGGCGAACGCTGCCGTGTGGTCCTCCCGCACCGCCAGTTCACCGGCGAGGACGTACGCACCGATCAGCGCGATGCTCGACCCCTGCCCCGAGAAGAAGGACGGGGCGTACGCGGCGTCGCCGACGAGCGCGACCCGGCCCGTGGACCAGGACGGAAGGTGGATCTGCCCGGCCACGTCGAAGAAGAGGTCGTCCGCCTCTCGCATCGCGGCGACCATGCGCGGGACCTCCCAGCCCTCGTCGGCGAAGACGGAGGCGACGAGCTCGCGCTGGGCTGCCGGGTCGCGGAACGCCGCCGCCGGCACGGTCCCCGGCGCCAGGTCCGAGGCGAACACCAGGAAGCCGTGCAGGTCCTCGGACTCCTCCACGGCGTACAGGACCGCCCCCCTGCCCGGGGTGTTGCGGATGACTCCCTCGTGGCTGAGGCCGAAGTCGTTGGGCAGGGTGAAACCGGCGAAGCACTGGCCGAGGGAGCGGTGGTACCGCGCCTCGGACCCCATCACCAGCCCCCGGGTGTGCGAGTGGATGCCGTCCGCGCCCACGACCAGGTCGAACGTGCGCCGGGCTCCGCCTCGGAACACCACGTCCACGCCCCCGTCGGGCCCGTCGCCCCGGTCGTCCAGCGTCGCGATCGAGTCGCCGAAGAGGAACTCGACGTCGTCGCGGACGAGGCCGTACAGAAGGTCGGCCAGATCGCCCCGGCGCACCTCCACGTCCCGGCCGTCCACCCCGCCGGTCATGGTCTCCGGCCGGACCGAGGCCCGCACCGAACCGTCCGGGTCCAGGAACGACACCTGCCGGCTGTCCACGTGCGCGTCCCACAACCGGGGCAGCAGTCCCATCCGCTCCACGACCCGCAGGGCGGTACCCCGGATGTCGATGGGGTAGCCGCCGCCGCGTACCGCGTCCGCCTTCTCGACCACCGTGACCGCGAAGCCGTACCGGTGGAGCCAGTAGGCCAGCGCGGGGCCCGCGATGCTGGCGCCGGAGATCAGGACGCTGCGCTCGCGGGGTGCGGTGGTGCCCGTACCGGCGGCCTTACCGCGACCGGATTCCGTACCGTAGGTGCTGGTCATGAGGTGTCCCCTCTCGACAGGCACGCAGACTCTCACCATCTACGTAACTTAGGTATCTTTTTTGCGGACGCGAGAAGCCCGTGAAGCGATGCCGCAGACCCGACTATATACCTAACTTAGGTATCCAAAGGAGTGGCATGAGCGCCCAGGAGCCGCACGCGGCAGACCGCGACGCCCCCGAAAGCGGTTCCGACGGCGGTTCCGACGCGGCGTTCGATCTCGTCGCCGAGATGCTTCCGCGCATGGCTCAGCTCAGCAACACGCTCACCAAGGGGCGGCTGCCCGAGCACGCCATGGAGACCGCCGGACTCGCCCTGGAGCGGCCGTCGATGTCCGTCCTGGTCACCCTGCACATGGCCGGGACCCCGCTGCGCATCGGCGAGATCGCGGCGCGCATGCAGGTGGTCGGGCCCCACGTCACCCGGCAGGTCAACGGGCTGGAGAAGCGCGGACTGGTCCGCCGCGTCACCGACCCCGACGACCAGCGCGCCCGGCTCATCGAGCCGACGCCCGAGGGCGCGGCGGGCGCCGAACGCTACATGCGGACCATCCTCGGCTGGTTCGGCGGAGCGCTCGCCGGCTGGTCCGACCGGGACCGGCGGGAGCTGGGGCGCCTGCTGGGGCGGCTCGTGGACGACTTCACCCGCCATCTGTCGGCGCTGGACGCGGAGTAGCGGCGCCGCCCACAGCCCTCTCCCCCAGCCCCGCCCTCCACGGACCCGGGCCGCGGCGCGCCCCGGCAGAAGAACGCCGCACGGGCTTGCGGTTGCCGCTGCGGCAGCTTCTACCGTCCTTCTCAGGCCCGGAAAAACCCGGCCCGTACGGGGCAAGGCGAATCGGCCCCCGTACCGAGGATTCGTTCCCAGCTCCCGGTAGGCAGACGGACGGCACGCGAGCAGGCGGCACGTGAACGATCGGCACGTGAACGAACGCCAGATGATCCGGCTCGCCGAGTTCCTGGCCGCGGGCCTGTCCGCCGACTCGGCGCCCGTGCAGGAGCACGTGGACGCGCAGTACCGGGCGGTGACCGGGCTGCGGCCCGTCACCGCCGAGGAGCACCTCGCGATCGGGCGCTCCTGTGTGGAGAACCCGCAGTGGCGCGCGGCCTACGAGGCCGTCGCACCGGGCCTCGCCGCGTACCAGCGGGACGCCATCGAGGCGTACCACTCGGGCCGCCGGGCCTGACCGGACCGTCTCGGGGGGGCGCCCGGCCCGACCGTCAGCCCGGAAGGGGCCCCGCCCGGCCGTCGGCCCGGGAGGGGCGCCCGGCCCGACCGGCCGGGCAGCCGGGCCGGGCGCGGAAACACTTCGGCCCCCGGGAACGAATCCCGGGGGCCGAAGCCACAGCTGGACGCTGCGGGGGTGGAACCACCGATCCCTGGAGGGGATCAGAAGTCCATGTCACCGCCCGGCATGCCACCCGGGGCAGCCGCGCCGGCCTTCTCGGGCTTCTCGGCGATGACGGCCTCGGTGGTGAGGAAGAGCGCGGCGATGGAGGCGGCGTTCTGCAGAGCGGAGCGCGTGACCTTCGCCGGGTCGAGAATGCCCTCGGCGATCATGTCGACGTACTCGCCGGTCGCGGCGTTGAGGCCGTGGCCGATCGGCAGGTTGCGGACCTTCTCCACGACGACGCCACCCTCGAGACCACCGTTGACGGCGATCTGCTTGAGCGGGGCCTCCAGCGCGAGCTTGACGGCGTTGGCGCCGGTGGCCTCGTCGCCCGTCAGGTCGAGCTTCTCGAAGACGGCGGACGCCTGGAGCAGAGCCACGCCACCACCGGCGACGATGCCCTCCTCGACGGCGGCCTTGGCGTTGCGCACCGCGTCCTCGATGCGGTGCTTGCGCTCCTTGAGCTCGACCTCGGTGGCGGCACCGGCCTTGATGACGGCCACGCCGCCGGCCAGCTTCGCCAGACGCTCCTGGAGCTTCTCGCGGTCGTAGTCCGAGTCGGAGTTCTCGATCTCGGCACGGATCTGGTTGACGCGACCCTGAACCTGGTCGCTCTCGCCGGCGCCGTCGACGATCGTCGTCTCGTCCTTGGTGATGACGACCTTGCGCGCGGAGCCCAGCAGGTCGAGACCCGCGTTCTCCAGCTTGAGGCCGACCTCCTCGGAGATGACGGTGCCACCGGTGAGGATGGCGATGTCACCGAGCATGGCCTTGCGGCGGTCACCGAAGCCCGGGGCCTTGACGGCGACGGACTTGAAGGTGCCACGGATCTTGTTGACGACCAGGGTCGACAGGGCCTCGCCCTCGACGTCCTCGGCGATGATCAGCAGCGGCTTGCCCGACTGCATGACCTTCTCCAGCAGCGGAAGGAGGTCCTTCACGTTGGAGATCTTCGAGTTGACGATGAGGATGTACGGGTCGTCGAAGGACGTCTCCATACGCTCCATGTCGGTCGCGAAGTACGCCGAGATGTAGCCCTTGTCGAAGCGCATACCCTCGGTGAGCTCCAGCTCCAGACCGAAGGTCTGGGACTCCTCGACGGTGATGACGCCTTCCTTGCCGACCTTGTCCATCGCCTCGGCGATCTTGGCGCCGATCTCGGTGTCGGCGGCGGAGATGGAGGCGGTCGAAGCGATCTGCTCCTTGGTCTCCACGTCCTTGGCCTGCTCCAGCAGAGCGGCGGAGACGGCCTCGACGGCCTTCTCGATGCCCCGCTTGAGGGCCATCGGGTTGGCACCGGCGGCGACGTTGCGCAGACCCTCGCGGACGAGCGCCTGGGCGAGAACGGTGGCGGTGGTCGTACCGTCGCCGGCGACGTCGTCCGTCTTCTTGGCGACCTCCTTGACCAGCTCCGCACCGATCTTCTCGTACGGGTCCTCGAGCTCGATCTCCTTGGCGATGGAAACACCATCGTTGGTGATCGTGGGCGCGCCCCACTTCTTCTCGAGGACGACGTTACGGCCCTTGGGGCCGAGGGTGACCTTGACGGCGTCGGCGAGCTGGTTCATCCCGCGCTCGAGACCGCGCCGTGCCTCCTCGTCGAACGCGATGATCTTGGCCATGTGAAGTGGTCCTCCCGGACAGGGGTGGATTGCTCCGGACCGAGAGGCGCCCGCGACGGACGGCCTGCGTGCCCGGCGGTTCCTTGCCCCGCCGCGCCTGCGGGCCTCACCGGCCCGGTCCAAGTTCTGTCACTCTCACCTGGAGAGTGCTAACGCCAATGATTAGCACTCGACCCCTGCGAGTGCAAGCGTCCTCCTCGTCCTGGGGACAAGCTCCGGGCACGCCTCGGGGCGAACCGCAGGCACTCACCGGCCGGCCTCCGGGCCTCCGCGGACCCTTCCCGGCACGCGGAACGCGCACGCACGCAGGGCCCGTACCCCTGCCGGGGACGGGCCCTGCGTGCGTGAGAAGTGTCGTTGCCGACCGCGTCCGATCTCAGCCCACGGCGAGCTTGACCATGTCCGCCTGCGGCCCCTTCTGGCCCTGCGAGATCTCGAATTCAACTCGCTGACCCTCTTCGAGGGTGCGGTACCCGTCCATCTGGATCGCGCTGTAGTGGACGAAAACATCCGCACCACCGTCGACCGCGATGAAGCCGTACCCCTTCTCCGCGTTGAACCACTTGACGGTGCCCTGAGCCATGCCTAACTCCCCTATTTCTGGCCCCTGCACAGGACCGCACTTCGCGGACCCGGGTCAGAACTCACCCTCCGACAGGAGAGGGTGCGTGCGCCGGAACGCGTCGACCGCGGCCGAATGTATCTGCCCAACTGCCCTCTGCAACAGGTCAATCGGACGAGAATTCTGGTCGCGGCGGAACGCCCGAACATGAGGATTTGTTGAGAATTTTGGGCAAGTCGGGCCAGACAAAGGCCACTTAAGGCACAGAGGGCTTCCGGACTTTGGCTGCTTCTTGTCGCGCGGCGGCGCGATCTCGCACCCGCCCGGCGCGGACGGCCAAGGGGGCTTCCCCAACTGTACCGCGCTCAACCCTACGGAATTGCCCCCTCCGCGTCGTACGCGAAGGGGGCAACGGTGCGCTGCGGAACGGCTGTCGGGGTCCCGCCGCGCGGCGGGACCCGGGACCGGCCGTCGGGTCAGCAGCCGCCCGCGACGGCGGGAATGATCGAGACGCCGGCGCCGTCCGGCGTGGCCGCCTGGAGGCCGCCCTCGAAGCGGACGTCGTCGTCGTTGACGTACACGTTGACGAAGCGGCGCAGCTTGCCCTGGTCGTCCAGGACACGCGCGGCGATGCCCGGGTGGTCCTTCTCCAGGGACTCGATGACCTCGGAGAGGACGGTGCCCTCGGCCGAGACCTCGGCCTGGCCGCCGGTGTACGTGCGCAGGATGGTGGGGATGCGGACCTTGACGCTCATGGGGATTGCCTTCCTCGGTTCTCGGGTGGTCAGTGGGCCGCGAGGCCCGCGTCGCGGAACGCGTCCAGGCTCGGGCGGATGGTCGCCGACAGGCCGGTCGTCGGAGAGACGGCGTCCAGGGTCTTCAGGCCGTCGCCGGTGTTCAGGACGACGGTGGTCAGGGCCGGGTCGAGCAGGCCGGACTCGATCAGCTTCCGCGTCACGCCGACGGTCACACCGCCCGCGGTCTCGGCGAAGATGCCCTCGGTGCGGGCGAGCAGCTTGATCGCGTCGACGACCTGCTCGTCGTCGACGTCCTCCACCGCGCCACCGGTGCGGCGGGCGATGTCCAGGACGTACGGGCCGTCGGCCGGGTTGCCGATCGCGAGCGACTTGGCGATCGTGTTCGGCTTCTGCGGGCGGACCACGTCGTGGCCGGCCTTGAAGGCGGTGGAGACCGGGGAGCACCCCTCGGCCTGCGCGCCGAAGATCTTGTACGGCTTGTCCTCGACGAGACCGAGCTTGATCAGCTCCTGCAGCCCCTTGTCGATCTTGGTGAGCTGGGAGCCGGACGCGATCGGGATGACCAGCTGGTCCGGGAGCTGCCAGCCGAGCTGCTCGCAGATCTCGTACGCGAGCGTCTTCGAGCCCTCGCCGTAGTACGGGCGGAGGTTGACGTTGACGAAGCCCCAGCCCTCGCCCAGCGGGTCGCCGATGAGCTCGGAGCAGAAGCGGTTCACGTCGTCGTAGTTGCCGTCGATGCCGACGAGCTCGCCGCCGTACACCGCGGCCATGACGACCTTGCCCTCTTCCAGGTCGTGCGGGATGAACACGCAGGAGCGGAAGCCGGCCCGCGCGGCGGCGGCACCGACCGCGCCGGCGAGGTTGCCGGTGGAGGAGCAGGAGAGGGTGGTGAAGCCGAAGGCGCGGGCGGCCTCGACGGCGATCGCGACGACGCGGTCCTTGAAGGAGTGCGTCGGGTTGCCGGAGTCGTCCTTGACGTACAGGGCGCCGGTGACGCCCAGTTCGCGGGCGAGGTTGTCGGCCTTGACCAGCTTGGTGAAGCCGGGGTTCATGTTGGGCTTGTCGGCGACGTCGGCGGGCACCGGCAGCAGCGGCGCGTAGCGCCAGATGTTGTCCGGGCCGGCCTCGATGCGCTTCTTCAGCTCTTCCGGGGAGCCGCTCGGCAGGTCGTACGCCACTTCGAGCGGCCCGAAACAGGACGCGCAGGCGAAAATGGGACCGAGTTCGAAGCGTTCGCCGCACTCGCGGCAGGAAAGCGCGGCGGCGGGACCGAGGTCCACGGACGTGCCGGAATGCGCTGCAACGGTCTGAACAGCCATGATGGCGGAGGCCCTTTCTCCTCATCTTCCTTGCGACGCATTTCGCCACAAGACGGAATTGGCACCTTCCCCACCGTGGCCTCGCGGCCGGCGGGAGGGTTGCCGGGACTTCAACGGGCCGTTCCCTCAGTCCCTCTGGATGAGCGCTATGGCACTGGACCGTTCGATCCAGGCGTTTGTCCGCCCTCCGACCCCGACATGCGAAGGCAGTGAGCGTTGTTCAAGACTGTAACCGAAGCACCCGACGGTTGAGGTAGTCGTCCGAACCGCGAGATGGATCACATACAGGGAGTATCGCCCGTGCTGGAAGAGGTCGACAGCTGGCTGAACCGCCGTTCCTGGGCAGCCTCCGACCGCCCCCTGGACCGTCTCCTGGCCGCCAGGAGCCGGAACCCGCGGGGCTCCTCCGTGAGCGTCGTCCTGCCCGCGCTGAACGAGGAGGCGACGGTCGGCGACATCGTCCGGACCATCCGCGGCGAGCTGATGGAGAAGGTCCCGCTCGTCGACGAGCTCGTGGTGATCGACTCCGGCTCCACCGACGCCACCTCCGCCGTCGCCCGCGCGGCCGGAGCCCGCGTGGTGCACCGCGACTCGATCCTCCCCCGGATACCCGCCGTCCCCGGCAAGGGCGAGGTGCTGTGGCGGTCGCTCTTCGTGACCAGCGGCGAGATCGTCTGCTTCGTCGACGCCGACCTCAAGGACTTCTCCGCCGACTTCGTCTCCGGCATCGTCGGCCCGCTGCTCACCGACCCGGGAATCCAGTTCGTCAAGGCGATGTACGACCGGCCGCTGGAGACGTCGGACGGCCACGCACCCGCCGGTCCGCCCGCGCAGGGCGGTCGCGTCACCGAATTGGTCGCCCGCCCGCTGCTCAATCTGCACTGGCCGAAACTGGCCGGCTTCGTCCAGCCCCTGGGCGGCGAGTACGCGGTCCGGCGCGGGCTCCTGGAGCAGCTGGCCTTCCCCGTCGGGTACGGGGTGGAGCTGGGGCTCCTGGTGGACGCGCTGCGCACCGTGGGACTCGACGCCCTGGCCCAGGTGGACGTCGGGGTCCGCCGCCACCGCCACCAGGACGGACAGGCGCTGGGACGGATGGCCGCCGCGATCTACCGGACCGCGCAGCTGCGGCTCTCCCGCGGGCATCTGGTGCGCCCGGTGCTCACCCAGTTCGAACGCGACGAGGACGGTTTCCGGCCACACACCTACGCGGTGGACACCGAGGAACGGCCGCCGGTCCGGGAGATCGCCGAGTACACCGCGAGACGCGCCGCCTGACCCGGCCGGCCCCTCGCCGGGCAGACCCGGCGCTGCCCTCGCCGGGCACACCGCGAGCCGCGCCGTCCGGCCCGGCCCGGCCTCGAACACGTTTGGGGGGTTACGTATCGGGCTAGGTTCCGCTACATGGTCTCCGAGCACGCCGCCCAGGTCCTCGTCGCGTCCAACCGCGGCCCCGTGTCGTACACGCTGAACGAAGACGGTTCCCTCGACGCACGCCGGGGCGGAGGCGGGCTCGTCTCCGGACTGAGCGCCGTCGACGACAAGGTGTGGGTCTGCGCCGCGCTCGGCGACGGCGACCGCGAGGCGGTCCGGCGCGGGGTCGGCGAAGAGGGCGTCCGGATGCTCGACATCGACGCCTCCGTGCACGCCGACGCGTACAACGGCATCGCCAACTCCGTGCTCTGGTTCGTCCACCACCTGCTCTACCAGACCCCCGTCGAGCCGGTCTTCGACGACGAGTTCCGGCGCCAGTGGGCCGCGTACGAGACGTACAACCGGGCCTTCGCCGAGGCGCTGGCCGAGGAGGCGGGCGAGGGCGCCGCCGTGCTCGTGCAGGACTACCACCTCGCGCTGGTCCCCGGGATGCTCCGCGAGCTCCGCGCCGACCTGCGCATCGGCCACTTCTCGCACACCCCGTGGGCGCCGGTGGACTACTTCCGGCTGCTCCCCGACGACATCGGCGAACAGCTGCTGCGCGGCATCCTCGGCGCCGACCGGGCGGCCTTCCTCACCCGCCGCTGGGCCGACGCGTTCATCGGCTGCTGCACCGAGATCCTCGGCGGCACCAGCGGCACCCGCATCGGCGTGCACGGGCTCGGCGCGGACGGCGACTTCCTGCTCGCCCGCTCGCACGAGCCGGACGTGGACGAGCGGATGGCCGCGCTGCGCGAGCAGATCGGCGGCGACGGCAGCCGGAAGACGATCGTCCGGGTCGACCGGACCGAGCTGTCCAAGAACATCGTGCGCGGGCTGCACGCCTACCGCACCCTCCTCGACAACCACCCCGAGTGGCGCGAACGCGTCGTCCACGTCGCCTTCGCCTACCCCTCCCGCCAGGACCTGGCGGTCTACCGCGCGTACACGACGGCCGTCCAGGAGCTGGCCGACGAGATCAACAAGACGTACGCCACCGACACCTGGACCCCGGTCGTCCTGCACGTGAGGGACGACTTCGCCCGCTCGCTGGCCGCCTACCGGCTGGCCGACGTGGCGCTGGTCAACCCCATCCGGGACGGCATGAACCTGGTCGCCAAGGAGGTCCCGGTCGTCTCCGACCACGGGGTGGCCCTGGTGCTCTCCCGCGAGGCCGGGGCGTACGAGGAGCTGGGCGCCGACGCGCTGGTGGTGAACCCGTACGACGTGAGCGCCACGGCCGAGGCCCTGCACGAGGCACTGACCATGGACGGGACCGAGCGTGCCGAGCGGTCGGCGCGGCTCGCGGAGGCCGCGACCGCGCTGCCGCCGCAGGCCTGGTTCCTCCAGCAGCTGGAGGCGCTGCGGGAGGGGTGAGACCCCCAGGTCCCGGCGACGCTCAGATGCTCTCGGCCACGGCCGCCAGCAGGGCCGCGACCTGCTGCGGGCCCGGCACGATCAGGTCGGCGCGGGAAGCCAGCTCGGGGACCTCGGTGCCGCCGCTGCAGACCAGCAGGCCCGGCACCCGGTCCGGACCGCCCGAGCGCAGCTTCTCCACGGCCGCGAAGGCGGCGATGTCGCCGAGGTCGTCGCCCGCGTAGAGCACCGACCCGGCCCCCACCTCGGCCGCGTACCCGGTGAGCGCGACACCCTTGTCGACCCCCGGCGGGCGCAGCTCCAGGACCTGGCGGCCCGGCTCGACGATCAGTCCGTGGCGCGCGGCGAGCCGGCCGAGGGGCTCGCGCAGCAGCTCGAAGGCGGCCTGCGGGTCGGTGGCGCGGCGGGTGTGGACGGCGACGGCCTGTCCTTTCTCCTCCACCCAGGCGCCCTTCAGCACCTCGGGCCCGTCGAGGAGGGCGGGCAGCTCCGCGCGGACGGCCGCGAGACCGGGGTGCGGCGGCGGGGCGGCGACCTCGCCGGAGACCGCGTCCCAGCGCTCGGCGCCGTAATGGCCGAGGACCACCAGGTGCTCCAGGCCGGGGACCCCCGCGAACCCGCCGTGCGCGACCGCGACGGCCGCCGGGCGGCCGGTGATCACGACCACGGAGGCGATCTTCGGCGCGAGCGCGGCGAGCGCCGGCAGCACGTCGGCGTGGGCCCTGGCCTGCTCGGGGTCGGGCACGATGTCGGCGAGGGTGCCGTCGAAGTCGAGCGCCACCACGGCCCTGCCCGGACGGGCCAGCAGTGCGGCGAGCCCTTCGCGGCCCGCTTCGGTGGTCGGAGTCGGCACGTGGTCCAGGTGGCTGCCCATGCTCCGACAGTAGCGGGGCAGGGGCGGGCCTGCCGAGACCGCACCCCGCACGCCCGGACGACGCCCTCCCCCCGCCCCGTAGGCTCGGAGGGAGGGTGCGCGGGACAGCAGCAAGGAGCACGAGCATGGACGACCCCATCCAGCAGGTCGAGTACGAGCAGATGCTGCTCAGCCGCCACATCTTCCTGCGCACCGCCAACGGGCGGCGCAAGGACGACGTGCTGGAGCGGAGCGCCTACGTCCTGCTCAGCCGCATCCGCGTACAGGGGCCGATGTCCATCAAGGAGCTGAGCGACGCCTTCGGCCTCGACTCGTCCACCCTCAACCGGCAGACCGCCGCCGCGATGCAGGCCGGACTGGTGGAACGCATCCCGGACCCGTCGGGAGGCATGGCCCGCAAGTTCCGGATCACGCCGGAGGGCGCGCAGCGGCTCGACGTGGAGCGCGACAAGAACGCGAGCGGGCTCGGGCTCGTGCTGGAGAAGTGGTCCGCTGAGGACGTGGAGAGGTTCGCCGCCTACCTCAAGCGGTTCAACACCGACATCGAGCGGCTCTCGGGACGGCCCTGGCCCCGTCCTTAGTACGGGCGCGGGACGCGCCCGTACTAAGGACGGGGGACGCCCTGACGACCCCCGCGCGGGTCGCTCGTGCGGGTGAGCCGGGAGCCGAGGGCCGCAGGGCTCCTGCCCCTCAGCGCCGGTTCCGCTTGGCGGCCCGGACACGGCGCAGGCGGTTGACCGTGACGGGGTCCTCCTCCAGGGCGCGGCGGTCCTCGATGAGGGCGTTCACCAGCTGGTAGTACCGGACCGGTGAGAGGCCCAGCTCCTCGCGGATGGCGCGTTCCTTCGCGCCGGGGCCCGCCCAGGACCGCCGTTCCAGAGCCAGCAGCGCGCGGTCGCGGTCGGAGAGCGCGCCGGTCCCGGCCGCGTCCGCGCCCGTCCCGTCGGTGCGCGCGTTCTCGTCGCTGCCGGCGCTCCCGTCGGTCCGCGCGCTCCCGTCGGCGCCGGTCGCGTCGGGTCCGGGAGTGCCGGGGGTTCCGTTTCCGTGCTCGGGGGCGGTCATGCCGACCAACCTAACGCGCGCCCCGGACAGTGCCACCGGCGCGCCCCCGCCGCCCCCGGATTTTTGTATGCACACGATACAAAGCGGAATAGTGGACTAGACCTTTTGAGATCGGCGGGCGAAACTGTCCCCCGTGAGACATGTCATCGCCCTCGATGTGGGCGGCACGGGAATGAAGGCCGCGCTGGTCGGAGCCGACGGCACCCTCCTGCACGAGGAACGACGAGCCACCGGACGGGAGCGCGGCCCCGAGGCGGTGGTCGAGACCATCCTCGGATTCGCCGCCGACCTGCGCGCGTACGGCGAAAAGCACTTCGGCGAGACCGCGGTGGCCGCCGGGGTGGCCGTTCCGGGCATCGTCGACACCGAGCGGGGCATCGCGGTCTACGCCGCCAACCTCGGCTGGCGCGACCTGCCCCTGCGCGACCTCCTCGGCGAACGGCTCGGCTCCGTCCCCGTCGCGCTCGGCCACGACGTCCGCACCGGAGGGCTGGCCGAGGGCCGCAGCGGGGCCGGACGCGGCGCCGACCGCTTCCTCTTCGTCGCCCTCGGCACCGGCATAGCGGGGGCCATCGGCATCGACGGGGTCATCGAGGCCGGCGCGCACGGCAGCGCCGGGGAGATCGGGCACGTCGTGGTCCGGCCGGACGGCCCGGAGTGCGGCTGCGGCCAGCGCGGCTGCCTGGAGACGCTCGCCTCCGCCTCCGCGGTCACCCGCGCCTGGGCCGCCGCCTGCGGCGACCCCTCGCAGGACGCGGCGGACTGCGCGCGGGCCGTCGACGCGGGCGATCCCACCGCCCTGCGCGTCTGGGCCGACGCCGTCGACGCGCTGGCCGCCGGGCTGGTCACCGCGATCACCCTGCTGGACCCGCGCACGCTCATCATCGGTGGCGGTCTCGCCGAGGCGGGGGAAACCTTGTTCACACCACTGCGTGCGGCCGTCGAGGAACGCCTCACGTTCCAGACACTGCCCCACATCGTTCCGGCGACCCTCGGGGACACCGCCGGATGCCTGGGCGCGGGGCTGCTCGCCTGGGATCTACTCGCCACGGAGGTAACCGTCTGATGGCCGGACACGCAGACAGCACGGTTCTCACCGGAGCCCGGGTCGTACGGCCCGGTGGCACCGAGGAGAACGGCCGGTTGGCCGTCGAGGGCACACGGATCGCCGACGGGGCCCCCGAGGACGCCCGGACCCTGGACCTGACCGGGCACTGGATCGTCCCCGGCTTCGTGGACATGCACAACCACGGCGGCGGCGGCGCGTCCTTCACCGCCGGCTCGGTGGACCAGGTGCTGACCGGTGTACGGACGCACCGCGAGCACGGCACCACCACGGTCGTCGCCTCCACCGTGACCGACAGCCTGGACTTCCTCGGCCGCTGGGCCGGGGTCCTCTCCGAGCTGGCCGAACAGGGCGAGATCGCGGGCATCCACTTCGAGGGACCGTTCATCTCGCCCTGTCGCAAGGGTGCGCACAGCGAGTCCCTGCTCCGCGCCCCCGACCCGGCCGCCGTCGGCGCCCTGCTGAAGGCCGCGCGCGGTACGGCGAAGATGATGACGCTCGCCACCGAACTGCCCGGCGGGCTCGACTCGGTACGGCTCCTCGCCGACCAGGGGGTCATCGCGGCGATCGGCCACACCGACGCCACCTACGAGCAGACCGTCGAGGCGATCGACGCGGGCGCCACCGTCGCGACCCACCTCTACAACGCGATGCCCGCCCTCGGCCACCGCACCCCCGGCCCGATCGCGGCGCTGCTGGAGGACGAGCGGATCACCGTCGAGCTGATCAACGACGGCACCCATCTGCACCCGGCGGCCCTGGAGATGGCCTACCACCACGCGGGCGCCGCCCGGGTCGCCCTGATCACCGACGCCATGGACGCGGCCGGCTTCGGCGACGGCCAGTACCAGCTCGGCCCGCTCGCGGTCGAGGTCAAGGACGGCGTCGCCCGGCTGGTGGAGGGCGGTTCGATCGCCGGGTCCACGCTCACCCTGGACACCGCGTTCCGGCGGGCCGTGACCATCGACCGCATCCCGGTCGAGGACGTCGTCCGGTCGATCTCCGTCAACCCCGCCCGGCTGCTGGGCCTGTACGACCGGATCGGCTCGCTGGAGACCGGCAAGGACGCCGACCTGGTGGTGCTGGACGAGGAGTTCGCCCTCAAGGGCGTCATGCGCAAGGGCGAGTGGATCGTCGAGCCCAAGGGGGCCTGACCGGGGGCATGGCCGGGGTCCTGGTCGGGGGCCTGACCGGAGGAGCTGATCCGGGGGCCCGGACGGGGTGGTCCGGACGGGAGGGCCCGAGCGGGTCCCGAACGGGGACCCGCGACGGGCCCCCGCAACGGGGTCCGGACAAGCGGACTGACGGAGGGTCCGAAACACTCAAGCCCACTTGTATGACCGGAAATCGCCCCTCGCGAAAAGGCATTGTCGCCACGGCTCCCGTGGGTCACGCTGTCCACATGTTGATCAGGGAAGCCACCGAGAAGGACTGGCCCGACATCTGGCCCTTCTTCCACGCGATCGTCGCCGCCGGCGAGACCTTCACCTACCCCGCCGACCTCGACCAGGACCAGGGCCGTGACTGGTGGCTGCTGACGCACCCGAGCCGCACGGTCGTCGCCGTGGACGACTCGGGCACCGTCCTCGGCACCGCCAAGATGAACCGCAACCACCAGGGCAACGGCTCGCACATCGCGAGCGCCAGCTACATGGTCGACCCGGCGCACTCGGGCCGGGGCGTGGGGCGGGCACTGTGCGCGTACACCGTGGACTGGGCGCGTGAACAGGGCTACCGCGCCATGCAGTTCAACGCGGTGGTGGAGACGAACGCCCACGCCGTGAAGCTCTACGAGTCGCTGGGGTTCGAGGTCATAGGCACCCTGCCGGAAGGCTTCCACCACCCGAAGGACGGGTACGTCGGGCTGCACATCATGCACCTGCGGCTCTGAGCGGGGCCGCGGCGATCCACAGCCGGCCGATCCACAGCCGTCCTGTCCGGACCGGCGCCGCGCGGCTCCCTCGCGGGCGAGGTGGTGGCCGCCCGCTGCTCGCCCTCCGGACACCCTCTGGGCCCTTTGCCGTCTCTTTGGCATGATCACGGGCGTGACGTTCCCTCGGCACCGCACGTCCCGCCGCCGGAACGCCACATTCCAGTAGGCGGGACCGGCAAGCGGCCCGGCGAACGAGAGAGAAGGACCGGGGGCGAGTCCAGGTGATCCTGACCGTCACGCTGAACACCGCACTCGACGTGACCTGCACCGTCGCCGATCTCGTCCCGCACAGCCGCCACCGGGTGAGCGACATGGTCGAACGGCCCGGCGGCAAGGGCGTCAACGTCGCCCGGGTGCTCGCCGCGCTCGGACACCCCACGGTCGTCACGGGGTTCGCCGGAGGCCGCACCGGGGCACTGGTGCGCGAACTGCTCGCCCCGCTGGGCCCCGAGGACGCCCTCGTCCCCGTCGCCGGAGAAACCCGTCGCACGGTGACCGTCGTCGAACGCTCCAGCGGACGCACGACCCGGCTCGACGAACCCGGTCCCGAGGTCGGACCCGCCGAGTGGGCCGCCCTGCTGCGCACGTACGAGCAACTGCTCGGCGGCGCCACGGCCGTGGCCCTCTGCGGCAGCCTGCCTCCGGGCATCCACGTCGGCGCCTACGCGGAACTCGTCCGCCGCGCCCGCGCCGCCGGGATACCCGTGCTGCTGGACACCGGAGGGGAACCGCTGCGCCGGGGCATGGCCGCACGGCCCGACTTCGCGAAGCCGAACGCCGACGAACTCGCCCGCCTCACCGGCTCCCGGGAGCCCCTGCGCGCCGCCCGCGACGCCCGCCGTCGCGGTGCCCGCTCGGTCGTCGCCTCGCTCGGGGCGGACGGCCTGGTCGCCGCCACCGAGGAGGGGACCTGGCGCGCCACGCCGCCCTCCGCCGTCCGGGGAAACCCGACGGGGGCGGGCGACTCGGCGGTGGCCGGGCTGCTGTCCGGGCTCGCCGAGGGGCTGGCCTGGCCGGAGCGGCTGGCCCGTGCGGTGGCGCTCTCCACCGCGACCGTACTGGCCCCGGCTGCCGGGGAGTTCGACGCGGACGCCTATGCGGAGCTGCTGCCCCGCGTAGGCGTGGAACCACTCACCTCGGCGCTCTGACCCACCGGCGCGGCGGCTCGCGCGCGATCCCTACTGCTGCTGCCCGGCCTTCAGCGAGAGCTGGTCCAGGTTGGCGTCGCAGAGGTCGCCGACCTCGCAGGAGAGCTTCAGGGTGTTGGAGCCCTTGGTGAGGTTGACGTAGGCGTAGGTGTTCGTCCACCCCTTCGCCGCGTCGCCCTCCGCCGCCTGCGCGTAGTTCTTCATGTTGATGGAGCGGGGCGCCTCGGCGTTGACCGTCAGGGTCGTCTTGGCGTCCTTGCCGGGCACGCCGTACGTCACGTACAGGGTGTACGGACCGGCCTTCGGCACGTCGACCGTCCAGGTGGCCGACCGGCCGACCTCGTTGAGGCTGATGTACTGGCCGCTGGCGCTCTTCGCGCCCGGGACGGTGTTGTCCAGGGTGGCCGTGCCACCGAGGGTGAGCGCCGCCGCGTCCTGCTTCGGCAGTTCGACCGGCTCGTCCGAGGCGCTGGGCTCGGGCGAGGCGGACTTCTCGGTGTCGGCGCTGGGCGCCACCGAGGACGCGGCCTCGCTCTTCTTGTCGTCCTTGTCGGCGCCGTCGCCCGTGGTCAGGGCCACGCCGATACCGATCAGCACGACGGCGACGACCACGATCGCGCCGGCGAGGATGGCCTTCGTGTTGGGGCCGCCACGGCCGCCGTTCCCACCGCTGCCGCCGTTGCCCGCGCGCCCGGCGCCGCCGTGCCCGACCGAACCGGACGCCGTCACGGCGGTGGCACCGCCGGGGTAGGTCTCGGGAGCCGCGTACTGGGCGGTGGGCCGGCCGTAGGGCTGCTGGCCGTACTGCTGCTGCTGCGGCTGGCCGTAGGACTGCTGGGGCTGACCGTACTGCTGCGGGGGCTGCTGACCGTAGGGCTGCTGCTGGCCGTACGCCTGCTGCGGCGGGACCTGCCCGTACTGACGCTCGCCGACGGCCCGCACCTGGTTGTAGGAGGTCCGGGGGACGCCGCGCTGAGCCGCCGGCCCGGGGTAGCCGTAGCCGCCGCCACCGGGCGGCTGGGCGCCCGCCGCCTGCCCGTCCGCGTACAGATAGCCGAACGGATCGTCGTCCTCGGGCTTGCTCTCGCCGTTGTTTCCGGCCGTCATCCCTGGGTCACTCCTCACCATGTCGCCAGCCGTCGCCGACCGGGCGAGCCTACCTCGTACGGAGCATCCGCCGAATGTGCGACGGTCTCCGCCCCCTGCTCACCCTCAGTACGGGGCCAGGCACCGGACCGCCGGATGAACGTCAACCGGCCCTGCGGTGAACCTTCGCCCGGGACCGCTTCTCGACGTACATCCGCTGGTCCGCCGAGGCCAGCACCTCCTCCACGCTCATCCCGCACTCCGCCCAGCCGATGCCGAAACTCGCACCGACCCGGACCGCCCTGCCGTCCACACGGATGGGCGGGATGATCGCGTTCCGCAGGCGTACCGCCAGGTCGGCGGCGTCCGCCGCACCGAGCCCGTCCGCGAGCACGACGAATTCGTCACCCCCGAGGCGGGCGACGGTGTCCCCGTCCCGCACACAGGTGCTGAGGCGGCGGGCCACCTCGATCAGCACCGCGTCGCCCGTGGTGTGGCCGAAGCGGTCGTTGATGGACTTGAAGCCGTCGAGGTCGCAGAAGAGGACCGCGAGCCCCTTCGCGCCGTCGTCGCGCTCCGGGTCCGGCGCCACCGTGTGGACGTGGTGGTCGTAGGGGAGGGAGCCGGACCCCGGATCGAGGTCGTATCCGTGGCCCCGGGCCTCCACGTCGCCGTAAGCGGCGTCCAGCGCCTCGATCGCGGTGGCCGCGGTGGCGTGCGGACGCTCGCAGAGCCGCTCGCTGAGCCGGGACCGGAGCTCCGCGCTGTTGGGCAGTCCGGTGAGGGCGTCGTGCGAGGCGCGGTGCGCGAGGTTGAGCTCGTGCCGCTTGCGCTCCTCTATGTCCTCCACGTGCGTGAGGAGGAAGCGCGGCCCGTCCGTGGTGTCCGCCACCACCGAGTTGCGCAGCGAGACCCAGAGGTACGTGCCGTCGCGGCGGCCGAGCCGCAGTTCGGCCCGCCCGCCCTCGGCGGACGTACGGAGCAGAGTGCCGATGTCCTCGGGGTGGACCAGATCGGCGAAGGAGTGGCGGCGCAGTACCGAGGCCGGGCGGCCCAGCAGCCGGCAGAGCGCGTCGTTGGTACGGAGCAGCCGCCCGTGCTGGTCGCCGCCCACCTCCGCGATGGCCATGCCGCTGGGGGCGTACTCGAAGGCCTGGCGGAAGGACTCCTCGCTGGCCCGCAGCGCCTGCTGCTCGCGTTCGAGGCGGACCAGCGCACGCTGCATGTTGGCGCGGAGCCGGGCGTTGCCTATCGCTATCGCGGCCTGCGAGGCGTACATCTGGAGGGCCTCGCGGCCCCAGGCGCCGGGGCGGCGGCCGTTCCCGGGACGGTCCACCGAGAGCACCCCGAGCAGGTCCCGGTGGTCCCCGCGGTCCCCGCGGTCCCCGCGGTCCCGGCCGTTGCTGGCGTACATCGGGGCGTAGAGGCGGTCCAGCGGGTGCCACTCGTCCTCGAAGCGGGGTTCGGGGCCCTCGGTGTGCCACTGCGGCACGTCGTCGTCGAGGAGAACCCAGCCCTCGGTGTGCGGTATGAACCGCAGGTCCTCCCAGGCCTCCCCCATGGTCAGCCGGCGTTCCCAGGCGTCGCGGGAACCGGTGCGCCCGGTGATCAACGCCTCCGCGGCGTTGTTGCCCGCGAAGGCGGCCACGACGAGCTCACCGTCCGGCTGGACGAGATTCACACAGCCCAGCGCGTAGCCGAGACCGGTGACGAGTCCGTCCGCCACGGTCTGCAGTGTGTCGGCAAGGCTGCGCGCCGAATTGAGATCAGCGACGGCC
The DNA here is from genome assembly GCF_042728795.1 of Streptomyces sp. NPDC060184. Lineage (NCBI taxonomy): Bacteria > Bacillati > Actinomycetota > Actinomycetes > Kitasatosporales > Streptomycetaceae > Streptomyces > Streptomyces sp. NPDC060184. Next base: position 262,600 of record NZ_JBHWYX010000002.1, read on the forward strand.
TGGTGCAGCTGCCGCATGGTCGCAAGACGGACGTAGGGCTCCGACTCGGCCTCCATTGCTCGCTCTCCCCGAGACCTCGACAGCAACTCCAGATGTCATATCGACGTACTTATCGCAGTGTTCTCGCCACTGAATCACAGTGAGCTGTGCGGCCGGTACACAGGGTCAACAAATATCGCTCTCTGTGAGTCATGTCACAACGCAACGTAAAAGCGCGTCAGCTTGTTCCGCATGGCGCCCCATCCACTCCGGCGCACGCCCGGCGCACCCGCACCCGGGGCCGGTGTTCGCCGCTCGTACGCACGACCGGCACGCGCCCCCGGCGCCTGCGGGCACGCACCTGCGGCATGGAAGCGCACCACCGGTTCCGCCGATATATGCGCTATGCACCTTCTTGGCCCGGAGACCTAGGTCTCGACTGGTCCCCTGGCCCGATGCGGGCCCGCACCGGCCGCGGCTAGCGTGCGAGTGTGCCGCAGACGAAGACCCTCACCCCGAGCCCCGACGCCGTCCCCCATGCTGAGGGGGTGAGCAACGACGAGTTCCGGGCCGCTCTCGCGCGGCTGGCCGCAGGCGTGGTGCTGGTCACCGCCGAAGAGCCGACCGACGCCGAGGACGAGCGCGGCGAAGAGGCCGGGATGACCGCGACGGCGTTCCTCTCCGTCTCGCTCGACCCGCCGCTGGTGCTGGTGAGCCTGCGCAACGACTCCCGCATGGACGACCTGCTGGCCGAGCAGCCGCTCTGGGCGGTCTCCGTCCTCGCGGCGGAGCAGCGGCAGATCGCGTCCCGGTTCTCGATGAAGGGCCGGATCAGCGACCGGCTGCTCTTCGCGGACATCCCGCACGTGCGCGGTGAGGCCTCCGGGGCGCCGCTGGTGAACGGGGCGCTGGCCACGCTGGAATGCCGGACCGAACAGCGGGTCCTGGCGGGCGACCACACCCTGGTGATCGGACGGGTGCTCACCGCGCACGTACCGACGACGGCGGACGGCGGCGAGCCGCTGCTCTACTTCAAGGGGAACTACCGGACGCTGGGCCGAGGGGCCTGAACCGGCACCCGCGACGGTCGTCGGCGGCCGGGAACGCGCCCGTCCGCGTCACCAGTCGCGGCCGGAGCGGCCCCGCTTGGTGTCGCTCCGCTGCTTCTTCTCCCGCAGCCGCCGTTCGTTGATGCCGCGCGGGATCTTGCGCTTCCGGCGGGGCGCCGGCGGCGGGGCCGTCGCCTCCGCGAGCAGCGCCGCGAGCCGCACGGCGGCCGTCTCGCGGTTGCGCCACTGGGAGCGGTGCTCGGAGGCGCGTACGGACACCACCCCGTCGGTCAGCCGGGACGCCAGCCGCTCCAGCGCGCGCTCCTTCCAGACCTCGGGCAGCGCCTCGGTGGCGGCGAGGTCGAAGCGCAGCTCCACCTGGGTGTCGCTGGTGTTGACGTGCTGCCCCCCGGGCCCGGAGGACCGCGAGAAACGCCACATGAGCTCGGCCTCCGGCAGGGAGACCGCACCGCGGATGACATAGGGCCCGGACATGACACCCAGTCTCCCCGGCGTCCGGGCGGTCCGTCACCTTCTTTTGACGGGACGCGGACGGGAGCGGGCCGCGGGCGGACCCGCGGGCGGCGGGCGCGGTACGGGCCGGTGGGGCCGGGCGCGCGACGGAGGGGACGTACCGGGACGAAAGTTCGGCAAAGAAAGTAAAGGGACCTGGAACCTCGTGGCCTCCTCCTCGCGTTATGACGGGTGACGGTAGCTTTCGTGAGGGCACGAAGCCCGCGCACATGACGAGGAAAGGGACTTCCCATGGCAGTAAGCCTGTCCAAGGGCGGCAACGTCTCGCTCACCAAGGAGGCACCGGGCCTGACCGCCGTCACGGTCGGCCTCGGCTGGGACGTCCGCACCACCACCGGCACCGACTTCGACCTCGACGCCTCGGCGATCGCGGTGAACCCGACGGGCAAGGTCGTCTCCGACGGCCACTTCGTCTTCTTCAACAACAAGTCGACGCCGGACCAGACCATCGTCCACACCGGTGACAACGTCACGGGCCAGGGCGAGGGCGACGACGAGCAGATCAACGTCAACCTGGCGGGCCTGCCGGCAGACGTGGACAAGATCGTCTTCCCGGTCTCCATCTACGACGCCGAGTCCCGCAGCCAGAACTTCGGCCAGGTGCGGAACGCCTTCATCCGCATCATCAACCAGGCCGGCGGCACCGAGATCGCCCGGTACGACCTCAGCGAGGACGCCGCCACCGAGACCGCCATGGTCTTCGGCGAGCTCTACCGCAACGGCGCCGAGTGGAAGTTCCGCGCGGTCGGCCAGGGTTACGCCTCGGGCCTGCGCGGCATCGCGCAGGACTTCGGCGTCAACATCTGACGCGACCCGCGCCCACCCGCGCAGTGGGTACACCACGCTCAGGGCCTCCCCCGCACACGCGGCGGAGGCCCTGAGCGATTCGGTCCGGCGGATCGCGCCGGTCGGTGTGCTGCCGGCGCGCGGGGAGGTCAGCGCGCCGGGAGGTCAGTGCGCCGGGAGGTCAGTGCGCCGGGAGGTCCGGTTTCGCCGGGTCGGCCGGGCGCTCGTCGCCGTACAGCCAGACCGACCAGAGCCGGGACAGGTCCAGGCCCGTCGCCTTCTCCGCGTACGCCGTGAAGTCGGCCGTCGACGCGTTGCCGTGCCGGTGGGCCCTGGTCCAGCCCCTGAGCAGTGCGAAGAACCGCTCGTCGTCGTCCACCGCGAGCCGCAGCCGGTGCACGACCATCGCGCCGCGTCCGTACACCGGCGGCTGCGAGACGTCGGCGGCGGTCGGCGGCTCGGCGGGCGGGAAGGCCCAGTTCGCGTCGTCGGCGTACGCCTCCTCGAAGCTCTCCCGGGCCGGGGTGTCCTCGTGGTCCTCGCTCCAGAGCCATTCCGCGTACGTCGCGAAGCCCTCGTTGAGCCACATGTCCCGCCAGGTGGCCGGGGTGACCGAGTCGCCGAACCACTGGTGCGCCATCTCGTGGACGAGGAGCCCCGTGGTCGGCGGGCCGGGGTAGTACGGCCGGCTCTGCGTCTCCAGGGCGTACTCGGAGTCCTCCGCCCGGTCCACGATCGCGCCCGCCGAACGGAACGGGTACGGCCCGAACCGCTCCGCCTCCCAGTCCAGGATCTGCGGAATCCGGGCGAGTTCGGGCTCCGCCTCCGCCGCCACCTCGGGGTCCACCGCGGTGAGGACCGCCAGACCCTCGTCGGTGCGGGACTCCTTCGTGACGAACCGGCCGATCGCGACCGTCGCGAGATAGCTCGCCATGGGTTCGGAGGTGCGCCAGGTGTACGTGGTGCGGGCGGGATCGCCCGAAGCGCCCTCGGTGGCGCGCCGGGCGACGAGTTCGCCGTTGGACACGGCCGTCAGCCCCTCGGGGACGGTGACCGCGACGGTGTAGGTGGCCTTGTCGCTCGGGTGGTGGTTGCCGGGGAACCAGGCCGGCCCACCCGCCGGCTCACCGAGGGCGACGGCCCCGTCCGCCGTCCGCAGCCACCCCTCGTGGCTGCCGTCCGCGTCCGTCAGGGTGCGGGGCGCGCCGGAGTAGCGCACGACCGTCTCGAAGGTGCGGCCCCTGCGGAGGCGGTCGGCGACCTCCGCGTCGGGGCGGAGGACCAGCTCGCCGCCCGCCCGGTTCACGGCGGCGGGCCGCCCCTCGACGGTCGCCCCGGTGACGTCGAGCCCGACCAGGTCCAGGTGGAAGGCGCTCAGGTCCTGGGTGGCGCGGGCGGTGATCGTCGCCGTGCCCGTCAGCTGCTCGGCCTTGCGGTCGACGGCGAGGCGGAGGTCGTAGTGGGTGACGTCGTAGCCGCCGTTGCCGAGCTTCGGGAAGTACGGATCGCGCACCCCGGCCGCGCCCGGCGTCCCCGCCACCCCGGCGTCGCCGGTACAGGCCGTGGCCGTACAGCCGAGGACGGCGCAGGCGAGCAGCAGCGCACCGGCGCCGGGCCGACGCGTGCGGGTCCGCCGAGGCGCGGGACCACTCCGAGGTGCGGGACCACTTCGACGTGCGGGACCACTCCGAGGTGCGGGACCACTCCGACGTGCGGGGATGCGCGGATTCACGGCGCGATCCTATGTACCGGGCACGCACCGCGCCCGCACCCGCGCGAGGGCGGGGCGCCGGGCGCGGGAGACGCGGTCAACGGGTGAGAGCGGCGACCCCCGCGCGGGCGAACTTCTCGTCGAGGTCCCCGCTCGGGGCTCCGGCGACGCCGACCGCGGCGACGGGAGCGCCCTTGACCTGGACCGGGGCGCCGCCCGCGAGGAAGAGGGTGCCGGGGATGTCCTTCAGCGTCGGGGCCTGGTCCAGGCGCTTCACCAGTTCGGAGGTGGGGGCGTTCCAGGAGACCGAGGTGTACGCCTTCTTCTCGGCGGACTCGGGGGACTGCGGCCCGGCGCCGTCGCCGCGCAGGCTGACGATCGTGTTGCCGTTCCGGTCGACGACCGCGACGGAGACGCGCTGGTTCTCCTTCTGCGCGGCCTCGAGCACGGCCTGCGCCGCCTTCGTGGCGGCGGCGACGGTGAGGTGGGTCGACTGCTGGAGGTTCCGGCTCGCGGTGTCGGCCGAGGCCGCGACGGGAGCGGACGCGGGGGCCGAGGCGCTGGCGGAGACCGCGCCGAAGGTGCCCGCGCCCAGGGCGGCGACGGCCACCGCCCCGGTCAGCACCCGGGCCCGCAGCGAGAACCTGCGAGTGGCGGAGGCGGGGGACGAGGGGGTGGCGGAAGTGACGTTCATGGCGGTTTCCTCCGGGGGTCGGTGCGGCGCCCGGCCGGTCGGCGGTGGCGCTCCGGTATCGATGCTCCGGCCGGAACACAGCCCGTACCGTCGTCGTACCGGCTGGGCCTCCGACGCGGTCCGGTGGACCCTTCCGTCGGCCGATCGGTTGATGCGCGGGCAGCCCCGACGGGTCACCATGGAGGAGGCACGGGCGCATCCGCCCAGCTCACGGCATACGCGGCGGAGCCCGCCGCACGGCCGCGAGCACCGACGACAACGAGCGCGAGGCGGGTACGAGGTGCGGTGGAGAACCGGTCCGGGGCGGGACGGACCGGCGGGCGGTGCTTCCGCCGGACCCGGCTCGTCCGTGGCGCGCACCCCCGATCCGGACGCCCGGTGGCTGGCGCTCCTGCTGCACGCCGCGTTCTTCCTGCTGCTGGGCGCCTCGCTCACCCGCTTCCTGATGCACCACCCCGGCGAGGCCCGCACCCCGTGGGTCATCGGGCTGTCCGCCGCCCTCGCCGTCGTCCACGCCCTCGGCCCGGTGCTCGGCTCGCGGCCCACCCCGCGCCGGTTCGCCTGGCTCGCGGGGCTGGTCGCCGTCTGGATGGTGCTGGTCGTCCTCGCGCCGAGCTTCGCGTGGTGCGCCGTACCGCTCTTCTCCACCGGACTGCGGCTCCTCCCGCCCCGTGCCGCGCTCGTCCTGGTCACCCTGCTCACGGCGTTCGTGGTGGCCGCGCAACTCCGGCTCGCCACCGGCTTCGACCCGAACCTCGTGCTGGCACCGCCCGCCGTCGCGGCCGTGGCGACCGCCGTCCTCGTCCACGTCCGCCGTCAGGCCGACCGCCAGCAGGAACTCGCCGTACGCCAGCGCGAACTCATCGAGGACCTGGTCCGGACCCGGCGCGAACTGGCCGCGACGGAACGCCGCGAGGGCACCCTCGCCGAACGCCAGCGGCTCTCCATGGAGATCCACGACACCCTCGCGCAGGGCCTCTCCAGCCAGCAGATGCTGCTCCAGGCCGCCGAACGCGTCTGGGACACCGGGCCGGACACCGCCCGCGCCCATGTCCGTACGGCGGCGGGCATCGCGGCCCGCGACCTCGCCGAGGCCCGGCGCTTCGTCCACGACCTGGCGCCGGCCGACCTCGCGGAGGGCGAGGGTCTGGAGGCGGCCCTCCGCGCGCTCGCCGCACGGGCCACCGCGACGGGCGGGCCCGCCGTCCGCCTCCACGTGGAGGGCGCCGCGCGGTACCCGCTGCCGGACCGGGTGCAGTCGGCGCTGCTGCGCATCGCCCAGGGCGCCCTCGCCAACGTCGCCGAACACGCCGGTGCCGCCGCAGCCGCGCTCACCCTGACCCACCTGGACGACCGGGTGGTCCTCGACGTCGCGGACGACGGCCGCGGGTTCGCCGCGGACGCACCGGCGGCAGGCGCCGAGCAGCGGGGTGGTCCGCCGCGCCGGGGCCACGGGCTGCCCGCGATACGCGCCCGGGTACGACAGCTCGGCGGCCGGCTCACCATCGAGTCGACTCCCGGCGAGGGCACCGTTCTCTCGGCGGAGATTCCGCTGCCCGACCCCGACGAGCCCGCCCGTCATGGCGAGCACGCCACCCCCGAGGAGCCCGTATGACCCGCCGTACCGTACGCGTCCTGGTCTGCGACGATCACGCCGTCGTGCGCGCCGGGCTGCTCGCCCTCCTCGGCAGTGAACCGGACCTCGACGTCGTGGCCGAGGCAGCCGGCGGTGAGGAGGCCGTGGTCCTGGCCGCCCGGCTGAACCCGGACGTCGTCCTCATGGACCTCCAGCTCGGCCCCGGCATGGACGGCGTCGAAGCCACCCGCCGGATCACCGCCGGGGCGGGAGGAAGCGGCACGGGAGGGAGCGGCGGCGCGGGCTCGGGCAGCGGTGCGGGAACGGGCAGCGGTGCGGGCGGACGTGGAATCGGTGCGGGGCCGCACGTGCTCGTCCTCACGACGTACGACACCGACGCCGACATCACCCGGGCGATCGGCGCGGGCGCCACCGGCTATCTGCTGAAGGCGGAACGCCCCGAGGAACTGTTCGCCGCGATCCGGTCCGCCGCTCAGGGGCGCACCACGCTCTCCCCGCCCGTCGCGGACCGGGTGATGGCCCGGCTCCGTACCCCGCCTCCCGCGCTCACCGACCGAGAGCGGGACATCCTCGGGCAGCTGGCCCGGGGGCTCGGCAACCGGGACATCGCCCGCGCGCTCTTCATCAGCGAAGCGACGGTCAAGACCCACCTGGGGCGCATCTACGACAAGCTGGGCGTCGAGACCCGCGCCGGAGCGGTCGCCAAGGCCAACGAGCAACGCCTGCTCCCCTGAGCCGGGGCAGCCGGCCCACGGCCCCCGGCCCACGGCCCCCGGGCCGGGACTCCCGGGCCGGTGGTCCCGGCCCGGGGGTGGCGGTGCCGCAGGTCACCCGGGGTCCCGCCCTCGGCCGTCCCGCCGCCCGCTCCCGGCATGACACCATCGAACCGTGCTCGACATCGGCTACTCCCTCTCTCGTCGCTTCCCCGACCCCCCGCAGACCGACTACCGCCGCGCGGACGTCCACGCGCTGCGGCACGACCTGTTCTCCGGGGACGTGTACCTCGCTGACACCAAGGCGGACCGCGAAGTATCCACAGCCTGGGGATGGGTGCCGGTACTCGACTTCGCGTGGGCGCTCTGCGACATCGTCGAGCAGCTCGACCAGGACCCGCGCGGCAATCGCTCGCACAAGGAGCAGTACGCCGAGCTGGACTTCACCGAGTCCAGCGACCGCATGCTCTTCGCACGCCGGTTCGGCTGGGTGAACGTCGAGGCCGACTGGATGCACCCCGACGAACCACCGCTCACTTTCGGCCACTCACTGCTGCGCCGCGAGGCCCGTGACTTCCTCCAGGACCTGATCGCCGACCTCTCCGACATGCACGAGGGCCTTGCCGACAACCCGGTGATCTGGGACCTCCAGGCCCGCTTCCCCCGCCTCTGACCACGGGCCCCCGCCTCCGCCCGGACCAGGCTCCGCCCGGTCACGGCTCCGCCCGGACCACGGCGACGCCCCGGTCACGGCTCCACCCGGACCCCGATCTGTGCCGCGAACGCCGGGGCCAGTTCCATCAGCTGCACCGGGCTGATCACCGCGCCCGCCAGCCGTTCCACACCGCGCGCGATGTCCAGCTCGGCGGCGGGCCGCAGGTCCACCGAGTCCATCGTGGCGTTGCTGAAGTCGGCACGCCGCAGCACGCAGTCGCGGAACTCGACCCGTACCAGCCGGGCGTCCGCGAAGTCGGGCTCAAAGAGCACGCACCCCTCGAAGACGACGTCGGTGAGCCGTGCCCCGCGCAGGTTCAGGTAGTCGATCTTCCCGCCGCGCACCAGGACCCGTTCCAGCACCGCCCCGTGCATCTGCACCCCGCCGAGGCGCGCGTCCACGATCTCCACGTCCCGCAGCGACGCCTCGGCCAGCTCGGTGGCCACGCCCCGTACGCCGGTCAGCACCGAGTCGAGGAACCGGGCCCGCACCAGCTCCGTACGGTCCAGCGCGCAGCCGTCCAGCGCGCAGTCCATGAACCGGGCGCCGCGCCCCGACTGATCGGCGAGGTCCACGGAGGAGAACCGCAGCCCGTCGTAGTCGCCGTCCGCCTCCAGCTCGGCGTCCGCGTACGGGACGAGCGGCGGCAGCCGCACCTCCGGCCGCCGTGCCGCCGCGATCTTCTTCCGCCCTCCGACGCCCCTGCCGGTGCCGCCCCTGCCAGTGCTGTTGCTGTTCCTGCCCGCGCTCGCTGCCATGGACCCATCGTGGCGTACGGGACCGACAGCCCGGCGTCCCCCTGGGCGCCGCTCTGTCAGCCCGCCCGGCGCAGGCCCACCGTGGACCAGCGCACGCCGGAGCGGCCGTGCAGGTCCGCGCGCCCGCTGACGTGGACCGTGCTCAGCCCCTGCTCCCGGCCGCGCTCGACGGTCTCCTCCACCGATACGTCGAACATCCGCCGGCCCGCCGGAACGGGCCCGTGTCGCAGGGTCAGGACCACCAGACCGCCCGGGGCCGTCACCCGGCCCAGCGTCTCCATCCCCGCCGCCCGCTCCCCCTCGTCCAGATGCATCCAGACGGCGGTCAGCAGCACCAGGTCGAACCGCCGCCCCAGCGCCCGTACCGCCCGCAACTCCGGCAGCTCGTCGTCCAGCCACTCGACGGGCCGCGCAGCGTGGATCGCGCGCCCCCGCTCCCGCAGCCCGGCCGTCGGCTCCACGGCGACCACCGCGTGCCCCAGCGCCGCCAGCGCGGCGGCGTCCCGCCCGCTCCCCGCCCCGATGTCGAGCACCGCGCTGGGCCGTTCGGGGAAAAGATCCATCACCTCGCGGTGGACATCGGCGAAGGTGACACTCTCGTACTGTTCCACCAGCGCCTCGGCCGCCTCGGCGTAACCAGCGGTGCTCGAACTACTGTTGGCTCCTGTCACACCCTTGATCCCCATCCCTCGTCTTCTCCGGTTTCACGGTATCCGGGTGCTACCGGTACCGAACGATCCGGCCGACCTCTCCGACCTGGACGCCCGGACGGCCCGCCTGGGCCGCACGGGCCGAACGGACCGATGAGTTCCACTCGCCGGTCGAGTCCCCCAACTGTGAGCGCCCCCCGTTTCGAGGAGGAACAGATGACCCAGCTTCTGCGCGTACAGAACTTCACCGTGTCGAGCGACGGTATCGCCGCCGGCGAGGAACAGACCCTGGAGCAGCCCTTCGGCCATGTGGACCCCCAACGCCTCATGGCCTGGGCCGGAGCCACCGCGGGCTGGCCCAACCGCACCGACGGCAAGGGCAGCCGAGGCCTGGACGACTACTTCACCCGCGACTTCTCCCACAACATCGGCGCCGAGATCATGGGCCGGAACAAGTTCGGCCCGCAGCGCGGCCCCTGGACGGACCACGAGTGGCAGGGCTGGTGGGGCGACGAACCCCCCTTCCACACGCCGGTGTTCGTCCTCACCCACCACGAGCGCCCCTCGATCGAGCTCTCCGACACCACGTTCCACTTCGTCGACGCCGACCCGGCCACGGTCCTCGCCCAGGCCCGCGAGGCCGCCCAGGGCAAGGACGTTCGTCTCGGCGGCGGCGCCACCACCGTCCGCGAGTTCCTCGACGCCGACCTCGTGGACACCCTGCACGTCGCGGTATCCCCGCTGAAGTACGGCTCCGGGATCAAGCTCTGGGACTCCCCCGACGAACTCCGCGACCGCTTCCACCTGGACGTGGTCCCGAGCCCGAGCGGGGTGACCCACCACCTTTTCTGGCGGAAGTAGCGGAGCGGGGGTACGGGCCGCCGGGGCAGGTACGTGGCTGTGGGACGAGCGGGGGTGCCCCGCGCGCGGGGCGCACACTCCTTGGCGACCAACGACGACGCGACTCCTGAGGCCACCCCCAACAGATGGCCAGGACCACGTCCCTAGCCGACCGTCTCCGACGACCCCAGCTCGGCCAGCGCCTCGTCCGTCAGCCGGTACACGGTCCACTCGTCCTGCGGGCGGGCACCCAGGGACTCGTAGAAGCCGATGGACGGGGTGTTCCAGTTGAGCACCGACCACTCCAGGCGGCCGTAGCCCCGGTCCACGCAGGTCCGGGCGAGTTCGGTCAGCAGGGCCTTGCCGTGGCCGCCGCCCCGGCGCTCGGGGCGTACGTAGAGGTCTTCGAGGTAGATGCCGTGGACACCGCGCCAGGTCGAGAAGTTGAGGAACCAGAGCGCGAAGCCGACCGTCTCGCCGTCCTCGTCGGAGACGGCGATGTGGGCGTAGGCGGCGGGCCGTTCGCCGAAGAGGGCCTCGTGCAGCTGCTCCTCGGTGGCCCGCGCCTCGTCGAGCGCCTTCTCGTAGTCGGCCAGCTCACGGATCATGGCGTGGATGACGGGGACGTCTGCTGCGGTGGCGGTACGAATCATGGGGGCAGCGTAGACGCGGTGGGGAGACCGGCCGGCCGCCCGCCCCCGCGACAACGGCGGCCCCGCGCGCCCCGCGATGCCGAACGCCGACGCGTTCGTCATCCGGTGCGCGCGGGGCCGCCGGCGGCTTCGACCACCGTGGACCGGCCGCCGGGCAGCCGCGACCGGCGGCGTTACCGCACGGTCACCTCCGCCCCGGCGTGCACGGACTGCCCCGGAAGGCTGACCGTGAGGGTGCCCGTGGCGCTGTCCCAGTGGTACGCGTCGTGGGAGAGGCGCTTGCCGTGGACGGTGACCTCGGTGGGGGCGTGGGTGGTGCCCAGCAGGGAGAGGGTCCAGTCGCGCTTCTTGACCTGGCCCTTGTAGGAGCCCTTGGCCGCGCCGATCTTCACGGTCCTGAGCGTGCTCGTGCCGGAACCCTTCCTCGACGCCTTCTCCTCGTAGGTGACGGTCGTCGTGGCGCTCTTGACCTTCGTCGTCGCGGTGGTGCCGTCGTCCTCGTACAGCTGATACGAGCCGTCGGCGCCGGAGGCGATGGAGAGGGTGACGTCGGTGAGAGGGTTGCGGTCGTTGTCGGTGACGTTCTTGGTGCGGGTGGGCATGATGCCGCCGGACTTGATGAAGACGGGCATCGTGTCGAGGGTGGTGGCCACGTTCTGCGTGGTGCCGCCCTGGTAGGTCTTGCCGGTGAACCAGTCGGTCCACTGGCTGCCCGCCGGGAACCACACCGGGGTGGTGGTGGACTCACCGGGCGTGGTCACGGGGGCGACCAGGACGTCGGAGCCGTAGAAGTACTCGCTGTCGGACGCGGCGTAGGCGGCCGGGTCCTCGGGGTACTCCAGGTAGGTCGGGCGGACGATCGGTACGCCGGTGCGGTTCGCTTCCTCGGCGAGGGTGTAGGTGTAAGGCACCAGGTTCTCGCGGAGGTTGAGGAAGGCGTCGGCCGACTTGCGGGCCGCCGGGCCGTACTGCCAGGGCAGCCGGTCGCTGTGGTTGCTGTGCAGGCGGTCGACGGGCTGGAAGGTGCCGAGCTGGACCCAGCGGGCGTACAGGTCGTCGGGGAGCTTGTTGGTGCCCTCCGCGCCGGTCAGCCCGGTCGTGTCGACGTGGCCGCCGATGTCGTGGGTGATGGAGGCCATGCCGGTCGCCGCGGACTCGCCCGGGGTGTAGCCGACCTCGAAGCGCAGCGTGCCCCAGGTGGAGAGGGTGTCGCCGGTGAAGTGGAGGGTGGTGCGCTTGTCCGCCCAGGGCCCGGTCGGCAGGGCCTGCTGGCCGCTGTATCCGCCGGCCTGGAGCGAGCCGTAGGCGCGGGACATGACGAAGCCGCGGCCGATGGCCCGGTCGGAGTCGTCGGCGTAGCTCTGGTTGATCCACGCGTCGGGGGTCACGCCCTGCAGCGAGGACTGCGAGGAGTCGCAGCACCAGTCGAGCCACCAGAAGTCGACGCCCTGCTCGTCCATGGTCCGGTGCAGGTCCATGTACGCCTTGAGCTGGTCGGCGTCGCCGAAGTCGAAGGTGTAGCAGTCGCTTCCGCAGGCACCCTTGGCGAGCTTGCCCTTGGCGGTGGCCTGCGCCTGGGCGAACTGCGGGTCGGAACCCTGGATGCTCGGGTGCGTGTTGAGCGTGTTGTGCAGGCCCTGCTCCTTCGACCAGTCGAAGAAGCCCTCGGCGTCGGGGAACTTGTTCTCGTCGATCTCCCAACCGCGCCAGGTGTCACCGGCCTTGAAGTCGGTGTCGGTCACCAGGACGTCGAGGGGCACGCCCTCCTCGCGGAACGCCGGCAGGATCGTGTCCTGGTAGTCGGCGGCCGTGCGGTCGATGTACTCCGAGTACCAGACCCCGTAGGCCCAGGTGGGCAGCAGGGCGGGCGGCCCGGTCAGGGTGGCGAGGTCCGCGAGGCCCTGCTTGTAGTCGTGGCCGTACCCGAAGACGTAACCGTCCTGGTAGGGCGAGCCGCCGTGCGCGGGGCGGGGGCGGACCTTCTTCGACGTGAGGTCGTACAGGGCCGACGGGGAGTCGTCGAGGAGGTACCAGCCGTCCTGGCTGAGCAGGCCCGGCGTGGTGGTGACGGGGGTCGCGTTGTCGCCGTTCACGCCGTCCAGGCCGCGGCGGTAGCCGCCGAGCGCGAGGTGCGGCTGCGGTGCGGGCGACTTCGGGGAGGCCACCGAGACGGTGTCGGCGTTGACGTGGCAGCTGCCGCCGTCGGGGCAGCCGAGGGTGATGTCGTTGGCGCCGGCCTTGAGGGCGACGGAGACGGAGGCGGTCTGCCAGTCGTCCCAGTCCTTGGTGGCGGGCAGTTCGAGGGTCGCGGTCGACGCGGTGGCCCCGGCCGAGGACCCGGTGCTGGTCACGGAGGCGGTGCGGGTCCGGTGGAGGCCGTCGCCGCCCTGGCCGTTGGCGTACCGCACCCGGAGCGTGTAGACGCCGTCGGCGGGGACGCCGACCAGGTGGGTGGTCAGGCCGGAGCCCTGGTTGAGTTCGGCGACGAAGCCGGTGCCCGCGTACCCCCGGTGGTTGAGGGCGCCGGTGGCCGAACCGGCCAGCCGCGCCGACTCCGCCTCACAACTCGTGCCGTAGAGGCAGCTCTTGACGGCGGTCGTGTTGACGGAGGGGTACGAGTCGTCTCCGGCGGCCAGCAGGGCGACGCTGTCGAGGTTGACCGAGCCGGAGTCCGTGGCGGTCCGCGTCACCGCGACCGTGTGCTGCCCCTTGGTGAGCTTCAGCTGCGCGGTGGCCGTGGCCCAGGTGTCCCAGTTGGCGGTGGTGGGCAGTTCCACCTTCTGCGGGGTGCCGCCGTCGACGGTGAGCGAGAGGGTGCGGGTCTCCGACTTGCCGTCGCCGCCCTGGGCGTTGGCGTAACGCAGAGCGAACCGGTAGACACCGTCGGCTGTGACATCGATGTCAGTGGAGACCGAACTGCCGGTGGCCTCGAAGCCCGCGGCGAAGGCGGCTCCGGTGTGGCCGCCGTGGTCGGACGCCGTGCCGAGACCCGCGAGCCGGAGGCTCTCCGCCTCGCAGAGCGCACCGAGCCCGCAGACGAGCCGCTGCCATGGGGCGGCGGTCACGGGCTGCTTGCCCGCGTCGAGCTGGACGGAGAAGTTCTGGGAGTCGAACGCCCCGGAGCCGACCCGGTAGCGCAAGGTCATCGCGCTCGTCCGGACGGTCAGCCAGCCGTCCTTCGTCTGCGCGGTGTAGGCGGTCGGCTTGAATCCGTCCCGCCCGATCGCGTTGAACGTCGGGTCGTCGGTGAACCTGCCGTCGCCCGCGTACTCGGTACGGACCAGGGTCGGCGAGAGGATCTCGAAGCGGGCGCCCCCGGAGGTGACCGTCGGTATCCGAGTGCCGTGGCTCCCGCCGGCGGCGGCGGTTCCCGCACCGGCGGTCAGGGTCGTCGAGGCGGCCACGGCCAGGGCGGCGACGGCACCCACTCTCCGGCGTACTCGTGGACTTCCACCACGGCTCTTCGATGCGGCTTTCACACGCGACTCCGTTCTGCTGTCCGCCGGTCAACGGCTCATCCCTGCCGTGCCGACCACTTTTCCCACGTTGCAAAATCGACCACTCGGCATGCAGGAGAACACGCCGTCTCGCGCCGTGTCCATAACGCTGCACCGTGTGAGGAAAGTTGGCGGCCGGGGCGGTTGAGGTGTCCGCAATCCCGGGGTGGCCCATGCCAGTTGGCCGTACGGTGACCGGCTGTCACCGGCCCAGCAGCCGCCGGGCGATCTCGGCGTGGTCCGGGGCGAGGGTGTGCGCACCCTCCCTGCTGTGCCAGAGCACGTTCTGGAGGACCCGGCCCAGAGTCCAGGCGCGCGCCCGCTCCCGGTCGTACCCGGGCCCGAGCGCCTCGCTGAGGGCGTCGAAGCGCCAGATGATCTCCGCGGGGTCGAAGCGGTTGTCGAGCGCGGGGAAGAGCTCGAATCCGGGGTCGCCCGCCAGGGGCTTCGGGTCCAGGGCGACCCAGGTGTGGGCACGGTCCGTACCGGGGCGCCCGGCCAGGACGTTGTCGTAGTGCAGGTCCCAGTGGAGCAGCCGGTCGCCCGGTTCCCCGGCCACCTCGCGCAGCGCCGCCGCGCAGTCCGCGACCAGCCGCCGCTCCTGGTCGTCGGCGAGGGCGGCCAGGGCGCGGGGTGTCTCCGCGAGCATCCGGGCCGCCATCTCCGCCAGCGTGCGCAGCCCCGGCGGCGCGGGCACCGCAACCAGCCGGGCCAGCACCCGCGCGAGGACGCCCACCGCCTCCCGGGCGTCGGGGACCGCCGACAGCGGGCGATTCTCGTCCAGGCGCTCCAGCAGCATCGCGCCGGTCTCCGGGTCGTGGGCGAGCAGCCCGACCGCCCCGGCCCCCGCCTCGCCCCACGTCCGCAGCGCGAGCGCCTCACCCGCCGACTCCTCGTCCAGCAGCTGGAGTTTCAGCGCCCCCGGAAAGCCGTCCGGGAGGTCCGGGACGCCGTCCGGGAGGTCCGGGACGCCGTCCGGCAACTCCCCCGAAGCGTCGCCGACGGACCGGACCACCGGCAGGACCAGCGCGCACATCCCGCACATCGGCCGCCCGTCGACGCGCAGCCCCCACTCCCGGAGGTAGCGGGCGGCCAGCCCCGGCAGCGCGTCGGTGAAAGCCCTTCCGGCCGCCCCGCGGAACATGGTCTGGGTGGCGATCAGCTCTTCCGGGATGTCGATCACGCCACCGATCGTAGGACCGTGCGTCAATCGGGACCATGGAGCGAAACCGCCCGGCAGCAGCCGTCGCCGCCGCGATCGGCCGCTGGACGGCCCGATCCCCGGGTACCTACGTCTGGTTGACGGTCCTCCTCGTCACCTCCCACCTGCTGGGCCCGCTGCTGCCCGCGGCCGGGGAGTTCGTCCGGCTGCCCGCGCCCGCCGATCCGCACACGCTCGCGGACCGCCCGTCCCAGGTGTTCCTCGCCGGTCTGCTGTGGCTGCCGGAGGGCGGGCACTGGGTGCTCTGCGCGGTGCTGTTCACCCTCTTCCACGCGCCCGCCGAACAGTGGCTGGGGACCCTGCGGTGGTGTGCCGCGGTGGCCGTGGCGTACGTGCCCGCCGGGCTGCTCGCGGAGGCCGTGCTGCTCTGGGCTTCGCGGCACGGGCACGCACCCCTCTCCGCGTCCAACTCCCTGGTGTACGCCACCGATCAGGGGCTGGCCGGGATCGCGGCGGTGCTCACCTACCGGCTGCCGCGCGTGTGGCGGTACGCGTACGCCTTCGCCGTCCTCGTGTTCTGCGGGGTCCCGCTGGGAGCCGGGCCGGACGTGACCGACCTCGGCCGGTTCACGGCCGCCCTCGCCGGACTGGCCTGCTACCCGCTGACCCGGGGGCGCGGTACGGCTGTTGCCCGCCGCCCCCGCGCGACGGGACGGGCCGCGGCCCAGTAACCTCCCGCATCGAACGGCACTTCGCGCGAGCGACGTGCCCCACGCGCCGCACGGCACTTCGCGCGAGAGCCGTGCGGCGCGTGCGGCGCGTGTGACGCGTGTGACGCGTGCGGCGACCATGGTGATTCCCGTCCCCCAACGACCCTGACGGCAGAGGCGACATGAGCAGCGACAGAACCGCCGGGCCCCGCCGGGAGACCACCGACGGCGGCATATCGTTCTGGTTCGCGCGGGCGGGCTTCCCCGCGCCCCGCGAGCCCCTGCCCGGCGACACCCATGCCGACGTCTGCGTCGTCGGCGGCGGTTTCACCGGGCTCTGGACGGCGTACTACCTGAAGCGGGCCGTCCCCTTCCTCAACATCACCGTGCTGGAAGCCAAGTTCTGCGGTTACGGCGCCTCCGGCCGCAGCGGCGGTCTGCTCTCCGGGACCGTCGCGGGCCGCGACCGCTACGCGCGGCTGCACGGCCACGACGCGGCGGTACGGCTCCAACGCGCCATGAACGACACGGTCGGTGAGGTCGTCCGGGTCGCCGCCGAGGAGAACATCGACGCCGACGTCCACGCGGGCGGCGCCCTCGGCGTGGCGTACACGCCCGCGCAGCTCGCCCGGCTCAAGGACCACCATGCCGTCGAGATCGCGTTCGGCGAGCGGGACCGGGTGCTGCGCGGGGCCCGCGAGACCGCCGAACGGATCAGGGTCAACGGCGCGGTCGGCTCCACCTGGACCCCGCACGGCGCCCGCCTCCACCCGGCGAAGCTGGTCACCGGGCTCGCGGCGGCCGTCGAGGCGCTCGGCGTCACCGTCCACGAGTCGACCCCGGTCACCGAGATCCGCCCCAAGCACGCCGTCACCCCGTACGGCACGGTCCGCGCCCCGTACGTGCTGCGCTGCACCGAGGGGTTCACCGCGAGCGTCAAGGGCCACCGGCGCACCTGGCTGCCGATGAACTCCTCGATGATCGTCACCGAGGCGCTGCCGGCCGCCCTCTGGTCCACGCTGGGCTGGGAGGGCCGCGAGACCTTGGGCGACCTGTCGCACACCGGGACGTACGCCCAGCGCACCGCCGACGACCGGATCGCGCTCGGCGGCCGGGGCGTGCCGTACCGCTTCGGTTCGCGGACCGACGACGACGGACGGACCGGGCCCGCAACCGTCGAGGCGCTGCGCGCACTCCTCGTCCGGCTCTTCCCCACCACGGCGGGCGTCTCCGTCGCCCACGCCTGGTCCGGCGTGGTCGGCGTGGCGCGGGACTGGAGCGCGACGGTCGCCCTGGACCGCTCCACCGGCCTCGGCTGGGCGGGCGGTTACGTCGGCTCGGGCCTCGCCACCGCCAACCTCGCCGCCCGCACCCTGCGCGACCTGATCCAGCAGGACTCCGGCCAGGCGGGCCCGACCGGGCTGACCGCGCTGCCGTGGGTGAACCACCGGGTCCGCCGCTGGGAGCCCGAACCGCTGCGCTGGCTCACCGCCCGCGGCGCGTACGCCGCCCGCCGCGCCGCCGACCGCCGCGAGGCCGCCTCCTCGCGCGCCGACTCGGACCCGCTGGCCAGGCTGGCGGACCGGATCGCCGGGAGGTGCTGAGGGGGCGAGCTGTGGGGGCGCGCGGAGGCGGCGCGGGGAGCGCGGCGGGGCACCGGGCGCACGGGGGCCGGTCCGGTGACGCGCGACCGTCACACGGCTGCCGGGTGGTGCGCGGCTTCCGCCGCCCGGCAGGTACCCCTACGCTGCGGCCATGACGGCGAACCCCGTGCACCCCTTCGACCTGGTGATCTTCGACTGCGACGGCGTCCTGGTGGACAGCGAGCGCATCTACGTCAAGGTGGACGCGGTCGTCATGGCGGAGCTGGGCGCGGCGTTCACCGAGGCGGAGATCATCGAGCGGTTCGTGGGCTCCTCCACGGAGGTGCTGCGGGCAGCGGTGGAGGAGCGCATCGGCAGGCCGCTGGCCGACGACTGGGACGCGCCGTACTCCCATCTCTACCGCGCCGCGCTCGCCGGACTCACCCCCGTCGACGGCATCCCCGAGGTGCTGGCCGCGCTCACCGTCCCGTACTGCCTCGCCTCCAACGGCTCCCACCGCTCCATCCGCCGCAGCCTCGCCACGACCGCGCTCAGCCACCACTTCGAGGGCCGCGTCTTCAGCGCCGCCGACGTCGCCCGGGGCAAGCCCGCCCCCGACCTCTTCCTGCACGCCGCCCGCACCCTGGGCGCGGACCCGGCGCGGTGCGCGGTGATCGAGGACAGCGCATACGGGATCGCCGCCGCCCGCGCCGCCGGGATGCGGGCCTTCGGCTACAGCGGCGGCCTCACCCCGGCGGCCCGCCTCGAAGGCCCCGGCACGGTCGTCTTCGACGACATGCGCACGCTGCCGGGTCTGCTGGCGGCCGGCTGACGCTCCCCCGCCCGCCCGTACCGCCCCATACCGCTTCGGTCCTGTCCCGCCCCGCCTCCGTCCCGCACCGCCCCTCCCGTCCCGCGTCCCGTACCGCCCCGGGCGCGCGGTCCCCGCTCCCACCAGGCACCATCGGTGTCCGGGGCGGCACCCGTACGCCGCCTCCGGGCCCGCGGGTCCGCCGCCCACCTCTCCGGAGCACGCATGTCCTACGACGTCCACGCGGTCCGCGCGCAGATCCCCGCCCTGAAGTCCGGTTCCGCGCGCTTCGACGCCCCCGGGGGCACCCAGACCCCGCAGCCGGTGATCGACGCGATCGTCCACGCCCTGGCCCACCCCCTCGCCGTGCGGGGCGTCCAGAACGAGGGCGAGCGCAACGCCGAGGCCATCGTCGCCGGTGCCCGCTCCGCGCTCGCGGACCTGCTCGGGGCCGACCCGCGCGGCATCGTCTTCGGACGCAGCTCCACCCAGCTCACCTACGACCTCGCGCGCACCCTCGCCAAGGGGTGGGGCCCCGGCGACGAGGTGGTGGTCAGCCGCCTCGACCACGACTCCAACATCCGCCCGTGGATACAGGCCGCCGAGGCGGCGGGCGCGACCGTCCGCTGGATCGAATTCGATGCGGCGACAGGCGAGTTGACTCTCGACCACGTGCGGGACGCGCTCGGGGAGCGGACCCGGCTGGTCGCCGTCACCGGCGCCTCCAACCTCATCGGCACCCGCCCCGACCTGCCCGCGATCGCCGCTCTCGTGCACCGCGCCGGAGCCCTGTTCCACGTGGACGCCGTGCACCTCGCCGCGCACGCCTCGGTCGAACTCGACGCGCTGGGCGCGGACTTCCTGACCTGCTCGGCGTACAAGTTCCTCGGCCCGCACCTCGGCGTCCTGGCGAGCCGGCCCGAACTGCTGGAGACCCTGCACCCCGACAAGCTGCTGCCGTCCACCGACGCGGTCCCCGAGCGTTTCGAACTGGGCACGCTGCCTTACGAGTTGCTGACCGCAGCCCGCGCGGCCGTGGACTTCCTCGCCGGGCTGGCACCGGCGCCCGGGGGAGCGACGACCGAAGGAGGGACGGCCGGCCGGCGGGCGCGCCTGGCCGCCGCCTTCGAAGCGATCGAGGCCCACGAGGACGCCCTGCGGGAACGCGTCGAGACCGGACTCGCCGCACTCGACGGCGTCACCGTGCACTCCCGCGCCGCCCTGCGCACCCCGACCCTGCTGCTCACCTTCCCGGGCCGCTCCGCCGCCGACGCCTCGCGCCATCTGGCCGCCCGTGGTGTCGACGCCCCCGCGGGCTCCTTCTACGCCCTGGAGGCCTCCCGCCACCTCGGCCTCGGCGACGCGGGCGGGCTGCGCGTCGGCCTGGCCCCGTACAGCAGCGAGGAGGACGTCGAGCTGCTGCTCGACGCCCTCGCCGACTACCTCGCCACCACACCCGCCGGCGACTGAGCGGGGCGGGGAGCCGCCTGCCGCCGCAAGCGGTCGGGGCGGGGCGGGAGCCGCCCCCTACCGCCGCACGCGGTCGCTCGGGATCACCGCGAACGCCTCGACCTCCATGACCAGTTCGGGCCGGTACAGGGCGACCACCTGCACCGCCGAGCTGGCGGGCCGGCGCTCCACGTCGACGTAGAGGTCGCGCACGGCGCGGACGGCGGGCAGGTGCGCGACATCGGTGACGAAGTACGTCAGCTTGACGACGTCCGCGAACGTTCCCCCGGCCGCCGCGAGGCAGCGGTCCAGGTTCGCGAAGACCTGCCGCGCCTGCGCGTCGGCGTCACCGGGGCCGACGACCTCCCCCGCCTCGTCCAGAGCGACCTGGCCGGAGATCGCGACCCACTGTCCGGTGCCGGTGACGACGTGCGTGTAGCCCACGGCGGGCAGGACTCCCTCCGGGGCGGCGATGTGCGTGAGGTGCGTGTTCGTATCGTTCATACCGGAATCCTCCCCGAAGCGTGACGCTCCGTCGCACCGCCCCCATGACTCCCCTCCCCCCGAGAGGGATCGGGCCACGCGGGCCGGGGCGATTCGTGCGATGCCGACCGAGCCATCAGGCGAAGGCCGGCCGCGCGGCAGTTCGACGACACACCTCGAAAGCAGTCGCCCCCGGCGTCTGCGCTCCGGCCGGCCTGCCCGGCCCCTGAGCCCCGGGGCGGGGAGGGGGGAAGACGGCCCACCAGCACTCCTACCGAGTGCGCGCGGAGATCCGGCCGACCGCCCGCCTGGGACGCAGCCATCGGCTGAGCGATCAACTCGCACTCCCGCGATCCGCACCCAGAACGTCCGACATCGCGCGCCCATCCAGCAAGGACAATCCATGGCAGCTGTACCCAAAGGAACCCAAAAGACGTCTGCGAACGCGCAAATTCGGCAAGACAACGACGAACTTCTTTGACGGATGGACCAGCTGAGGTCGAACCCGCAGGTCAGGGGCCTGCCGAGTGCCCCAATGCTGCACTGGGAGCGCCCTCAGCACGAAGCTGTCCACAGAATTGAGTGAGTTCTCCACAGGTTTTCCGGCATGACCAACAGCCCCTGTGGATGGCCGCGTAGCCATGTCCGGCTTGCAGTGCCACCATTCTTCAGATGTATGCGCCGCCGTTCCTGACCAACGGTCGACCGTACAACCGTCGTCACGCAGGAGTGGAGAGCCCGTGGTACACCCGGCATTGGAGGTTGCCCTGCCGGTGCAGGGTCGGCATCAGTCGACTGTTCGTCGACTGCATGCGTTCATCGACGAAGCTGGCGTTCGCTCGCACAAACCCAAGGCGAGTGATCACTTCATCCTCTCCGCGGTCATCATTGCCGAGGAGGATCTCCCTGAGGCTCGCGAATTCCTCGCCCGCCTGCGAAAGGATTTCGGCCGGCTCCCGGGAGACACTCTCCACTGGCAGAAGTTCAAACACGAGGAGCGGGTGCACGCCGCGCGCCAGCTCGGGGAGCAGAAGTGGGCAACCATTTCCACCGTCGTGGTCGCAAAGCGTCTACTGCCTGTCGAGACCCGCATCCTCAACGAGGACGAGGCGTACCTCCTCACGGTTCGATACCTGCTTGAGCGACTCTCCTGGTTCGCCCGGGACGCCGGAGCGAATCTCAGCTATACCCTCGCGCACATTGTCCGGATGGAGGTCGCGAAGCTCCGCGCCTTCGAAGCGGTACTCCACGAAGAAGGACCGGAGACCTGCCGCATCGAATGGTCCGCGCTGGACCCTCGCGGCGGACGGATCGAGCAGCCGAAGCGCATCGAGATGCTTCAACTTGCCGACATTGCAGCTTCTGCCACCTACAAGGCTTTCGACACCGACAAGTTCGGCAACACCGAGCGTCGCTATCTCGAGTACTTGCAGCCCCGGCTCTACCACCGGGTGGGGTCGTCCTTGACCTCCTACGGCCTCAAGATGCACCCGTGGAACGAAACCACAAAGGCCGCCTACCAGTGGGTAAGCGGCCTCGGGCTGCACGTCAGCCGGCTGTAACCGCGGTGAGCGGGTGCCGCCGAATTCGGTGGCAGACGACTGTCCGTGCGTGGTTCCCACTGTAGAGCCAGGCACTGACAAGTCAATCGTGCCTACTGCCGAGCACCGCCCCGCTCGGCATACCCCGCCCCGCACCGCCTTGCCCACCCAGACCGAGACATGCCTCATGAGCCGGACTCCGCCCTCCCACTCGAGGGAACGCGGCGGGGCGACACCTTCCGACGACGGAGACGCCGGCACTCAGCGCGTGCGCACGGCGGTGTCGTGAGAGGACGGAACCGCAGGAGCCGTCCACCTTGACGCCCAGCCCCTTGAGTCGGACGTGCACCCGTCCGTCTGCCTACACCGCGACGGGGACGATGGTGACGGGATGCGCGACGGGGTCGCGGCTCCGAGTGCCCAGCCGCTTCACGGACGACCGCCACCCCCGGCAGCCGAAACGAGAAGCCCAGGTCAGACAACATCCGACCTGGGCTGTTTCACCGAGCCCCCTGTCGGATTCGAACCGACGACCTACGCATTACAAGTGCGTTGCTCTGGCCGGACTGAGCTAAGGAGGCGAGCGCCGGTGCGGGCCCTGCGCGGGCCCGGCGCGTGCCCGTGCAGTGTAACCAATGCGGCGTGTGTCCAGGACGTGAAATTCACGTGGCCTGGACTACAGACAGATCGGAAAACGCCAGGTAGCGTCGCACCGGGTTCACCCGAGTGGACCAGATCACTCCGTTACTCGGATCGTCCGGCACGTTCCTGCCGGTGAAGGAGAAGCATCCGCATGGCCAGTGTCACGTTCGACAAGGCGTCCCGCATCTACCCCGGCTCCACGAAGCCCGCGGTGGACCAGCTCGAGATCGACATCGCGGACGGCGAGTTCCTCGTCCTCGTCGGTCCCTCCGGTTGTGGCAAGTCGACCTCCCTGCGCATGCTCGCGGGTCTCGAGGACGTCAACGCCGGCGCCATCCGCATCGGTGACCGCGACGTCACGCACCTGCCGCCGAAGGACCGGGACATCGCCATGGTGTTCCAGAACTACGCGCTGTACCCGCACATGACCGTCGCGGACAACATGGGCTTCGCGCTCAAGATCGCCGGTGTGAACAAGACCGACATCCGGGCGAAGGTCGAAGAGGCCGCCAAGATGCTGGACCTCACCGACTACCTGGACCGCAAGCCGAAGGCGCTCTCCGGTGGTCAGCGTCAGCGTGTCGCGATGGGCCGCGCCATCGTGCGTGAGCCGCAGGTCTTCCTCATGGACGAGCCGCTGTCGAACCTCGACGCCAAGCTCCGTGTCTCCACCCGTACGCAGATCGCCTCGCTGCAGCGCCGCCTCGGCATCACGACCGTGTACGTCACGCACGACCAGGTCGAGGCCCTCACCATGGGCGACCGCGTCGCGGTCCTCAAGGACGGTCTGCTCCAGCAGGTCGACTCCCCGCGCAACATGTACGACCGCCCGGCGAACCTCTTCGTCGCCGGCTTCATCGGCTCCCCCGCGATGAACCTGGTCGAGGTCCCGATCACCGACGGTGGCGTGAAGTTCGGCAACAGCGTCGTCCCGGTCTCCCGCGAGGCGCTCACCGCCGCCGCGAACCGCGGTGACACCACCGTCACGGTCGGCATCCGCCCGGAGCACTTCGACATCGTCGAGCACGGCGGCGCCGCCGCGACCGGCCTCTCCAAGGCCTCCTCCGACGCCCCGGCCGGCCTCGCCGTCTCGGTCAACGTGGTCGAGGAGCTCGGCGCCGACGGCTTCGTCTACGGCGCTGCCGAGGTCGGCGGCCAGCACAAGGACCTCGTGGTCCGCGTCGGCGGCCGTGCCGTCCCGGAGAAGGGCACGAAGCTGCACGTCGTCCCGCGCCCGGACGAGCTGCACGTCTTCGCGACCTCGACCGGCGAGCGCCTCACCGCCTGATCGACACGACGTGGTCGGCGCTGCCTGATCGACACGACGTGATCGGCGCCGCCTGATCGACATCGCGTGACCGACGGTCCCGTCTCCTTCCGAGGAGCCGGGACCGTCGTCGTACACGGACCCTGCGCACCCGACGGCGCCGCGCACGCCGCCCCGGCAGGTTTGAGGTACGGGACCGGCACGAGCGGCCAATACCGGCCCCAGTCGGGGCAATTCCCCCTCCCCCGTCAACCTCCGATTCGAAAAATGCGCTCGAACTCTCCCCCGCGAGAGTGACGGAAGGTCGTCGAATCGTCACGGACCGCTACGCTCGCTGCGTGACCCACACCGCGCGCCGAATCGGCCGTACTCTCGCCTTCGTCCTGCCCGTCGTCATGGTCCTGTCCGGGACGCTCGCGGTCACCCGCGTGCCGTGGTCGGCGCCGAACACGGACACCCAGCTGCTTACCACCGCCTCGGCGACCGTGTCGCAGAAGGCCAAGCCCCTCGCGCCGCAGGACATCCTGCGCGAGAAGCTGCTCGTCGAACTCAAGGAGAAGGACCCGGGCGTCGCCCTGACGGACCTTCAGCGCGCCGTGGAGCAGAAGCCTTCACTGGCCCGCCACTGCATGTCGATCGCCAAGGCGCTCGGCAAGGCGGCCGTCGAGCAGTACGGCCCGACGCGCGCGCACCGCTTCTCCCGGCCGGTCTGCGACACGTCGTTCGCCTCCGGCGTCGCGCAGTTCAGCTGACCGCGGTCCGGTCGACCCGCGGTCCGGATGGCCCGCGGCTCGGCGGACCCGCAGTTCGGCCGAACACCACCGGCAGGCACGGCATATCGTGCCTGCCATGCTGCATACGTATCCGACGCAGGCCGTGGTCCTGGCCGGTGGTCAGGGGTCGCGACTGCGCCCGTACACCGATGACCGTCCCAAGCCGATGGTCGAGATCCCGGGCACCGGGACCCCGATCATCGGCCATCAGCTTTCCTGGCTGGCCGCCGAGGGCGTCACCGACGTCGTGATCTCCTGCGGCCATCTCGCCGAGGTGCTCCAGGAGTGGCTGGATTCGGCCGTCCTCCCGCTGAACGTGACGACGGTCGTCGAGAACGAGCCCCTGGGGCGTGGCGGTGGGCTGAAGTACGCCGCCGCCCGGCTGCCCGATCCGGAGCAGCCCTGGTACGCCACGAACGGCGACATCTGGACCCGCTTCTCGCTGCGCGAGATGGCCGCGTTCCACGCGGAGCGCGATGCCACCGCCACCCTCGCCCTGGCCCGGCCGCGCATTCCGTGGGGTGCCGTGGAGACGGACGCGTTCGGGCACATCACCGACTTCATCGAGTCGCCGCCGTCCCCGTACCTGATCAACGCCGGTGTGTACGTGTTCTCGCCGGCCTTCACGGGGCTGCTGCCCGACCGGGGCGACCACGAGCGGACCACCTTCCCGCGGCTGGCCCGCGAGCGCCTGCTCGCCGGGTACCCGCTGCCGCAGGGCGCGTACTGGCGGGCGATCGACACGGCGAAGGACCTGACCGAGGCCGCCAAGGAACTCGGCGCGCAGCCCGGCTGAGACACGGAGCCGATCCCCCGCACCCAGCAAGAGGTCCCACCGGAACGTCCGGTGGGACCTCTTCCGCATGACTGCCCTGCCGCTCAGCCGAGGAGGCCGCCCAGCGGGTTCCGGCCGCCGCCGGAGGTCGAGTCGGTGGAGCCGGTGCCGCCGTCGGACGGGTCCGAGGTGTCCCCGCCGGTGGCGCCGCCTCCGTCGCCGCCGGTGGTGGCACCGGCGGAGGACGGGCCGGAGGAGCTGGCGGACGGGGGTGCCTGCGGAGACGTCTCCTGCCGCGGGGGCTCCTGGACGGTGCCCTGCGTCGCGCTGGGCTCGGCGGCCGTACCGGTGGTGGCCTGTCCGGCGGTGGCCCCGGTGCTCGGGGTGGTGCGCTCGGCGGGCGGGGTCTGCGGGGCGACGGAGCGGGACGGTACGGGGGTGTGCTCCGGGACCGTCTTCTTCGGCGCCTTGGGCTTCTCCGGGGTCTCTTCCGGGAGCGGCATGCCGGGCAGCTGGTTGGTCGGCTTCTCGTCCGGGCCCGGTACGGTCACGACCTGGGTGGACCGGACCGCACCGCCCAGCACCGAGCCGACGAGCAGCGTGAGTCCGACGATCACGCTCGCCAGGACCGAGCCGCGCCGCAGCACCCGGCTGCGGAGCTCCCACAGCTCGGAGCGCGGGCCGAGCCGGCGCCACGCCTCCCCGGCCAGGCGGGCGTCGACCGAGTAGACCGGGGCGCCCGCGATGACGAGCGGGCTCCAGGCGGCGAGGAAGATGATGTCGGGGGCGTCGTAGACGGCGACGGTGTGCCAGCTGACCGTGACCAGCAGCGCGGCGGAGAGCAGCGCGCCGAAGGCGGCGGCGACCCGCTGCCAGAGGCCGAGGACGGTGAGCACACCGACGACGACCTGCAGGAAGGCGACGGTGAGGCCCGCGCCGACCGGATGCTGGAGGGCGGCCTCGCGCAGCGGTTCGGCCGCCGCCCACGGGTGGAGCGAGTTGAGCCACTTGACCATGGAGCCGCGTTCGCCGCCGTCGAAGAAGACGGGGTCGCAGAGCTTGCCCATGCCCGCGTAGATGGAGATGAAGCCGAGGAACACGCGGAGCGGGAAGAGGACGACACCGAGGTTCATCCGGCGGCCCGGGTAGTAGGCGTGCCGGACGGAGTCGCCGGAGGTCCGCCGGTCGCGGGCCTCGGCGCCCTCGTCCGGGTCGTCCTCGTACCCGTCGCCGAACTGCTCGTCGCCGAACGCGGTGGCGCCGTAGCGGTCGTTGCCGAACTTCTCGTCGTACCGGTCGAAGCCGTCGTACGCGGGGCCGGTGCCGTCGTACGCGCCGACCGCCTGCCGCATGGGCGGCAGGAGCGGGCCGCCGCCCGCGCGCTGCGAGGTGGGCAGCACCGGGTTGGGCTGCGTCTCGTCCAGGCGCGGGATGAGCTGGGTGGCACCGGAGGGGGCGTGGCCGGTGGAGGAGTTGCGTACGGCCTGGAGCAGGCCCGACGCCCCCGGGTCGCCCGGCTCCGACCTCCCGCTCCAGACGACCGGGGCCCGCCTGCGCCCCCCGGCTCCGCTCATCGCCGGGACGCGTGCGGCACCGACCGGAGCCGGACCCCGCAGCCGTGTGCGCTGGCCCGGGGGAAGCTGCACCCGGAAGCTGGCGTGGTTGACGATGACCTGCGCGGGGTCGCTGTCCACCTTGGTCATGCTCAGGGCGGGTTGATCGTCGAACCGAGGCGTTCTGGTGTCCACACTCATCTAACCGAGTGACGTGACGTTAGGACACTGCCTTGACCTCGTCTCTGTGTCCGAGAACCGTCAACACCTCGTGCGGGGTGCACCGTTCCGGTTCACCGCGTGCCCCAAATGCCCCGTGCGTCCCTGTACGGCCGGTGCCGCGCCGCACCGTACCGGTCAGGAGGTGAGCGGCTCCCACCAGGCACGGTTCTCCCGGTACCAGGCGGTGGTCTCGGCGAGCGCCTCGGGGAGCGCGCGGCGCGGTCGGTAGCCCAGTTCCGTACGGGCCCGCGACCAGACGGCACCGGTCGCGGAGACCTCTTCGGTACGGGTGGCGGGGCGGCCCGCCGGGAGGGCGCCGCACAGCTCCGCCAGGAGCCCGGCGAGCTGGTCCTCGCTCAGTTCCGCCCCGCCGCCGAGGTTGTAGGTGCGGCCGGGGCGGCCACGGGTCCGGGCGAGTTCGATGCCCCGGCAGTGGTCCTCGACGTGCAGCCAGTCACGCACCCGGGCGCCCCCGCCCGCGCCCCCTTCCCCGCGCACCGTGTCGAGCCCGCCCATCAGCCGGGTGACCAGGGACGGCACGGTGTGCTCGGGGAACTGGTGCGGGCCGTACGTCCCGGCGGCCCGTACCACGCGGACGTCCAGGCCGTGGGTGCGGTGGTGGGCCAGCGCGATCAGGTCGGCGGACGCCTTCGACGCGGAGTACGGGGAGTCGGGGGCGAGCAGGGCCTCCTCGGCGCGGGGGCCCGCGCCCCCGGGGCCGTACACCTCGTCGGTGGAGACGTGCACGAAGGTGCGGACCCCGCCGCGCAGGGCGGCCTCCGCGAGGGTCTGCGTACCGAGCACGTTGGTCGCCACGAAGACCGCCGTACCGTCCACCGACCGGTCCACCTGCGTCTCGGCCGCGAAGTGCACGATCCCGTCGTGCCGGGCGGCCAGCCGGGCGGTCACCTCCGGATCGCAGACGTCCCCGTGCACGAACCCGAACCGCGGATCGGCGAGCACGGTCGTGAGGTTGGTCAGGGTGCCCGCGTGGGTCAGCTTGTCCAGCACGGTCACGGTCACGTCGCGGGGACCGTCGGGGCCGAGGAGGTGGCGCACGTACGCCGAGCCGACGAATCCCGCTCCACCGGTGACGAGGAGACGGGTCGGCCCGGCGGAGGTCCGGCGCCCGCCACCGGCCGTCGGCACCGGGCTTCCCGGCGCGTTCCGGAAATTCATTCCTGGAATTATCTCTCTCCGCACGGAGGCGACCGTAACACAGCCCGGTTTCTCATCAATCTCTCAGCAAGATCTCACCACCGGCACAGTTTCGAATCACGCCCATTTCATGAACCCGTAATAAAACTCGGGGTACGCAGTGCGGAATGCCGCATCCACGAGGAGGTACGAACCGAATGCTCCAGCACGACCCACGGGTGAGGGCGGCCGGCCGCCGGGCCCGCCGGACGTTGCGCGCCCTGAGGAACCGCGTGGGCGCGGCGACCACCCGACGACCGGCACCCGCGAGGCCCGCTCCCCGGGGAGCGCGGCTGGTTCCGGACCCCGTCTTCGTCATCTCCTCGGTGCGCTCGGGCTCCACCCTGCTGCGGGTGCTGCTCAACAGCCACCCCTCGGTGCGCGCCCCCCACGAGATGCATCTGCGCACCCTGGAGGTGCGGCTGCAGAAGGCGTACAGCGAGAAGGCGATGGACAAGCTCGGCCTCGACCGGGCCGAACTCGAACATCTGCTCTGGGACCGGGTGCTCCACCGCGAGCTGGTCCACAGCGGCAAGGACGTCATCGTCGACAAGACGCCCGGCAACGCCCTCATCTGGCGGCGCCTCCACGAGGCCTGGCCCGACGCCCGGTTCGTCTTCCTGCTGCGCCACCCGGCCTCGATGGTGACCTCGCTCGTCAACGGCCGCCCCGACCGCGACCTGGAAGCGACCGTCTCCGAGGTGAAGACGTACGTGGACGCCGTCCACGAGGCGCGCGCCGCGCTGCCGGGCCTCACCGTGCGGTACGAGGAATTGACGGAGGACCCCGCCGGCGTCACCAAGAAAATCTGCGAATTCATCGGTGTCGAATGGACCCCGGAAATGCTGAATTACGGAAAGCAGGACCACGGTCCTTTCCAGGCATTCATCGGGGACTGGAGCGACAACATCAAGTCCGGCACAATCCAGCAGGCCCGCCCGCTGCCCTCCGCCGAAGAAGTCCCCGCACGTCTGCGCGAGATCTCCCGCGCCTGGGGGTACCCGTGCTGAGCCCCTGCCGCATCCCCTCCGGCGGCGCCACCGTGTGGCTGACCGGCCTGCCCAGCTCCGGCAAGAGCACCCTGGCGCGCGCGGTCGAGGAGCGGCTGCGCGCGGCGGGCCGACGGGTCGAGGTACTGGACGGCGACGAGATCCGTACGTTCCTCTCGGCCGGGCTCGGCTTCTCCCGCGAGGACCGGAACACCAACGTGCAGCGCATCGGGCTGGTCGCCGAGGTCCTCGCCCGCAACGGCGTCGTCGCGCTCGTCCCCGTCATCGCCCCCTACGCCGACAGCCGCGAGGCGGTCCGCGCCCGGCACGCGAAGAGCGGCACCCGCTATCTGGAGGTCCATGTCGCGACCCCGGTGGAGGTCTGCTCGGTACGCGACGTGAAGGGGCTGTACGCCCGGCAGGCGGCGGGCGAGATCAGCGGGCTCACGGGGGTGGACGACCCGTACGAGGCGCCCGGATCGCCCGATCTGCGGATCGCCGCCCACCGCCGGACCGTGGCCGAATCGGCCCGGGCCGTCCTGGACCTGCTCGACGGACCGCCCGGCGGACCGGCGGACGGACCGCTCGACGGACCGCGCGACCGACCGCGCGACGGGCTGCCGCACCGACCGCTCGAAGAACCGCTCGACCGACCGGAGGGCCCTGGCGCCCCGGTCCCGCACGACGGGGAGGACCCCGCATGAACCACACCCTCACGGCCCCCGCGGCCCCGACGGCCCGCCGCGCGCGGGCGGCCGGCACGGCCCCGGTCCGCTCGCACCTGGACTCGCTGGAGTCGGAGGCGGTGCACATCTTCCGCGAGGTGGCGGGGGAGTTCGAGCGGCCGGTGATCCTCTTCTCCGGCGGCAAGGACTCCATCGTGATGCTCCACCTCGCGCTGAAGGCCTTCGCCCCCGCACCGATCCCCTTCACCCTCCTGCACGTCGACACCGGCCACAACTTCCCCGAAGTCCTCGACTACCGCGACCGCACCGTCGCCGCCCACGGACTGCGCCTGCACATCGCCTCCGTCCAGGACTACATCGACGCCGGAACCCTGCGCGAACGCCCCGACGGCACCCGCAACCCCCTCCAGACCCTCCCCCTCACCGAAGCCATCCAGCAGCACCGCTTCGACGCCGTCTTCGGCGGCGGACGCCGCGACGAGGAGAGGGCCCGCGCCAAGGAACGCGTCTTCTCCCTCCGCGACGAGTTCTCCCAATGGGACCCCCGCCGCCAACGCCCCGAACTCTGGCAGCTCTACAACGGCCGCCACGCCCCCGGCGAACACGTCCGCGTCTTCCCGATCTCCAACTGGACCGAACTCGACGTCTGGCAGTACATCCAACGCGAACACATCCAGCTCCCCGAGATCTACTTCGCCCACCACCGCGACGTCTT